>CAZZIG010000129.1:0-73870 GCA_964653975.1 uncultured Acidimicrobiaceae bacterium
TTTCGTTTGTAGCCACCGGTGGCCTCTCGCTGTTATTGGTTGGGGCCGTCGGTCTGCGGCTTTGGGGCTGGTGCGGTGTGTTGGTGTTCTCGCGCGGGTTGCGCCGGCCCATCAACTCATGAGTGGGTCGTTGTTCTACTCGCCGGGGCCGACGCAAGCGACGGCCTGCTCGGGTGTGTAGGTGGTCCAGCCCTCGATCTGCAGACCGAGCGGCCACAGCGGATCGAGACCGTCGACCTGCCACGACTCGAGCGTGGCACGACCTTCATCGCTGACGTTGTCCGCCAGCACCGGGTCGAGCAGCACGGTGTTCGGCTGGGCGGCGTCCTCGGCCGTTTCGATCTGCTCGCCGTTCAGCACCTTGACGGCCAGATTGACGCCGGCGCCACCGACTGCCGCGGTGTTGGTCACTGCCGCACCCTCGAGACCGGCGAAGCCCTCATCGTCGAGCAGCTGCGCCACGAAGGCGCCGAGGTCGGCACCCACGATCGGCACGAAGTCGAGACCGGCCTGCTGGATGGCATCGACGACCTGGGAGTCCATCCCGGAGGTCCAGATCCCGTCGGTGTCGTCGTACTGCCCGGAGGCGATCCAGTCGTTGATCAGTGTCGTTGTCGTCGCCGGGTCCCATTGGGTGTGCTCACCCTCGATGCTGGGAATGACGGTGATGTCCGGGTAGTTCGCCAGAGCCTCCTCGAAACCGGTGTGACGATCGGTATCGGCGGGGTGACCGGCGAAGCCACGCATGTAGTACACGTTGCCCGATCCGCCCATCTGCTCGAACAGCCACTCCGCACCCAGACGGGCATACTCGACCTGGTTGTTGTACAGGTTGAAGCTGTCCTCGTGGGTGACGAATGCGTCGACCGAGATGGTCGGGATGCCGGCTGACGCCGCCTCTTCGAGCGCCGGGTTGAGTGCATCCGGGTCGTTGGGGTTGAACACGATGGCGTCGACGTCCGCGGCGATCAGGTCGCGGATGTCGGACAACTGTCCTGCCGCATCGGTGTTGCGGTGAATGGTCACCAACTCCGATACCTGACCCGAGGCGAGTGCCTCGGCCTTGGCGGTGCAGACCTGCTCCTCACGGAAGCCGTTACCGACGCCGCCACCGTTGGAATAGCCGATGCGGTAGGTCCCGCCTTCGCCTTCCGACACCGTGGTGTCGGTGTCTCCCATCGTCGTGTCGGTCGCCTGCGTGGTGTCAGGCTCCCCTGGGGCGGCGGTCGTGTCGGTGGTGCCATCGTCGCCACACGCCACGGCGAGCATGGCCACAGCCACGATCACCGCCATCTTCTTGAACCATGAATTGTTGGTCATCTGTGGTTTCCTCCTAAGAGAGCCCTTCCGGGCGAAAGGGAGTGTCGCATGCCGATCGGCTCTGTCGACGCTCCCGACGCTGCCGAATCGTACCGGTCGATCCCAGCTCGGCTCTCAGACGTCGGTTCTTGGGTCGGGCTTTGTCCGTCCTTCCTCATTCCTTTCCTCTTCGTTTGTCGGTGACACCCATGGGCATGGTCCTTCGATCCCGTCACGGCGGGAAGGTGCCCCTCCTCACTCACGTCCCGGCCAGCACGTGGTCGACCGCAGACGGAGCGAAGATGTGATCGATGATCATGGCCGCAGCACCGGTGATCCCGGCCGCGTCACCGAGTGACGAGACGGTGATGTTGAGGTCGGTGGTGCTGAGCGTCGTCGAGCGCTGATAGACGACCTCGCGTATCCCGGCGAGCAGCTGGGGCCCGGCCTTGGCCATGTCGCCGCCGATCATGATGAGAGCCGGGTTGAGGAGGTTGACGGTCGAGGCGAGCACCTGTCCGATGAGACGTCCCGCCGACCGCACCGCGCGCGTCGCCTCGCGGTTGCCGTTCTCCACCAACTCGACCACGTCGCGGCTGTCGGCGGCGGCGAAACCGCGGTCTCGTAGCCTGGCCGCGATGGCGCCACCGCCGGCGGTGGCCTCGAGACATCCGTTGTTGCCACATCGGCACACGGCGTCGTCGGAGGTGGCGCGCACATGTCCCAGGTCACCGGCGGCTCCTTTGGCGCCGCGGTGCAATCTCCCGCCGAGGATCAGGCCTGAGCCGATCCCGGTGCCGACCTTGACGAAGAGGAAGTCTTCGACCTTCGGCTCCATGGCCCAGTACTCACCGAGAGCCATGATGTTCACGTCGTTGTCGACCAGCACCGGCACCCCGTACAGGGTGCGGAAGTGGTCGGCGACCGGGAAGAGGTGCCACCCGGCCATGATCGGAGGGTTGACAGCTGTCCCACGGGCGAAGTCGACCGGGCCCGGTAGTCCGATGCCGAGACCGCGTACGTCGTCGACGGGTCGCCCGATTCGGTCGAGCAGTTCTCCGAACGTCTTCTCCACGAACGCCAACACATCGGCCGGGCCCAGGTCTATGTCGAGCTCTGCGGTGGAGTCGGCTATCGGTTCGGCGAGGAGATTGCACACGGCAACCCGGGAATGGGTGGCCCCGAGGTCGGCGACGAGGACGAGACCGGCATCGGCGTTGAAGCCCAGCAGTGAGGGAGGTCTCCCTCCGGTGGACGGTGCGGCTTCGCTTAATTCGACGATCAGCCCGGCTGCTTTGAGTGCATCGATTCGCTGCGAGACGGTGGAGCGGGCCAAACCGGTTACCTGTCCGATCTCGCCGCGGGTCCGGGCCTGGCCACTCCTGATCAGGTGGAGCAGGTCACCTGCGGTGTCGGGATCCTGCTGAGTGGGGATGCCGGGCAAGGTTTGTCCACCATGCCAGAGGCTTTTGTAGGTGTCAAGAGCAAAAGAGCCGTGTCTTCCGACGTGATGCTGAACATTGTCGGCTAAGGTCCAGCGGCCCGGTCTCCGGTCTCGATCGACTTCATCCCGGGTAGGGTCGACTGCTCAACCTTCCGGCCCAGGCAAGCGAGCTGATTGGAGATTCATGGGTCCCAACGAGGTCAAGGCGGGTGTCGTCGGGATCGGGTTCATCGGTGTCGCCCATGTCGAGGCATTGCGTCGGCTCGGCGTTGAAGTGGTCGGAGTGGTCGGCTCCACGCCGGAGCGAGCCCGGGAGAAGGCCGCGGCTGCCGCGCTTCCCGAGGTATTCGAGAGTGTCGAGGCACTGGCCGCTGATCCCCAGATCGATGTCATTCACATCGCCAGTCCCAACCACGCCCACGCCGACCAGGTGCGCACGGCCCTCGACGCGGGCAAGCACGTGGTGTGTGAGAAGCCACTGGCATTGACCTCAGCGGACACCACCGACCTGGTGGCGCGGGCTGAACGCGCCGGGTTGGTGAATGCGGTCTGTTTCAACATCCGCCATTACCCGCTCAATCACCAGGCGATGGCCATCGTCGCCTCCGGGGCCATCGGCGAGCCCAGGCTGATCACCGGTTCGTACCACCAGGACTGGCTGCTGAAAGAGACCGACTGGAACTGGAGGCTCCAGCCCGAGGAGGCGGGCCGACTCCGTGCCGTGGCCGACATCGGGTCTCACTGGCTCGACCTGACCCGATTCATCTCCGGGCGCGACGTGACCCAGGTGATGGCAGATCTCCACACATTGGTCCCGGTGAGGCGACACCCCCGGGGGCCCGTGGAGTCGTTCGCCAAGGCGGACACCAGTGGAGACCTCATCGAGGAGGAGATGTCCAGCGACGACGCCGCCGGGATACTCCTCCGGTACCAGGGAGGCGCCGTAGGCGCGGTGACCATCTCGCAGGTCTCGGCCGGAGAGAAGAACTCGGTCCGCTATGAGATCGCGGGCAGCGAGGCCTCGCTGTCCTGGTACTCCCAGCACCCCGACCAGCTCCATATCGGGCACCGTGACCGTCCCAACGAGGTGCTCTATCGAGATCCGGTCGACTCGGCGCCCGAGGCGAGTCGCAACATGGCTTATCCGGGTGGGCACGTCGAGGGGTTCCCGGACACCTTCCGGGCTCTCTTCACTCAGGTGTACCGCGCCATCGACGGTGGGCCCCGCGATGCCTACCCCGGCTTCGCCGACGGGCACGATGCGGTTTTGGTCACCGAGGCGATCGCCCGCAGCGACACCGAGGAGAGATGGACGACAGTCGAGAGATGAGGAGAGACTCGCAATGAAGCTAGGACTGCTGACCGCACCGTTTCCCGCCACGCCACTGGACGAGGTCGCCCGATGGACGGCCGACAATGGGTTCACCACCATCGAGATCGCCTGCTGGCCGGCCTCCAGCGGTGACACCCGTCGCTACGCCGGGACGAGCCACATCGACGTCGATGGGATCAGCGACGACCAAGCATCGGAGATCGTGTCCTCGATGAACGACAAGGGCCTGGAGATCTCTGGCCTCGGCTACTACCCCAATCCGCTCCACCCTGACGACGAGCACGCCCGGATGGTGATCGACCATCTCATGAAGGTGATCGCCGCGGCGCCGAAGTTGGGTGTCGATGTCGTCAACACCTTCATCGGCGCCGACCGCTCGCTCACCCAGGACGAGAACTGGGAGAAGGCGACCCGGGTCTGGCCCGAGATCATCTCCGCCGCTGAGGATGCCGGTGTCAAGGTCGCCATCGAGAACTGCCCGATGATCTTCTCCGCCGACGAGTGGCCCTCCGGGCACAACCTCGCCTACAACCCGAAGATCTGGAGGCGAATGTTCGAGGAGTTCGGGGAGGCCATCGGGCTCAACTTCGACCCGTCCCATCTGATCTGGCTGATGATCGACATCGAGAGCGCCATCTACGAGTTCGGCGAGCGCTTCTACCACTTCCAGGCCAAAGATGTGATGATCGACTACGAGGGGCTCCACGAGAACGGGACCCTGTCGTCGGGGATCGGGTGGCAGATCCCCCGTCTCCCCGGTCTCGGCCATGTGGACTGGGCGACGGTCTTCTCCGCCCTCCACCGGGTGGGCTACGACGGCCCGATCATCATCGAGCACGAGGATCGCGACTTCGAGGAGACCGACGAGTTGGTCAAGCGCGGCTTCCTCATCGCCCGGGACGTCCTCCAGCCATACGTCCACTGATAGGAGGGCCTACTTCGGCCAGGCCGATCCCTCAGGCCGGGGTGACCAGGTCGAAGACCTCCCCGGTGTCCTTGTGGGACAACATCAGCTTCTTCCTGCCGTCGGGGAGGATCTCCTCTTTGACGATGGCGTGCCCGTCGTGGACGCCGGCCCTCTTCTCGATGCGTGGTGTCGTGCCGCCCCGCCAGTCGATGTCGACAGGGACCCATTGCCTTGACTCCGCCGACTCGTAAGCCGCGTCCATGATCGCGTTGACCACATAGCCGTCGTAGAAGGTCTCCATGGGCTCACGACCCTCCTCGATCGAGTCGAACATGTCGGTGAACATGTCGACGTAACCCAATTCGGACACCTCGTCGCCGACCGGGAACAGCCAACCCTCGGTCGACTCCAGCTTTTCGGCCACATAGCCGTCTCCTCCACCCGAGGTGAATATCTCGAGGCCGGTGCGGAGAAAGTGGTCAGTCCAGATGGTGCCCTCGGTGCCTGCCACCTCGTCACGCAGGTCCATCCCGCCGCGGAAAGTCCACGACACTTCGAACTGGCCCAGCGCACCCGACTCGAAGCGGATCAACCCGACTGCGTTGTCCTCGGCCTCGATGGGGTGGACGAGGGTGTCGGCCCAGGCCATCACCTCCACTGGACGGTTTCCCTTGCCGACGAAGTTCCTGATGATCTCGATGCAGTGACAGCCCAGGTCGACGATGGCCCCCCCGCCGGCTTTGGTCTTGTCCCAGAACCAGGCACTGTGCGGACCGGGATGGGTCTCTCGTGATCTCACCCAGGTGACATCGCCGATTGCCCCGGATCTGACCGTCTGCAACGCCTTGAGTGTCTTGGGCGTGTAGCAGAGGTCCTCCAGGTAGCCGGCGAACACTCCCGCGGATTCGACCTTTTCGAGGATCCTCTTGGCCTCCTCGCGAGTGCGGGCAAGTGGCTTGGTGCACAGGATGGCTTTGCCCGCCTCGGCTGCTGCGGCGATGACCTCCTCGTGGAGGAAGTTGGGCAGCCCGACGATCACGGTGTCGATGCCGTCGTGGTTGATGGCCTCTTCCAACGATGTCGTGTGCTCGGGGATGTCCCACCGCTCGCTGAACGCCTTGCCCCGCTCCGCGCTCCTGGAGTACACGATGCCGACCCGATCGCGGTTGCGCTGCCCGTGCAGGGCCATCGTGTAGAAGTCACCGATCAGACCGGTGCCGAGCATTGCGACTTCGTGGGACTTCATGATCCTCCTGTGCCAATGGTGTCGCTACAACGTATCAGCGTGATCGGAGTGCGACGTCAGGCCGGTCAGCTATTGACCACTACCACGGGGCACGTCGCCTCCCGCACGAGACGTTCCACACGCGGACCGAGATGGAGGCGTGTCGTGCCGGCGCGGACCTCGGTACCCAGGATCAGAAGGTCCGGCCGAGTCTCGTCGATGTATGTCAGGATGCCTTCTTCGGCGGAGACGTCGCGGCGGATCGTGGTCTCGGGAGCTCTTCCCAATGCGTCCCCGACGGCTTCGAGCTCGGCGGTTATCTCCATAGCCATGTCGCCACGGACGTCGACCAGCGATGGTGTCACGATGTGGAGACCCTCGACCACGGTGTCTCCGCCCGCGATGGCGAAGGCGAGCTCTGCCGCCCTGCGGGCGGCCCGGGTGCCGTTGGTAGGAACGAGGACCCTGCGAATTTGCTCCGCCATCCCCACGCCACGTACGAGCAGGGTTGGACACGGTGACAACTTCACCAGATCGTCGATCAACGGCCCGAAGAGACTGTCCTCGCCACCCTCCGCCGAAGGCGTCCCCAGAACCATGAGGTCGTAGTCGCGAGCAGCCTCTCTAAGGATCGCCTCGACAGGGTCTTCGGCCACCACCACCTTGGTGATCGTCTCGGTCTTCCCGAACATGCCCTGCAGCGCGGCGAGACGACGACCTGCCTCGGCTCTTTCCTCGGCCGGCACCACCGAGATCAATGTGACACTGAGACCTCGAAGCTCGGACAGCCGGTTGAGGATCGAGATCTGGAGATGCCTGGTGTGTCCCGGCGCCGACCGGGTTCGCACGGGCACCAGGACTCTCTGTATAACGCCGAGGAACGAGGCGCGAACCGCCGACTCGACCTTGATCCGCTCTTCCTCCTCGGAACCTGGTTGCACCCTGGCGATGGTGTAGCGGAGGGCGAGCGGTGCCATGAGCGAAGTGACGACCGCCATGACCACGATGATCGAGAACATCGTTTGGCTCAGGATCCCAAGTGACAGACCGATGGTGGCGATGATGATCTCCAGGGCCCCGCGGGCGTTGAGCCCGGAGCCATAGGCCAGGGCAGACCAGTGATCCTGGCCGGAGAGAAGCCGGGCACCTGCATACGCACCCGCCACCTTGCCGAAAGTGGCCACCGTGATCACGGCGAGAGTGACCAGCAGCAGCCTGGGCTCGAGGATTGCTGTCACGTCGACTTTCAGGCCGGCGACGGCGAAGAAGATCGGGGCGAAGACTGCGACTGCGATCGCCTCGAGCTTCCTGATGGTGTCCGCAGGCAAACGCGGCGATCGACCGAAGAGTATCCCTATGGCGAACGCCCCCAGGACCGGCTCGAGGTGGAGGGCCTGGCTGAAGGCGCCCCAGGCGAATGCGAGCACCAGGACCAAGCTGAGCATACGGTCCTCGCTCCGGAAATGATCCTGGATGAAGCCGAGTCCCCGGTTCACCAGCCAGGTCCCGATCGTGGCGGTCGCGACGAGAAAGAGGACCACCATCCCGACCGTCTCCAGGACGGTCCCCGCGGTGAGCGCGGAGGCGCTGGCCAGGGCGGTGACCACGCCTAGGAGGGTCCACCCGGTGATGTCGTCGATCATCCCCGCGGCGAGGAGGGTCTGTCCGATGTCTCGACGCATGAGGTCGAGGTCCATCAACACCCTGGCCAGGACGGGTATCGCCGAAATGGAGAGCGCGGTGGCGAGGAACAACATGAATACCGTTCGTTGGGTCGGGTCGGCGAGCAGGTCCGCCGGTATCGTGTAGCCGAGGGCAAGGCCGGCTGCGAAGGGAAGGATGAGGCCTCCGACCGCCACCCCGAGCGCCGTTCGGAACTTGCGGCGGATCAGGCCGAGGTCGGTCTCCAGCCCGGTGACGATCAACAGCGTCATCACGCCGACCAGAGCGATAGTCTCGATGAGGAATCCCTGGACCTCGGTTCGGGGAACGATCCACACCCCCAAGGCCGGCACCGCCCCGGAGAGGAGCGACGGCCCAAGGAGAACCCCGGCGAGGATCTCGCCGACGACCGACGGTTGGCCCATCTTCTGGGCGAGACCTCCGAGGAGACGGGCCACAGCCAGCAGCACGGCGATCTGCACCACCAGCTGGAGCACCTCGTCGTGGGAGGCGGCACCAAACGCATCCACCCCGACCTCCTTCTTCGCTCGCCTTGGGGTTAGCTGACGGGCTGGAGGGTCGGCCCTACACGGGATCCACCCGGAATTCGCCCGATGATGGGTCCTTCCCACCTGGTCTGTACCAGGTTCGGGGGGAGATGCGGCATCCTAGCCGGGGGGACCTCCGGCATGATCGTGGCTTCCTCTCGTCGTATCACTGTCGTCGTATCAGAAGGACCCATCTGGCCTCTTCATCGGTGAGGAACGGGGAGAGGAGCCGAGTTGATCCTCCCGTGGCCGTGAGCCAGCGACCTCGTGGCCACAGGCAACGGAGATGCACCCCGGTGTTCCCGGGGTGCATCTCCATTGGGTCAGCCAAACTGCAGCCCGGGGACGTCGCCGTAGCTCATGGCTCGATTGGGCCAATAGGCGACACCACCAACGACTTCGACCGGTCCGCCATTCACGTAGGAGGCGGTGGCCACGGCGGCGGCGAAGGACGATCCGCTCCATTTGATGGCGTCGTCGGAATCACTGCCCCCGACACCGATGAGGTCCGATCCCGGCCCCACATCGTCCACCCAGTCGCGTGTTGGCGGCTCGACCGCGGAGTCATCCCGGTCCCAGACGACCTGTTTGCCGTCGCCGTCGGCTGCAGCCACCCCGCGAACGTATCGGAACCCTGCGGGGTAGATCCTCTCCGCCGCGGGGGTGTTACCTGCCGCGGCGAAGACCGGAGTCTTGGGGAACACGTCGCGCCATCTGGCGATGGCCTGCTGCAGGGTCACCATCACCAGATCGGCCTCGGTGGACCCCCCGATCGAGAGATTGAGCGCTTCGACGGCACATAGCCCCTTGTGACGCTCGATGAGACGGTCAATGGCCCCGGCGACATGCAACTCCGTGGTCGGACCGGGCAGAGGGTGGTCGGCCTCGTGCTCGTTCTCCTGATCGAAGATTCCGGCCGCGGCGATGGAAACCGCATGTGAGGGGGCGACCTGACGGAGGAGGCTGGCGACGAATGTGCCATGACTGACCTCGTCGTCATGGAGTTCCTCCACATCCTCGACGCCGTGGACGATGCTGGAGCTCATCCATGGCGGCAAGGATTCGGGTCTCACCACTCCCGTGTCGACCACGGCGATCACGCGGTGGCGGTCCCCGGCAGGGAGGGCGGGGAACACCACGTCCTCCACTCGGTCCGGCGTCGTCGCCGAGAAGGGTTGGTGCCAGTGGAAGCCGAGTTGGTGCACCGGGGAGGCGGTCACCCGGGCATCGGCTTCCATCACCTCTCGCGCCGCCTGCACCGGATCGTCGACGACGGCGAAATCCACGAACCGGCTCACCCGGTCGATCACGTCTGTTTCGGCCGGCTCACGCAGATGCTCCTGGAGGTCTGCCCGGTTGGCGCGCCGCCCCCGTCCCACCTCAGCCACCCGCTCCAGACCCCTCCGTCGCTCGTCGGGGTCTCTGGTGTCGATGCTGATCGCCAAGAGACCGGGAAGGACTTTGCGCCCGTGCCCCCCATCGTCTTTCTGGCTCATGTCCCCTCCTTGTAACCGTCCTCTGGGGCGCGTCACCCCGGCGTGCGAGTATACGGAACACTGTCATGGGTGAAGTGACGTGAAGCCGACTGTGCATCAGGTTTTCCAACTCGCCACCTCCGATCCCCATCGAGCCCTGGAGTTGGCCGGGTCGCTAGACGGCGATGAGCCCGCACTCTCCGCCGCAGAGCGGGCCACCCTCCATCGAGCCCGGAGCGTCGCCAATCGTGTCCTGGGTGACTTTCAGAACGCACTCGACCTGGCCGAACGAGCATTGGCGATCGCGAGGGAGGCCGACGACGGGGCGCAACAACTCCTGGCGATCGTCACCATGGTGGGGCCCCTGCTCATTCTCGGTCGTTCTTCGGAGGCAATGGCTCGCCTCGATGGTGCCGTCGACCTGGCTACCACGCCGTATCTCCAGGCCCGGCTCTCCTATCAGAGGGGAGTGATATGGGGGATGAAGCGAGAGTTCTCGCGTGCCATCGAGGCGTTGGATGCGGCGCTTCCCGCATTCAGGGAGGCAGACGATCCCGAGATGGTGTTGGGCGCCTTGCGCGGCCGCGGGCTCTATCGGCTGGCCCTTGGCGATCTGCGTCGGGCTCGCGAAGACCTCGAGGAAGGACTGGCCATCGCAGTCGGACGCAACGAAGAGGTGGTAGTCAGCGGGATCAAGCACAGCCTCGGTCTCCTCGCCTCCTACCGCGGGGACATCACCGAGGCCTTGCGTCTGCTGCTCGAATCTGACGAGATCTACATGCGTCTCACCGGGTCTCCCGTGCCCCAACACGTGGCCCGGTCCGATGTGCTGCTCAGCGCCGGTCTCTTCCACGAGGCATACGAGCTCGCCCATGCGATAGCCGAGCATCACCGGGCTCACGGAGATCCCGAGCATCTCGCCAATGCCCTTCTCGTCGCCGCCAATGCCGCCCTGTTGGCAGGTGAGCTCCAGGATGCCTTGGCCACGGCGGAGAAGGCCGTGACCCAGTTCGAGCTGCACGAGAGGCCCCTCGACGCCGTCGAGGCCAGACGCATCGTCATCGAGGCCAGGTACAACCTCGAGGGAGCATCTCGAGAGCTCCTCGACAGCGCGACCGACGTGGCGACCACCCTCGAGTCGCAACGACAGCTCGTGGCGGCGGCCCAGGCCCGTCTCCTCGTTGCCAGGATCGCGACCGACGTCGGCGATGTCGACGAGGCCGTGAGCTGGCTGGAGCCGGTGTCGAGAATCGGCACCGGGCCGGTCGAGCTCAGGATCCACGCCCTGGTGGCGACGGCGAGACTGCGACGGCTCCGTGGCGACAAGCGGCGTGCCGATGCTGCGGCGCGGTCCGGATTGCAGCTGATCGATGACTACCAGAGTGCCCTGGGCGCCACCGACCTCCGCATGGGCATCGAGCGCCACGGCTTCGAGTTGGGGGACATCGGGCTCGATCTGGCGCTGGGCTCGGGAAACCCAAGGCGGATTTGGCGATGGATGGAACGAACCAGGGCTCGCGCCCTCCGTCATCAACCGGTGGTCGTTCCCGACGACGAGATCGGGGACGCCTTGGGGCGTCTCCGTCAGATCGAGGCCGGGTTGCGGGAGAGACAGGGGGATTCACGACTGCATCGCGAGAGACGGGCGCTTCAGGAGGAGATCCGCAACGCACATCGGCTCAGACGGTCCGAAGGGAGGTCAGCTCACGTATTCGACCTGGGGGCGCTCGTCACGGCGCTCGGCGACCGATCTCTCCTGGAGATCGCGATCCATGACGGCCGGCTGCTGGGCGTGCACGTCTCCTCCGGGCGGGTGCGGCGGGTGGAGATGGGCGAAGCGGAGCCGGCTGTCCGCGAGCTGGTACATGTCCGATTCGCCATGCGGAGGGCGGCCCGTCTCGGGAGGGCCTTCGACGTCGGTGAGTTGGAGGCTTTGGGTGGGTTGCTCTTGGGGGACATCAGACTCGACGGCGAAGAGCTCATCCTGGTCCCGCCCCCGCGGCTGATGGCCGCTCCCTGGGCCGTCCTCCCCAACCTGGGGGACAAGGTGGTGACCGTCAGCCCGTCGGCGGAGATGTGGTGGCGGTCCCATCGTGCCGGATGGCGGGGAGACGGGGTCGTGATCGCCGGAGGCCCGGATTTGGAGTTGGCGGAGTCCGAGGTGAGTGCGGTTGCCGGTCTCTACCCCGACTCCGTCGTGCTTCCCCCCGGGTCCACCGTCGAAGGGCTGAAAGAGGCCTTGGGCGGGATGTCCCTGGCCCACATCGCCGCCCATGCCACTTTCAACAGCGAGAACCCGATGTTCTCCTCGCTCCGACTCGGCGATGGCGACCTCAATGTCTACGACATCGAGCGGGTGAAGCCACCGCCGGCGACGGTGGTGCTCTCCGCCTGCGACTCCGGTTACACCGAGACGCGGGCCGGTCTCGAGCTCGCCGGCTTGACCTCGGCGCTGCTCAGCATGGGGACGCGGTCGGTGGTGGCCAGCATCGGGTTGGTGCCCGACTCCCCGGCCACGTCGGACCTGATGGTCCGTTTCCACCGGCGTTTGGCCTCCGGGGTCTCCACGTCGCAGGCGTTGGCCGAGACACAAGCCGAGACCTTCGACGACGCCACTGCCTTCGTCGCTGCCGCCTCTTTCGTCTGTGTGGGCGCATGAGGAGGCTGGCCACCCTCTACGATCACACCATCGAAGACCCATCACACGGAGAACTGTTCACGCTCGCGGCCACCGGGGAGCAAGCCGCCTGGGAGGCCCTCGTCGACCGGTTCGGGCAAATGGTGTGGTCGGTGGCGCGCGGTCTCCGTCTCGACGACGCCACCGCCAAGGACGTAAGCCAAACCGTTTGGCTCAAGCTGATCGAGAACATCGACAACATCCGTGACCCGGATCGTCTCCCCGGCTGGCTTGCCACTACCTGTCGCCGCGAGGCGCTGCGGGTGGCCAAGGGGCGTGACCGGGACTTGCCCACGGAGTTCGCATATGACGTGGAGGACGAGAGCCCGACCCTGGACGAGTTGCTGGTCTCCGAAGAGGAGAATCGCTCGATCGTTGCCGCGTTCAACACCCTCGACGACATGTGCCGGCAACTGTTGCGGCTGATGATCGTCGAGCCTCCTCTCTCCTATGAGGAGATCTCCGCAGCGACCGGGCGGCCCATCGGGAGTCTCGGTCCCACCAGGGCGCGATGTCTGGAGAAGTTGAAGGGGGCGATCTCACGTATCAACCCGGCACCCGGGGCCTCTTAGTGACAGGAGGTGAGCATCGATGAGCGAAATCAGTAGGGAAGAGTCGAACCTGCTCGCCGGTCTCCGCAAGGGACTGAGCGAGAGCGACCCTGTGCCCTCCGACGTCGCCCAATTCGCCAAAGCAGCCTTCGCATGGCGACAGATCGACGCTGAGCTCGCCGAGCTCGGTTTCGATTCGATCGACGAAGAGGTTCCCTCCGGTGTGCGCTCGACCACGGTCATTCGGATGCTGTCGTTCCAGGCGGGGCGATGGATGATCGACATCGAGTTCGACGAGACCGCGGGTCGACTGATGGGCGCAACCACACCTCCGGGTCGCTACACGATCGAGCTTCACACTGCAGGTGCCCGTTTCACGACGGAGTCCGACGACTCGGGGCGATTCAGCGCCGAGGGGGTGGTGCGCGGTCCGATGGGAATGGTCCTCCGTTTCGCCGACGGCGAAGTCGTCAAGACCCAGTGGGTCGTTCTCTGACGAGCCTCGTCGCGGCTGACCTCCTCTGAACTCTCGTATCAGGGTGCGACCTCATCCCTCTATCCGGATGACCGTCGCTCCGGGGCGATGGTCGTGAGGGGAGCGCAAGTGCGCTGATGTTCGGCGAGTTTCTCCCGACGGGGGAGTTCCGGGCCACCGGAGGAATCGGGTGGGGAGAACCGAGCAGACGGGCAGAGTGAGGGGGGCCGCACCGAGGGCGGCCCCCCTCTCCGTTGCCCATGATTCGAGAGTCGCCCGTGACCAAGAAGGACCCCGGGCCCTTGCGAGCCCGGGGTCGTGTTCCCCCCTTGTCGGAAAGCCTTTCCGTAGACCTTCCAGGTCGACGGAAAGGCCGCCCCCCACCGGGAAGTCCAGGAGCTTGTCTGTTGGATAGAGGGGAAGGACCGGCTCCTGATACGCGTTGTGTCTTGTTGTATGGAACTGGGAATCACGAGCTTCGCCGAGACCATCGCTCCCCACGGCGGGGGATCGCCGGTCGGTCACGGTGAGCGACTCCGTCAGGTACTGGAAGAAGTCGATGTCGCCGAGTCGTCAGGGCTCGACGTCTACGGCCTGGGTGAGCACCACCGCCCCGACTTCGCCTCGTCGGCCCCTGCGGTCGTGCTGGCGGCCGCGGCGGGTCGAACCTCTCGGATCAGGCTCTTCCCGGCGGTCTCCATCCTGAGCACCGACGACCCGGTCCGAGTGTTCCAGCAGTACGCGACCCTCGACCTGATCTCGTCGGGACGGGCCGAGCTCCTCGTGGGTCGTGGCTCGTTCATCGAATCGTTCCCTCTCTTCGGCTACGACCTCGACGACTACAACGAGCTGTTCGCCGAGAAGCTAGACCTTCTCGTTCAGCTCAGGGACAGCGGCGAGGCGGTCACGTGGTCGGGTCGGTTCCGACCGCCGATACGAGGCCAGGGCGTATACCCCCGTTCCGAACGCAAACTCCCGATTCGTGTCGCCGTGGGCGGAACACCCCAATCCATCGTCCGCGCCGCTTCCCGCGGGCTGGAAGTCGCCCTCGCCATCATCGGAGGGAGCCCCGAGCGATTCGCGCCGCTCGCAGACCTCTACCGGAAGACACTCACGGAGTCGGGGTATGACCCCGCGGACGTGCCGTTGTCGGTTCACGGCCACGGCTACATATCCGACAGCAACGAGAAGGCGGCCGAGGAGTACTACAGCTCGTATGCCGCCGCCATGAGTCGCCTCGGTCGGGAGCGGGGCTGGGGCCCGATGACCAAAGGACAGTTCGACTCGATGCGATCCGAGGAGGGCTCGCTCGTGCTCGGCGACGTCGAGACGGTGGCGGCCAAGATCCTGCGTTGGAAACAGATCCTCGGTATCACCCGGTTCGAGCTCCACATCAGTGTCGGGACGATGCCTCACGAAAAGGTCCTGTCGAGCATCGACCTCCTTGGCACCAAGGTGGCCCCCATCGTCAACGCCTCCTGAGCAGACAGAAAGGGAGCGGGGTTGGGTCCAGCTATTGACGCCCGCCGTCATCGCTAGTACAACTTCCTCGCAATGAGCAGCAGAGTCACGTTTCTGACCCGGCAGTGGTGGTGGTCGACCCCATAGAGGTGGCGACCACACGGCTCATCCCATAGACCGACACAGACCCACCTCCAGCCACGAGGTGGGTTTTTCGATTCCCGGACTTCCGACCTCTGGTGAGGAAGGACATCATGGAATCGATATTCGACATACCGGCCGACCTCGACACCCCCGTGTCGGCCTATCTGCGTCTGAGATCGCTACGTCCCCGTTACCTGCTGGAGAGTGTCGAGGGTGGCCACACCGGCCGCTACTCGTTCATCGGATTCGGTGACACCCGGCGGGTCGTCGTCGAAGAGGACGGGGTCTACATCGACGACGCAAGAGTGAGCCCCGATCTCCTGGCGGGTCTGCGACATGCCCTGGAGACGGCCCCGCTCTGCGCCCCGGTCGACGACGCCTCCCCGTTCCAAGGCGGGCTGGTCGGCGTGGCCACCTTCGACCTGGTGCGCCGGTTATACCGCCTCGCCGACTCGCGACACGGGCGCACCGGGCCCGACGGGGTGTACATCACCACCGAGTCGACTCTCGTCTTCGACCACCTGACCCGGCGGATGGCACTCCTCCACTCCGGCTCCGAAGACGAGCGACGCCACCTCAGGTCGGACGTTCAGTCGGCATTGCGCGGCCCGCTCGACCACTCACTACCACCGGCGAGGCTCCAGACGGCCAGACCGAGCATGACCCGCGACGAATTCATGGGTGGGGTCGAGTCTGTCAAGGGTCACATCGCGGCAGGCGACGTGTACCAACTCGTTCTATCGATTCGTTTCGCAGGAGAGACCGACATCGACCCTTTCTCTGCCTACCGGGCATTGCGGCTCCTCAACCCCTCGCCCTACATGTACTTCGTGGACACCGGGGACCGACAGGTCGTCGGGTCCTCCCCGGAAGCTTTGGCCCGGCTCAACGGGCGCAGGGCCGAGCTACGACCGATCGCCGGGACCAGGCCACGGGGAATCGACGAAGTCGAAGACCGCCGTCTCGAGCGAGAGCTGCTCACCGACCCCAAGGAGACCGCCGAGCACGTGATGCTGGTCGACCTGGCCCGCAACGACGTCGGTCGCACTGCCTCACCCGGCACGGTGGTGGTCGATCCCTACAAGACCATCGAGCGCTACAGCCATGTCATGCACATGGTCAGCGGGGTGACAGCCGATCTTCGCCCCGAGTTCGACGCCTTCGACCTATTCGCCGCCACCTTTCCCGCCGGGACCGTCTCCGGCGCTCCGAAGCTGCGCGCAGTGGAGATCATCGACGAGCTGGAGCCCGTCTCCCGGGGTCTCTACTCGGGGGCGATCGGCTATTTCGGCCACGGTGGCTCCATGGACCAGGCGATCACCATCCGAACCCTGGTGTTCGAGGACGGGGGATACAGCTACCAGGCCGGCGCCGGGATCGTGGCCGACAGCGATCCCGCTGCCGAGCACGCCGAGGTCCTCTCCAAAGGGGCCATCCTGGAGGCGGCGTTGCAGTTGGCCAAGGAGGGTCTATGAGCCATGTCCTGGTGATCGACAACTACGACTCGTTCACCTACAACCTGGTCCAGGCGTTTCTCGCCATGGGGGCCCGTGCCACGGTCGTGTGCAACGACGAGTTGACCGTCGAGGAAGCCGACGCGATCGACCCCACCCACCTGGTGGTTTCACCCGGGCCGGGACGACCCCAGGATGCCGGGGTCTCGGTTGAGATCATTCGCCACTTCTCGGGTCGGGTGCCGGTGCTCGGTGTCTGTCTCGGCCATCAGGCCATCGCAGTGGCGTTCGGCGGTGAGGTCGACCCCGCCCTGTCGCTGATGCATGGCAAGTCCTCCGAGGTCTACCACGACCGTCGATCTCTCTTCGCCGGTCTTCCCCACCCGCTCGTCGCCGGTCGCTACCACTCGCTGGCCGTGGCCCGGGTCTCCCTGCCTGCCGACCTGGTCGTCTCGAGCCACACCTCCGACGGTGAGATCATGGGCATAAGACACCGCGTCCTGCCGGTGGACGGAGTGCAGTTCCACCCCGAGAGTGTGCTCACGCCTCAGGGTGACCGGCTTCTGGCCAACTTCCTGGAGACGAAGGTGCGAGCCGGCGACGAGATGGCGGGGGCGGTCTCATGAAGGAGATACTCGGGAAGCTCCTCGCCGGTGAGGTCCTCGGTGACGACGAGGCGGCCGCGCTCGTGCAGTACCTGACCACAGAAGACCTCGACCAGGTGGTGGCCGGTGCCGCCCTGGCCGCACTCCGGACCCGGGGAGAGACCGCCGCCGAGGTGCGAGTGTTCGCCCGTGGTCTCCAGGATCTCGCCGTTCGCCCCGCGATCGACGACGTCTCCGACGCGGTCGACGTCGTCGGAACCGGGGGCGACGCGTCGGGCAGCCTCAACCTCTCCACAGGGGCTGCGCTGTTGGCGGCGGCGGCGGGAGCCCGGGTGGTCAAACACGGGAACCGGTCCGTGTCCAGCCGCAGCGGCAGCTTCGATGTCCTCGCTGCTCTCGGTCTCGACGTCCCCTGGGACGCGACCCGCGCCGGACACGTGTTCTCTGCCACCGGGTTCACCTACCTGTTCGCTCCCGGGTTCCATCCGGCGATGAAGTCGGTGGCGCCGGTGCGTCAGGCGATGGGAGCACGCACGATCTTCAACCTGGTCGGCCCGTTGGCCAACCCCGCCCGGGCGCCACACCTGGTCGTGGGTGCGTTCTCCCCGGAGATGGCCCGAATGATGGCCGAGACCCTGTCCGGGATGGACATCGCCCGGGCCTTCGTCGTCCATGGCGAACCTGGATGGGACGAGCCCACCCCCGTCGGCCCCTACCTCCTCCTCGAGGTCGAGCCGGGGCGAATCCTCGAGACCGAGGAAGATCCGGCGGAACTCGGCATTCCCAGGTGCCCTCCCGAAGCATTGCTCGGCGGCGAGCCGGCGGTGAACGCCGCAGCCATCAGGAGAGTCTTCGAAGGGGAGCGAGGTGCGCACCGCGACGCTCTTGTCCTCGGGGCGACCCTGGCAATGAGGGTGACCGGGGTCCATCGTGAGCAGGCCCGGGAGCGAGCCGAGAACGCGTTGGAGGAGGGTCACGCCATCGATCTCCTCTCCAACCTCGCCGCCATGGCGGAACAGGAGCCGGTCGGTGTCTGAGTTCCTGACCGAGATGAAGCAAACCAGTCTCCGGCGGGCCCGGGCCGCCGGAGCGCAACCAGGTCCCGACCAACTCCAGGAGAGCGTGGCCCGGCTTGCCGATCCGATCCCGCTGATTCTGTCATCGGAGGGGTTCGACATCATTTGCGAAACCAAGCTGGTCAGCCCTTCGGAGGGGGCGCTGGTCCCGGGTGCGCCGGGTGACGACGAGGTGGTCGGCCTCGCCCGTGCTTTCGAGGCGGGTGGAGCGTCTGCGATCTCAGTCCTCACCGAGGAGAGCCGGTTCGCCGGGTCGTTGCGGCACCTGGAGTCGGTTGCCGCCGCCGTGGCAGTGCCGGTCATGCGCAAAGACTTCCTCGTCGATCCGATCCAGGTGCTCGAAGCCCGAGCTCGGGGAGCCTCCGGTGTCCTGCTCATAGCCCGCATGCTCCCCGGCGCCCTCCTCGCCGAGATGACCGATCTCGCCATCGAGCTCGGGATGTTCGCCGTCGTCGAGGTGTTCGACACCACTGACCTGGCCAACGCCGTCCGTGTCTTCGACCGCGACGTGTTGGTGGGGGTCAATTGTCGCGACCTGGCCACGCTGGAGGTCGACACGGGACGGTTCGCTCAGCTGGCCCCACGTCTGCCCGACCATCTCCCCGCGATCGCGGAGAGCGGAATCGTTACCCCCGAGGACGTGGCCGAGATCGTCGACCAGGGCTATCGGGCAGCTCTGGTCGGGTCGTCTCTCGTGTCGAGCCCCGACCCGGAAGCCGCGTTGCGCCGACTCCTCGCGGCCGGCCGGACCGCTACGGCCGGATCCGGTCGATGAGCCTCTTCGTGAAGATCTGCGGGATCGCCGACCACGAGGGAGCGGAGGCTGCCGTCGACGCCGGCGCCGACGCCGTCGGCTTCGTCTTCGCGGACTCGGTCCGACGGGTCGCCCCGGCGCGGGCCGCCGCCATCGCGGCCACGTTGCCGCCGGACGTCCTGAGTGTTGCGGTGTTTCGCCGCCCCGCGCTCTCCGACGTCGAGACCGTGCTCAGCCAGTTCACCCCTGACGTCATCCAGGCGGACCACGGGGCGATGGGATCCTTCGGGGGGCTCAGGGCGCTCCCGGTGTACCGGGAGACCGATGACTCCGCCCCCCGAGGGGGTCTGTTCCTCTACGAGGGGCCGGAGAGTGGTGTCGGGCGGACCGTCGACGTGGGGCGGGCCGCAGCCATGGCTCGCCATGGCGAGATGGTGTTGGCTGGCGGGCTGGGACCGGCCAACGTCGCCGGGGCTATCGCCACGGTGAGACCCTTCGGGGTGGACGTCAGCAGCGGGGTCGAGACCTCGCCGGGGTCGAAGGACCCGTCCTTGATTCGAGACTTCGTGGCCACGGCCCGCGCGGCCCAGGAGAGGTTGGTGGTGACATGACGATCACGACGAGAACGGCGGCACAGGTGCCGGCCGACGGGCGTTACGGGGCATACGGGGGTCGATATGTCCCCGAGACCCTGATGACCGCCCTGGTCGCACTGGAGCAGGCAGTGCGCGCGGTCCTCGAAGATGAGGAGTTCCTCGCCGACCTGGCCCACGAACAGGTCGACTTCGTGGGCCGACCCACTCCGCTCACGCCCGCTCGCGGACTGAGCCGTCTCTGGGGTGCCCGGGTCTTCCTTAAGCGGGAGGATCTGTGCCACACCGGCGCCCACAAGATCAACAACGCCATCGGCCAGGCGCTGCTGGCGAAGAGTCTCGGTGCGAGCCGGATCGTGGCCGAGACCGGGGCCGGCCAGCACGGAGTGGCCGCCGCTGCCGCCGCCGCCCGGGTGGGTCTCCCCTGCACGGTGTACATGGGAGCCGTCGACGTGGTCCGCCAGGCGACCAACGTGGAGCGGATGACCTTGCTCGGGGCCAGGGTCGTGCCGGTCGAAAAGGGCGGGCAAACCCTCCAGAGCGCCATCGACGAGGCGATGCGGGACTGGGTGGCGGACCCCGACGACACGTATTACCTCCTGGGCTCCGCCGTCGGCCCCCACCCCTATCCCGCTCTCGTCGCCTGGCTCCAGTCGGTCATCGGCACCGAGACCCGTGCCCAGATGCTGGAGACCACGGGGGCCCTCCCCGACGTGGCAATTGCGTGTGTCGGGGGAGGCTCCAATGCCATCGGGATGTTCCGGGGTTTCCTCGACGACGATTCGGTGGCGCTGCTGGGTGTCGAAGCGGGTGGGGACGGCACCTCCCACAGCGCAACCCTCGGCTCGGACTCCGTGGGTGTCCTCCACGGTGCCATGACTCCGCTGCTCCAGGACTCATATGGCCAGGTGCACGAGACCCACTCCATCGCGCCCGGGCTCGACTACCCGGGGGTCGGCCCCGAGCACGCCATGCTTCGCGATTCGGGTAGGGCGTCATACGTGGCGGCGAGTGACACCGAGGCTCTGGCCGCATTACGCGAGTGCGCGATGGCCGAGGGGATCATCCCGGCGTTGGAGTCGGCCCACGCCCTGGTGGGAGCGCGACGGTGGGCCGCAGATCATCCCGGCTCGTCCATCGCAGTCTGTGTCTCGGGTCGGGGCGACAAAGACCTCGCCATCATCAGGGAGGCATCCGATGGCTGACCGAGTCGACCTGGTCAGCTGGGCGATCGAGAAAAGTGGCGGTCAGGCGGTCTGTGCCTATCTCACCGCCGGATACCCGGACCTGGAGCGCTTCCCCGGGCTCATGGAGGAGGTCGCCATGGCCGCGGACGTCGTCGAGGTCGGTGTGCCTTTCACCGACCCGATGGCCGACGGCCAGACCATCCAGCGAGCGAGTCACGAGGCGCTGACCCGGGGGGTGAACCTCGACTACGTGTTCGACACCCTGGAGGCGATCGATCTCGATGCCCCCCACCTCCTCATGGGGTACTACAACCCGTTCCTCGCCTACGGGCTCGACCGTCTCGTCGCCCGCATGGGTGTGAGCGGAACCGCGGGTCTCATCGTCCCCGACCTGCCTCTCGAGGAGAGTGCCGAGCTCAGCGCCTCCCTGGGGGAGGAGGGCCTCGGGCTCGTGCAACTGGTCTCCCCGACCACGCCGACGGAGCGGCTTCGCAAGTTGGCCGGCGCCAGCAGAGGGTTCGTCTACGCGGTCACCACCAAGGGGACCACCGGCAACACGACCAGCTTCGACTCCGGTGTGCTCTCCTATCTCGACCGGGTCAAGGCTGTCTCGGCCCTTCCCGTCCTAGCCGGTTTCGGGGTGAGAGAGCGCACCCAGGTGGAGCTCTTGTCGGGTCATGTCGACGGGGTCGTGGTCGGCTCCGCCCTCATCGACGCCATCGACTCCGGGGAGGATCCGGCTGTCTTCCTCACCGGGTTGCGTCCCCTGGAGACGGCTCCGTGATCTTTGTTCTCCACGGCGCGTATCACGCCCAAACCCACCCCACGGCCGGACCGAATTGGGATATCTCCTGGAGTGGCCCGGGTGTTGGTGCCGACGGATTACACGCCGGGCCCTAGACCATCATCGTGACGAGGGCCCCGACCCAGATCAGGCTCTCCAGACCCAGCGCCCTGCCCAACTGACGCCCGGCGACGGTCGCCTCGACCCGATCCTCATTTCGGACCGCCTCATGGAGCCGCTTCGATGCCGGGCGGGCAACGGTGACGCCGATGCCGATGGCGAGGACGACCAGACCCAACCCGACCCAGATCCAAAGACTGACCGTGGAGACACCGACCGCCCAGATCAAAGCGGCACCGGACAGGAGGGTCCCAAAACCGGTGAGGATCCCGAAGCGCTCCGCCCGCTTCAGTCTCGCCAACAACACGTCTCCGTCCTCCCTGGTGGCGTGGACCGACTCGCGAATGTCGGCGGGGATCAGGAGCTTGTGGCCGAACCAGGCGGCGGCGATGGCGACATGGAGGATTCGTAGCGCCAGGATCATGGGGATCGGGCAGCCTACGCTCACCGGGTCGGCGTCGGTGCCAGAATCCCCACATCAGCTTCATCGCACGCGCCCGGGAGATGGCGGAGGGGACTCCCTCTTCACGCAACCGCGTCGTCGATCTCATCCGCGTCTTCTCGATCCTGGTCGTCGTGTTCGGCCATTGGCTGATGGCAGCGATCACATTCCAGGACGGCGAAATCGTCCCCGGCCACCTTCTCGAGCTCGCCGAATGGACCCACCCGCTGACCTGGCTCTTCCAGGTCATGCCGCTGTTCTTCTTCGTGGGGGGCTATTCCAACGCTTTGTCGTGGCGGTCGGCCCGTCGCCGCCACGAGTCTTACGGTTCGTGGCTGCGCGCTCGCTTGCGACGTCTCGCTATCCCGGTGGTCCCTTTGCTGTTGGTCTGGACGATCGGCGGCTGGATCGGGCTGCGACTGGGTCTCGACTGGGAGATCCTCCAGCTCGCCTCCCGGGTGGCCCTGGTGCCGACCTGGTTCCTGGCCGCGTACGTGGTGATCGTCACCCTCGCGCCGGTGGCGCTCATGGTGTGGGAGCGGTTCGGGTGGTGGTCGATCTTCGTCGGCATCGCCCTCGGTGGTGTGGCCGACCTCCTCTCGATCGGTGCCGGAGTGGTGCCCGCGGGGTTCCTCAACTACGTGTTCGTGTGGGCCACGGTTCACCAACTCGGATACGCATGGGTCGACGGTCGTCTCGCCTCGACCGGTCGCAGGCTCGGGCTGCTCCTCGTCGGTCTCCTGGCGACACTCGCCCTGGTCCGGTTTGGCCCGTACCCGGTGGCGATGGTGGGTCTCGACACGGCCCAGATCACCAACTCCTACCCGCCACGGGTGACACTCACCTTCCTCGGTCTGTTTCAGTCCGGGCTGATCCTCGTCCTGGAGCCGGCTCTGGAGAGATGGATGCGTCGGCTGGGGGCTTGGACGGCTGTGGTGGTTGTCAGCGGTCGGATCATGACCCTCTACCTCTGGCATCTCACCGCGATGGTGATCGTCATCGGTCTCGGCCTGATCACGGGTGGGTTCGGCTTCGGGATCGAGCCGCTCTCCGGGGAGTGGTGGTCGACTCGACCGGTCTGGTTCGCGGTATTGATCGTCCCGACACTCGTCTTGATGGCGATATTCGGCCGGTTCGAGCGCCCCGAGCACGATTCCAGACCGGCGCCGCCCTGGTGGCGACCGGTCCTGGCTGTCACCCTCATCTGTGCCGGCCTTGGCTTTCTCGCCGCAATCGGCATCGCCGACGAGCAGGGCCTCAACGGGTTGGTGCTCAGTCTCCCGGTGATCGGTGTGATCCTGGGTGGCATCGCCCGTCTCCCCCGTA
This sequence comes from uncultured Acidimicrobiaceae bacterium, assembly GCA_964653975.1. GTDB lineage: Bacteria > Actinomycetota > Acidimicrobiia > Spongiisociales > ZC4RG35 > JANQRA01. Next base: position 23,543 of record CAZZIG010000129.1, read on the forward strand.
GCCAACCAGTCGTCGGGTGAACGTCACCCCCACGGTGCGGCGTCTTCGTCAGGAGGGCATCGCTAGTCGTCGGGGAGGACGGCTCCGATGATCCAGCCGACGATGGCGACCACTATCGCGGCCAGGAACGTCTCCCAGAAGAATCCCTCCGAGGTGAGACCCAGTTCGAAGACTCCGGAGAGCCAGACCACCAGGGAGAGCACGAGGGCGTTCACGACGAGGAGGAAGAGGCCGAGGGTCAGCAGGATCAGGGGAAGGCTGAACAGCTTGAGGATGGGTTTCACCACGGCATTGGCGAGACCCATGATCGCGGCGACGATCAGGAACTGCCACCACTCGCCGCTGAACTCGAACCCGTCGACGACCCACACCGCCACCCAGAGCGAAGCCGCGGTGGCGAGGAAGCTGAGTATGAAGCCCATGGCCCCAATCTATCCGAACGAGCCCCCACCGCGTGGCTCTGTTTTCCTCAGGAAGTACGACCCGGATGTGGGTCTGTCCGCCTCGAGAAATTCTCGAGGCGGACAGACCCACTTTTCTAGAGGAACTGGGACCCGTATACGGGTCCCAGTTCCTGAGGATTCCGTCGATCTAGAGCAGTTCCGCCGCCACGGCGCGGAAAGCGGAGGCCGGGTCGGGTCCCAGGTCCTGGATGCAGACGTGGTCGGCGCCGGCGTCGATGTGGGCGCGGACCCCCTCGGCGACCTCCTCGGCGCTCCCGATGAGGACCAACTCCGCGAGCAGACGGTCGCTGCCCCCGTCGGCGAGGTCCGATTCCTCCCATCCCTCACGAAGCAGGCTGTTGCGGTAGTTGACCAGCCGCAGGTACCGGGCCACGAACTCGCGTGCGATCCGGTTCCCCTCGTCCACATCCAGTCCCACCACGACGGTCTGTTCCGGTGCCAGCAGCGGCCCAGCGCCGAGGACCTCACGAGCCATTGCGGTGTGACGGGGTGTGGTCAGGTAGGGATGGGTGCCCGCGGTGCGCTCCCCGGAAATCCTCAGCGCCTTCGGTCCCAGCGCGGCGACGACGACGTGTTCGGCGGGTACCCCGGCGGCGTCGAGGGCATCGAGATAGGAGATCACCGTCTCCAGGGGCTTGCGGTACTCCGAAGTGGCCTCCGGATGCCCGATGCCGACCCCGAGCAGGAACCTCCCGGGATGGCGCTGTGCGATCCGGTGGTATGAGGCGGCGACGGTCTCGGCGTCGTCGCGCCACACTTTGACGATGCCGGTGGCCACGGCGATCGTCTCGGTGGCGTCGAGCAGTCTCTCGATGTCGGCGAGGTCACCGGGCGGGGAACCACCGACCCAAAGGGCGCCGAACCCGAGCCCTTCCCCCTCCTGTGCCATCTCGGGTGTGGTCTGGGGGGCTCGCTGCCAGATTCCGAATCGTCCGATGTCGATAGTCATGGACCCCAAACTAGGTCGAACTCACCTCGCCATCACCACCCGGCGCATCAGCGACCGCCGGAACAGGAGGGCGATGACCACGCCGAACACGAACCCGCCGACGTGTGCCTCCCAGGCGGTGCCCGTTCCCCCCAAACCGAACTGCCCGAAGAACCAGAAGGCGAGGAAGACGATGGCGGGCAGGGGAACCAGGAACCAACCGACGAAAGTGAGGATGCGGTGACCGGGGAACAGCACAGCGTATGCACCGAGCGCGGCGGCAATCGCACCCGACGCGCCCACCAGGGGGACCGTCGAGTCGGGGTTGACCGCGACGAAGGCCAGGGTGGCGACGACACCGCCCACCAGATAGAGCAGCAGATAGCGGAAGTGCCCGAACGCCTCCTCGACGTTGTTGCCGAAGATCCACAGCGACCACATGTTGAAGAGGAGATGGAGGAGGTTCCCGTGCAGGAACATCGAGACGAACACCGCTGTCCAGGGCTCCTTCTCGACGAAGACCGGGGCGCCCGACCCGGGTTGGCAGACTTGTTCGGAGATCTCGACGGCGCTCAACGGCTCCCCGTTGAGGACTTCGCAGGCGATAGCCGCCCGACGGTAGAGGAACTCGATCTGGTCGCGTTCGGTGTCCTGGGTCTGGACACCGAAGAACACGAGAACGCAAGCGGCGACGAGGACAAACGTGACCCATGGGGTGATGCGGGTCGGGTTGACGTCGCGGATCGGCAGCACCGTCGCTCATCGTACGACGGTCTTCGCCACTTGGCTCGCCAAGGTCAGACGATCGGCTCGATACCCCGTTCCGAGACTCGCCACACACCGGGGCCGGCCACCTCACCCACCACGACGGGACAGCTCACGTCGTAGAGCATCCTGGCCACCAGCGAGCCGACGACGAGGATCTGATCCGGTTCGCCGAGGACCAGTGCCGCCGGACCGGTTCCCAGCCGGAGCGCCTCCGCCAGGACCGCGGACGACGAGCTCGAGCCCCTCCCATGGGCGACCGAGACCACCTTTCCCTGCAACGACTCTCCACACTGGGGATGGCTGGCGTCGATGATCCGCCCCGTCTCCGGGTCGTACCCGCCCCAGAAGGAGAGGGGCTCCGACAACGAGACCGCCTCTCCCACGGCCTCCCCGCCGACCAGGACCTCCATCAGGCCAAACCCTCGACCTGGACCCGGCCCGTGGTCGCCGACTCGACACAGTCTTTCAGACCCGCGAGAACCACCTCCACGCCGAGGTTTCCGGGGGCGTAGTGGGCCCACTTGCCCGAGTTGGTCATAACGACTCCCTGTGGCTGTCCCATCATCGCGGTCACGTAGGTGCAGGTGTCGGTGACGATGGTCGCCCCGAATGCTTCGATTGCCCCGAGGTGCCCGGCCGCATCGGCAGCAGCCAGGATGTTGCGTCCGGTGTTGACGTAGAACGGAACCACCGTCTTGCGCCCCGACACCAGACCGGCGAGTGCGGACATCTCCCGGATCGAGGCGTGGGGGGTTCCGACACTGACCGCGCCGAGGGTGCTCGAAGACGTCGTCGACAACTCGGAGACGGCCCGGCGAAGGTCATCGGCCCCGATGGCCACGAGATCAGGAGGGAGCCCTCCGCAGGCCTCATCCAATGTGGCCGCCTCGGGTGTCACCCCGGCGACATGGAACATCCCCACCGCACCGGAGGAGGCGGCGGCCGCTCCCAGCGACTTGAGACGATCCTCGTCGGCGCGCTGGTCCAGCCCGGTGAGGACCGCGACCCGGGTACCGACCCGCCGACCGAGGACGTGGCCGAGGGCGACGTAGAAGAGGTCGTTGTCACGCCAGGAGTCGGGAGCGTCGACATCGACCTGGAGGGTGGCGCGGCGGCCCTCGTCGGTGTGCAATCCCGAGGCGGGTGCCCGCCCGGTGAGAGCGCAGCAGATGTCGAGGAAGTCCCCGTACCGGTTGGTGCGGGCTCCGAGAACCGAGTTGGCGAAGACGATGGCGTTGGACTCGCCCCAGGCGATCTGGTCTCCCAACCCGGGTCGGTTGGCGAGTTGATACGGGGCGCATGTCCAGCTGGGTTCGCAGCCCATCTCCACATAGGCTTCCATCAACGCCCGGGCCCGACGTGCCATCAGGGCGTCACCACGGAAGAGGTCGGGGTGCAACAGGTCGAGCGACGCCACGTTGAGGGTGGTGGGGACGACCACGCGAGCTCCGGCTGCGGCGAGCCTCTCGGCGAAGTCGAGGCTGGCGAGCCCGTGATAGAGACAGCTGTCGACATGGGCTGAGCGGATGTCGAGGAGGGAGTCGGCTCCCATCGCCCGTCCCGCGGCCACCACCAGCTCCATCGCCATCGCCACCGCGGGGCCGGATTCGCCAGCGAGACAGGCCCGGTCGGCTTCGTCCAGATGCATCTGGAGACGATACGGTGTCGGCTTGACAGAGAGCCAACCGACGACAGAGACCACCGGTCGCCGGAGCACATGGTCCGGGATGGTGGTCGTGGCCAGTGCTCTGGTGCTGGCTGCCCTCCCCCTGTTCCTGGTGGGCGGGCTCGCCGTCCAGATCAAAGAGGAGTTCGCTTTCAGCGAGGCGGCGCTGGGAGCCGGAGTGACCGTGGGTTTCGTCGTCGGCGCCCTCAGCGCACCGTTTGGGGGTCGACTCGCCGACCGTGTCGGACCGAAGACATCGGTCTACCTGGGGATATCCCTCGGCGCCCTCTCCCTGGTCGGGTTGGGTCTCCTCACCACCGGATGGGGAACCATGGTCGGTTTCCTCTGCCTCGCCGGAGTGGGCATCGCCATCACCGACCCCGGGCTCGCCATACTGGTCAACCAGGCGATCCCCCACGGCCGCCAGGGCCTCGCCTTCGGGATCAAGGAGGCGTCGATCCCCGCGGCGACCCTGGCTGCCGGTATCGCGGTGCCCGTCATCGCCCTCACCGTCGGATGGCGCTGGGCCTTCGCCATCGGGCTGGTCCCCTTCGCCGTGGTGATGGTGATGCTTCCCGGCCTCGAGAGTGCCCGACGTCGAGCACCCCGCCCTCCGGCGAGCCCCGGGCCTGGCGACAAACCCCCGCCCAATCGCGGCGCCCTGCTGCTCGCTGCCGTCGCCGCAGCTTTTGGTACCGCGGCCGCGAGCGGAGTGGGCATCTTCCTCACCGACAGCGCGGTCTCGATGGGGTTGAGCCCCGCCAACGCCGGGATCCTCCTCGCCGTCGGCAGCGTCGCCGGGATCATCGCCCGGGTCGGCTCCGGTGTCCTGGCCGACCGGTCCGGAGGGCCGCAGTTCAAGCTGATCGCAGTGATGCTGGCGGTCGGGGCCGTGACCATGGCCCTTGGCGGAACCGGCAACACGTGGTTGCTGGTGCTCGGGACCATCGGGGCGTTCGGTGGCGGCTGGGCCTGGACGGGGATCTTCTTCCTCTCTCTCGTCAAGACCAACCCGGACCGCCCCGGGACGGTGGCGGGCATCGGCACCTTCGGTCTCGGCGTCGGAAACGCCTCCGGCCCTCTCCTGTTCGGTGTGGCCGCCCAGACCTACTCCTACGGCATCGCCTGGCTGGGAGCCGCCGTGGTCGCCGGGGTAGCCGCCGTCCTCATGGCCGCGGCCCGGTCCCGGTTCTGAACTTTCCTCAGGAAGTGGGACCCGTATGTGGGTCTGTGCGCCTCGAGAATTTCTCGAGGCGCACAGACCCACATTTCTCGAGGAAGTACGACCCGGATACGGGTCGTACTTCCTGAGGAAAGTTCTAGCCCGCCACGGTCACGTCGACCCGTTGGACCACGTTGTTGGCGTAGCCGCGGGCGTTCCAGCGGGGCTGGAGTGGCTGGGTGGCGCCCTCGGTGTCGATGGCGCGCGCCATGATCGACAGCGGGCCTGGTTCTGGCTCGGCCCGGAAGGCCCAACGCACCGGGGCCCACCGGCCTCCGGTCTCCCGGCGCGACAACTCCGCCTCCCCCCATGTGTCGCCACCGTCGACGGAGACGTCGACCCTCGCCACCTCGGCGACACCCGACCAGGCCGAGCCCTTCACCTCGAGGATCCCCCCGGAGATGGTCTCTCCTTGGAAGGGGGCGGCGATGACCGAACGCACCGCCATCGCCCCCACCGGCGCGTATTCGGGCTCGTCGTCGTCGCGGAGATACCGGTACTGCTCGACGAAGTAGCCGCGAAACGGCGTGGTGACCGCCTCCAACTTGATCAGCCACTTGACCGACTTCATCGCGTAGTGACCCGGGACGACCAGCCGTATCGGGGCCCCGTGGAGGAGCGTCAGCGGCTCGCCCCCGATGTGGGTGACGAGGACGGGCACGGTCGACTCGGCCATTTCCCGGCTGATGGAGAACTGGTAGGGCACTCGCTTCCCGGTCGGGACGGTGCCGAAGTCCGCCCCCGTGAAGACCAGCTCCACGACCTCTTCGGGCAGGGGCCCGACCACCTCGTTGAGCCGGTAACCGCTGATCGTTATCGGAGATACACCGTCGAGCTCCCAGGCGGTCCCCTCCGGGACCGGCTCCATGAGTGCCCTGCCGTTCCCGGCGCATTCGAGGACGATGTCCCGGGTCACCTGCTGGAACGGCTTGAACTGCTCGGGGGTGATCGTGCGTCTCCTCCGACCCGGGACCACCAGCTCGAAACCTGCCGGGGCCGATAACGGTGTGGGCAGGTTGGAGCGGACATACATCTGCTGCTGATTCAGCGACTCGCCGGTGAGACCCTCGACCCGGACACCGGTGTTGGGCGGGTTATCGGTTATGACGCGATGGAACACCAAACTCGCAGACCTCCCTCCAGGACGTGGCAGCCTAACGTCGATCCTGGCGGAGCAGTCCCACGACGATGCCGTCGGTCAGAGCCTCCCAGGAGGCCTCCATCACGTTCTCGTGGACCCCGATGGTGCCCCACGACGTCTCAGGGTCGGAGGTCTCGATGAGGACCCTGACCCGGGCAGAGGTCCCTTCCGTCGAGTCGAGCACCCTGACCCTGTAATCGGTGAGCCGCAGATCGGCCACACCCGGGTAGTCGTCTCGGAGGGCGCCACGCAACGCCATGTCGAGGGCGTGCACCGGCCCCACCCCCTCACCGATGCTGACCCGCCGCTCTCCCCCGACGACGACTTTCACGGTCGCCTCGGAATAGATGGTCTCGTCGCTGCGCCGCTCCGCCATCACCCGGAAAGACTCGAGCTCGAAATAGGGGTTGGTCCACCCCGTCATCTCCCTGACCAACAGCTCGAAAGTGCCGTCGGCGGCCTCGAAGTGATAGCCCTGATGCTCGAGTTGCTTCACCCTCTCGACGACATCCCCGGCCAGGTCGGGTTCCAGCTCCAGACCCAGCTCGGCGGTCTTGGACAGCACCGAAGCCTTCCCGGCGAGCTCGCTGACGACCATCCGGGTCCGATTGCCCACCTGGGAGGGGTCCTCGTGCTCGTAGGCGTCGGAGCGACGGGCCAGCGCCGAGGTGTGTAAACCGGCCTTGTGGGTGAACGCCGACACCCCCACATAGGGTCGATGCCCGTCGAGGGTGATGTTGACGATCTCGGCGATGTGATGGGAGATCGATGTGATGAGACCCAGGTCGCCGCTGATCACCTTCTTGCCCATCTTCACTTCGAGGTCGGGGATCAGCGTGGAGAGGTTGGCGTTGCCGGTGCGCTCGCCGTAACCGTTGATGCACCCCTGCACCTGGGTGACACCGGCCTCCACCGCGCCGATCGACGATGCCACCGCCGTTCCGACGTCGTCGTGATAGTGAACCCCGACGAGAGCGTCGGGCAGCTTCGCCTTGACCTTCTCGATCGCGACGAGAGTCTGACTGGGTAGTGACCCCCCGTTGGTGTCACACAGGACGAGACGCTCGGCCCCGGACTCGTGCGCTGTCTGCAGGACGGCCATGGCGTAGTCGGGGTTGGCGTTGTAGCCGTCGAAGAAGTGCTCTGCGTCGAAGAACACCCGGTGACCGTGTCCTTCGAGGAACTCGATGGACTCCCCCACCATGCGGAGACCCTCGTCGAGGCCCACCCGGAGCGCCTCGGTCACGTGGTAGTCCCAGGACTTGCCCACCAGACAGATGAACTCGGTCTCTGCGTCGAGGAGAGCGCGAAGCTGTGGATCCGACGCCACGTCGCCTCCGGGACGGCGCGTTGAGCCGAAGGAGGTCAAAACCGAGTTGGCCAAATCGAGCTCGGTTCGAGCGCGGGCGAAGAACTCGGTGTCTTTCTGGTTGGCACCGGGCCAGCCCCCTTCGATGAAGGCGACACCCAAATCGTCGAGCAGACGAGCGATGCGCAGCTTGTCGCTGACGGTGAGGCTGATCCCCTCCTGCTGGGATCCATCTCTGAGTGTCGTGTCGTATATCTCCAGTTCCATGTCCCTCACCTGGTGGCCCAATTAGAAGACCCCCTGCGTTTGGCGCAGAGGGTCGAGGGCACAGACCGGTGTTCGGTCTGCGCCTAGTCGATAATGATGATGGTCGAGTTCGCTGGGTGGCCCATCGCCCGGTGAGTATGGCCGCACCGGGTATCGGGGTCAAGGCCCGGCGCTAGCGTTTGGGGTATGGAGCCCCTGCAAATTCATCTGTTTGGCGGGTTTCTCCTGACACGAGGGGGTGTCTCCCTGCCGCCCATTGCCTCGCGCGCCGGCCGATCCCTCTTCGCCCATCTGGTGATGAGCCGTGACCGCCCCCTTCAGCGTGACCTCCTCGCCGGAACCTTCTGGCCAGATCTCCCCGAAGGACGGGCGCGGCGACGTCTCAGTCACACCCTGTGGCAGATCCAGGACGTCGTGAACACCGACTCCGTCTCCCACCTCGACGTCACCGCCGACACCCTCAGCTTCAAGGTCTCCACCCCTTACTGGCTCGATGTGGAGGAGTTCGACCGTAACTACGAAGGGCCGGTCAGGTCCGGCACCGACAAGAGACACCACGACAGGCTGGAAGCCGACCGGCTGCGTCGTGTGGTCGATCTGTACCGGGGCGACTTCCTCGCCGGCTACTTCGACGACTGGGTGCTGATCGAACAAGACCACTATCGCCAGCGCTACCTGACCGCGCTGGGACGTCTGGTGGACGCCACCAAGGCGAACGGGGCCTATGTCGATGCTCTCGCTTTCGCCCGACGCCTGACCCACCACGACCCGCTCAACGAGGAGGCTCATCGCGAGGTGATGCGGCTCAGCTACCTCCTCGGACGCACCACCGACGCCATCGAGCAGTACGAACGTTGCGTATCGGTCCTCGAAGACGAGCTCGGCGCCAAACCCTCCGCCCCCACCGTCGAGATCTACGAGAAGATCGTCAGGGAACGCAACTCGGGGATCCGGCCCCTCCGCGAGGAGGAGACGGCTGTGTTGCAGGGTCGGCGGGCCGATTCGCCCTTTGTCGGCCGCGAGGAGGAGCGTCGGGTCCTCGTCGACTCCCTGGAGCGAGTTCTGGCCGGTTCGGGCGGTGTGGCCCTCGTCGAAGGCGAACCTGGTGTCGGCAAGACACGTCTCGCGATCGAGGGGGCGGAGGATGCCCGTTGGCGGGGATTCGAGGTCAGTTGGGGCTCGTGCACTCCGGGGGCGCTGCGCCCATTCGCTCCCCTCATCGAGGTGCTCGACTCGTTGAGCCCGCTGCGAGTCGAACAGCTCTCCGAGCAGGTGGCCCCGGTTTGGCTGGCCCAGGCCGCCCGGCTCGCACCACGTCTCGGCGATCCCATCACCTTCGACACCCCGGTCCAACTCCGTCCCGCCGAGGAGTCGACCAGGATGATCGAGGCGCTGGTCCACACTCTCGGCGCCCTCGGGAAGATCGCTCCGCATCTGGTGATCATCGACGACGTCCACTGGGCCGACCAGGACACTCTGTCGGTGCTCACTCAGGTGGGGGCCCGGCTCGCCGGCTCGAGGGTCCTTCTCATGCTCCTCTACCGCAGCGAAGAGGCCCGGGGTGACGCCGAAGTCTGGGATGTCATGCGCGACCTCGATCGGGTCTCCGGGCTGGGCCGGGTGGTGCTCTCGCCACTCTCGGTCTTCGAACTCGAGGAGATGATCCGAAAGATCCTCGGCGTCGGTCGTCTCGACACCGGGATCGCCACCCATCTGCACCGCCAGACCGGCGGAAACGCCCTGTTCACGATCGAGACACTGATGGCGCTGCGGGATCGGGGCCTTTTCGAGTCCGGTATCGACCCGATGACCATCCTCGAGGGGCAACTCGACGAGAGCGCCATCCCCGTAGCGCCTCGAGTGCGGTCCGTGATCGAGTCGCGGATCTCCCAACTCGGAGACGAAGTAGCCGCGGTGTACCAGCTGGCAGCGGTCTGTGGCGACCGGGTCGACCTCCGTCTTCTCGAGACAGCTAGCGATCTCCCCCGGGCCACGGTGCTCAATGCGATGGACGAGTTGCTCTACAGGGGGCTGATGCGCGACGACGGCGACGGCTCGTTCCGGGTGGTTCACGACCAGATCAGGCAGGTGGTCTACGAGGAGATCGAGGGCCTCCGCAGGAGAGAGCTGCATCTCGCCGTGGGTGACGCCGTTGCAGAGTTGGAACCAGGGAACGTCGAGGCCACCGGGCACCATTTCAGGGAAGGCGGCGATCTAGCGCGGGCAGTCGAATATCTGCGCATGGCCGGCCAGAGGGCGATGCGTCTCAATGCCTACGCCACCGCCCGTCATCATCTGCAGTCGGCCCGGGAATGCGCCGCCGCGGGCGGGGTTTCGGACCGGGACCGTTTCGATCTGCTCGGTGAGCTCGATGATGTCCTGAGTGTCCTCGGGGCCAGGACAGCCCAGGATTCGGTTGTGGAGGAGATGGCTGCGCTGGCCCGGTCCGATATCGCCTTGCAGAGGGAGGTGGAGCGACGCCGGGCCTGGTTGGCGGCACAGGTCGGGGACCTGACCCGAGCCGAGGCGAGCGCCCGCAAGTCTCTGGCCGCAGAGCGCAGCAACGGCCACGCCCGCTCCCTGGCCGGGTCACTGATAGCCCTGGGGACCATCCAACGCTGGTCGGGGCGTCCGCTACATGCCGTGCCCTCGTTGCAGGAGGCTGTCGCCACGGCCACCGAGGACTCCCAGCATGCCGACGCCCTGACCGAGTTGGCCAGCACCCTGGTCGAAGTGCAACGAGCGGAGGAGGCGATCGCTCACCTCCAGGAGGCCGCCGACATCTACCGGCGTCTCGACGATCTACGTGGTCTGGCCGAGGTGGCCGGCATCGAAGCCCGCGCCTTTCACCAACGGGGAATGCGCGACCAGGCCGTGACTCGTTACGAGCTGGCCATCGAACTGTGTCGTCGTATCGGCTATCGGCATGGCGAAGGGGTCAACCTCACCAACCTGGCCAACCTCCATCAGCTCCTCGGCAGCGTCGCGGAGGCGCTGGAGGGCTACGACCGGGCCGCGCTCATCTTCGAGGAATTGGGCAACACCCGTGGAGAGGCCATGGTCCTCGCCAACTCGGCCTCGGCCCGCCACAACATCCTCGGTGACGACGAGCGTGCCCGGACCGACGCCACCAAGGCCCTGCGCCACTTCTCCGAGATCGGCGACCGGGCCCGCCAGGCGCAATGCAAGGAGGTGCTCGCCGGGATCGCGGCCCGTCGAGGACACCGCCCCGAGGCGCGACAGATGCTGGAAGAGAGCATCACCGCCCTGGAGGAGACGGGAAATGTCCTGCTCCAGGGCCAGCATCTGCGCTCGCTCGCTCTGCTCCATCTCGATGACGACGAGATCGAGGCGGCGTCGGCAACCCTCGATAGGGCGGAGCGGCTCTGTGAGAGTGCGGGTCTCGACGAGTTGGGTGTCGAACTGGAATCGATCCGCGGGCTGATCTACCTGAACTCAGGGGCGCCCAAGGAAGCGGTGCGGACCACAGCCGCCGCAGTGCAACGGCTCACCCCAGGTGTCGAGCGGCCCTACCTGGTGCTGCATCGGCATGCCCTGGCCGCCGAGGCCTCCGGTGACACCCAGACCGCACGTGAGGCAGGGTCACGTGCCGAAGCCGCCCTCCGCCAGACCCTCGACGGTCTCGGCCCGGACAGCATCGAAACCGCCATCGGGTCGGTCCCCACCCACCAGGCGATCGTCAGGGCAGCAGACCGGTTCGCTCCCCTGGAGATCGAGGTCTGGCTGCCCGCTGCGGACGCCCCGATCGGCAAGACACTCGACCATACCGACCTCCGTCGGGTGACCTGGACCGTCGAACATCCCGATGACGAGGCGCACACATCACCCCTGGAGAGGCGGAGGGCACGGCTGCTCCGTCTCCTCGACCAGGCCCGGCGGAGCGGGGCGGTTCCCTCCAGTGAGCAGGTGGCCGATGCGCTCGAGGTGAGTGCCTCGACGGTCCGTCGCGACCTCGCTGAGCTGCGGAAATCCGGCCACGACGCAACAACCAGGGGCCAGCGTCGCGCCTCGTGACTGAAGGTGGCGGACGCCCTGCCACGGAGTTGAGACAGTTGAAAGACGGGTCGTGCGCATAGTTGGCCCCAGTCGCAAACAACCCCAGGGCTAAGGAGGTCCCAATGCGCCGCCGTCTGACCGTTCTCGTCATCTCCGTGTTGAGCGCCCTCGCCATAGCCGCACCGGCACTCGCCTCTGTCTCCAATATGAGCTGAACTGGCCCGGATGGAGTTGAGCCGGTCGTCCACGTTTGGCCGGCTCCTCCCACCCTGAAGCATCTAGTGCAGGTCTCCAAGCAGCCAACACCCTCGTACGACTTCGACGAGGTCCTCTCCGCGTTGCCTGAGACGATCGTTCAGGTCGACCCCGACCACACCATCGTCCATCTCAACCGGGCCGAGTCGCCGGTGTTCCGCGCTCGCACCCCGCCGGGCACCACCCTCGAAGACGCTGTGGTTCCAGAGGCTGTGGAGGCATTGGCCGGGCTGATCGACAACGCACAGGTCACCGGTGGCGCCCTGGCCGAGTTCCGCACCGGAAACGACCTCTTCCGGGTGACCGCGAAGCCCCTGAGGGAGAACCACCTCACCCTGCTCGTTTTCAAGAACATCACCAGCATTCGCAGCGCCGGCCAGACCATCGTCGACCTGGTGCGGGACAGGAGTACCTTCCTGGCTGCCGTCAGTCACGAGTTGAGCCACCCCCTCAGCGCCGTGGTGGGATACGCAAACCTCCTCGCCGAGTCGGCGGAGGATCTCGACGAGGAGACCCGATCGGAGATGGTTCGCGACATGACGGACCAGGCCTGGGACCTCGCCGGGATAATCGAAGACCTCCTCACGGTGGCCAGCGCCGAGTTGGGCGAGCTTCACCTGGCCAAGGTGAATGTCAGCATCGGAGCGAACGTCGCCCAGGTGCTGGAGTCGATGGGCAGCCGAGGAGCGTCCATACACTTGGAGCAGCGGGCACCGGTGACAGGGCTTGGGGATCCCGCCCGCTATCGACAGGTGGTGAGGAACCTGGTCAGCAACGGCCTCGAGCACGGGAGGGAGCCGATCCGCATCATCATCACCGAGGACCGCGGCGAGGCCAGGCTCGAAGTCCGGGACCAGGGTGATGGGGTCTCACATGACCTCGAAGAGATGATCAACGAGCAGGCCGACCACGGGATACCGTCGACGCCGGGAGTGATGGGCCTCGGTCTCTGGGTTTGTCAGGAGCTCACCCGTCTCATGGGCGGACGTCTCACGTATCGACGGATCGACGGCGAGACCTCGTTCCAGGTGGCCATACCCGTGTCGTAGATCCTCAACTGGGCGTCCGATGCCTCCCCCAGTGGCCAAACCGGCCAGCCCCCACACAATCGGACGCCCAGTTGAGGATCCGCGGACCGCACCACAGTCGCAGGGAGGTTAACGGTCGGGTATCGGGCGGTGTCGCGCCCGGTCAGTCCTCGCGCCGCAAGGTGACGGTTCGTGGTTGGTCTCCGCTCTCGCGAAGGACCGAGACCTCGGTGGCTCCGACGTCGGCGAGGGCGGTGGAGGTTCGCTCGGTTTCGTCTTCGGAGGTTTCTATGGTGACGACGAACCCGTCGCGCTCGATGGCGTCCATATAACGCACTTCGGTGGTCTTCACCTTGGTCGCGTCGTGGTCGGTGGCGCCGAGCAGTGCGCCGATCAGCGTCCCGGTTATCGACCCACCGACCGCGCCGGCGGCGGCCGCTATCGCTGCCGCGGCCACAGTCCCCGCGGCGAGGAGGGCGCCGATGGGAGTGGCCAGCACCACCCCACCAGCAGAGGCCAGGAGGACGCTGCCGACTCCGGCGGCACCACCGCCCAACGCCCCGCCGATGGCTCCCTTTTTCGCCTCGACGACAGGCTCCTCGAAATGGTCGACGTACACCCAGAGCTCGACCTCTTCGGTCTTGGGCACCGACTTCTCACGCCAGACGACGCCGATGGCGTCTTTGGCTATGCCCCTCTCGACCAGACCGTCTATCGCGGTCTCGGTCTCCTCGCGGTTGGGGAATACCCCTACGACTGCAGGCATATGACTTCTCCCACGTCCCAGGGTACCCCCGGTATGGCACAGTCAATCGCGATTTCGTCCCACTTTCAGCGATCGCGAAACACCCATCCCAACACGTTGACGACGAGTGTCAGCACAACACTCGCCAGGATCATCGACGTGATGGGGATGAACACCCGCGAGTTCTCCCCCTCGATCCGGATGTCGCCAGGGAGGTTGCCAAACCAGCCGAAGAGCCCGGGAGCGAACCTGACCAGTGCGCCGACGACCAGCATCGCCGCCCCGAGCACCATGAGGACGTTGCCAAACCTCATGCCGCCAGGGTATCCACCATGCACCCAATCCAACCCGGTCTAACCTGGATAACCAATGACAGACCGCGGCCACAGCACCCGGGTTCGCCCCGAGACCGACACGAGTCACGGCGACTCCGACGCGGTTGCCCACATCGTGATGAGGGACGACCAGATGAAAGGGTATGTCAGCGGTGAGACGATCCAGGCCCTATGCGGGAAGGTCTGGGTGCCCTCTCGGGACTATCAGGGTCTCCCGGTCTGCGAAGCGTGCCGCGCCGAGCGGGAGCGGCTGGTTGCAGGCATGAAGGGCCTCAACTGAGCTGACCTACCCGGGCCTGGGCCGCGATCCGGCCCGTCGGTAGAACCACCATCCCACCAGGGCGGGGACGAGGGCAATCGCCAGGACCATCGCGAACACCTGCAGCCCGGACGATTCCCCGTAGAGCTCCTGGAACTCCAGGGCTCCGAAGACACCCAACACGATCCAGACCGCGGCCAGGGCCCACAAGACCCACGCCACGACCCTCACCGGTGGCCGTCCCTCATCTTCGACCCGTCCCCTGGATTCGGCTTTCTCATGTCGCGCAACATAGCCACGTTCGTTGAAGAAAGGGCCCTTTGGCCCTCAGGGGTCAGCGGGAAATGGTCGATACCAACTATGTGAGAGAACCCAACGTCCGAGGACCGACGAGCCTGATCAATCGGTTCACGTCGACCTATCTCCGGGCCCGATGGTTCATCGGTGCCGGGCTGATCGTGCTGACTGCCTTCGCCCTCCTGGTCGGCGCGGGAGGCGAATATGTGTGGGTGGTGGCAGTCGCAGGGGTTGTGATCCTCGCCCACACCTTCGCCATGAGGGTATGGGACCTGCACGCTGCTTCCGTGGCGCTCGTCGTCGATCTCACGGCAGCGCTGGTCGCCACCATGATCGTCGCCAGCGCCAACCACGACCTGGTGCCGGTGTTGCTCACCCTGGTGGGGGCCTCTGTCCTGATACCCCTGTTTCTCGACGGTTGGACACGCGTGGCGGTGGCGGCCTATGTGACGACCCTCAGCCTGGGATCCATGCTCATGATTAACGACTGGGATTTCGGGCTTGCGGTGAGCGGCTTCATCGGCGGGTTCTTCCTGGCGGCGTTGATCATGGGAGTCATCGTGGCGATTCGCTCCCGCATCGTCGAGTTGGAGGCAGCACGAGCACAGACCATCGGAGTGGTCAGCCACGAACTGCGCAACCATCTGACCGGCATCATCGCCGCCGTTGAACTGGTCACGGACGAAGGAATCGACCTCACGCCGACAGAGGTCGGCGAGATGCTCGAAATGGCGCTGCAACAGTCGGTCGAGGCCGCTGAGGTGATCGAGGACCTCCTGGTAGCCAGTCGGGCCGAACGTGGTGTCCTCGACGCCATAGCAGAGGTGGTCGACGTTTCTTCACTGACCGAGACCGTGATCCGGCGTACTTCAACCGAGGAGGGTCGCATTCGATTCCAGGGTCCTGCTGGGCCGGTATGGGCGACGGCCGACCCGCTGCGATACAAGCAGGTGCTGCGCAATCTGCTCACCAACGCCCTCCGCTACGGAGGCGACGAGGTCCGGGTTTCGGTCGAAGCTCGGGGCCAGTGGGTGTCGGTCATCGTGGCCGACAACGGCCCGGGTGTCGATCCGGCCGACGAGTCGGTTCTGTTCCAGGCATACCATCGGGGTCGTCATCAAGGCCCCGCCGAGGGCTCGAGCGGGCTGGGTCTGTGGATCGCCCGTGGTCTCGCCCACAAGATGGGTGGCGAGTTGGCCTACCGACGTGCGAGCGGCCACACCGTGTTCGAGATCACTCTGCCCAACGCGGACACATCCCACCATTCGGACTCGTCCTACACGATGAAGGTGGGCGCCGCCTCGGTCAGCGGCTGAGAGTCTCCAACTCGGTGTCGGTCGTCTGCGGCGTCGATTCGGCAGCCGGCAGAACGAGACGGAAGACGCTCCATCCCGCCACACGCTGGTAGGTGAGATCTCCGTCCATCAGATTCGAGAGATGTCGGGCCACACTCAAACCGATCCCGAGGGCTGCCGGCTGGGTCCCCACGGTCTGATCCGCCCTGTAATAGGGCTCGAAGATCCGATCCTGTTCGGAGACCGGGACTCCAGGTCCGTTGTCGGCCACCTCGAGGAACGTCGCGCCATCGGCCTCCTGGAAACGAACCTCGATGCGGTCGCCGCCGTATCGGCCCGCGTTCGTGATCAGGTTGCGAATGATCTGACGCACCCGACCCGGGTCGCCGATGGCCGCATGCCGGGGCGCGCCGACGATCTCGACACGATCACGCACTTCGGCGTCGGCCGCCTCCAGCACCTGTGACAGCTGTGCCCGCAACGAGACCGGCACACGTGTGATCGCGAGGAGATCGAGCTCAGAGCGGGCCGCAACGAGGAGATCGTCGATGATGGAAGAGAGGTCGGTCGCCTCAGCCGCCACGTTGGCGATCATCGAGCGCCGCTCCTCATCGCTGAGATCGTCCTGGTTCTCTCGGAGCAACTCGGCAAACCCGAGCACCCCGGTGAGTGGGGTGCGCAACTCGTGGCTCACCGAGGCCAGGAACTCGTCCTTGGCGCGGGTGAGGGCGATCAGCTGGACCAACTCGACCTGGGTCTCCTTCCTTCGTCTCAGCTGGTAGACGACAGTGGCCGCAAGCAGGGTCGTTGCCAAACCGGAGATGACGATGGCAACCAGGGTTTCCTGGGATCGCTCGAGGGGGAATGCCGAGCCCTCGGCCCTGGTGACGGCCAGCTCCCACCAGTTGCTGCCCACGTCGATCGTGGTGTACCAGGCGTCGGTGGAGACAGGACGGGGCACCCGCCCGGTGCTGAGCACCTCGATGTCCCAATCGAGGTCGTAGGAGGCTGCTTCCCGCGCCGGTCGCTCCAGTAGCTCTGACCGGTCCATGGGGGCGACGGTGAATCCGATGACCTCACTCGTCTCCGGGTCGCTGACCGGCCAGTAGACCAAGAAGCCATCTCTCTCGTCTTCGGAGACGAGAGACAAGAACGTGGTCACGGCAGGTTGCTTCTCGGTGCGGGCACGCAACAGAGCTGAGTGGCGGCTCGGCTCAGTGGTCGAATCGAAACCGTGGGGCCGGTCGAAGGCGTCGCCCGGTTCGAACCACTGAACCGGCACATGGAATGGCCGCTCTCTCACCGGGATTCGGGCACCGTCGTCATCGATCTCGAACACGTAGTAGCCCGGGATGGTCTCTCTAATCATCGTCTCGAATGCCGTCAGCTCCTCGGAGCGAACGATGGGCATGTAGCCGATGCCTCCCATACCCGGGATCGGCCCGAAGCTGGCGACGAAGCGACGGAAGTCGGCCTGTGTCACCACATCACTGGCCTGGAAGAAGCTGCCGACACTGATCAGGCGCTCGATGACCTGATCGAGGACATCGTCGACCGAAGCGGCCAGTGCTTCGCCCTGTTCGATCAGCTCCTGGGCTGATTCCTCCTGGTCGCGGTCGTGGACCCACCACGCCGAGGAGACGGTTATCACGAGGCCAATCAGGCCAACCACCAGCGCGGGCCGCCAGCGTCGTGCCGAACCTGGGGCCGTTTCTGTGATGACGAGCCCGCCCTCGTCTCTACGGGAGAATGCCACCCGGTCTTATCGGCGTTTCGACGTCCTCTCATGAGCGCGCACACCGAAAACACTTGGCGGTCGCGAATCGACCGTCTCATGGGATTCAGGCCGAATTCTCCGCCGCCAATTGCTCCCAGGTGCACTCCTCCGGGCGCTTGTCGTCCCGGAAGCCCTGGAAAGAGGGTGCTCTCAGCCGACCCGCCGACGTCAGTTGACGGTGCTGGACCTTGGCCACGAGCTCGGGCATCACCCAATGGGCGCGCCTCAGCTCCGGTCGCGATCGGATGGCCTCGGAAGAGAAAGGAGGTCCGGTCTCCTCGAGTGCCTGCAGTCGGTCCATCGCATCCTGGAGCGAGCCGCGATCGAACCCGGTTCCGACGTTGCCCACATAGCGCAACTCGTCGCCCTGGTATACGGCCATCACCAGCGAGCCCAGGGATCCCGCACGCCGCCCCTCACCTTCGGTCCAACCCACGATGACGACGTCGGCATCGAAGGTGACCTTCACCTTCAGCCAGTCGCGCGATCGTGAGCCGGGCTGGTAGCTCGACTCCCGTCGCTTGGCCATGATTCCTTCCAATCCCTGATCGGCCGCGGCATCGAACAGGGCCACGCCGTCTCCCTCGGTCACCGGTGACAACTGGACCGATTCGGATGGAACGACCAGCTGTTCCAACACTCGACGGCGCTCCTCCCAGGGCCGACCCGTCAAGTCCTCCCCGTCCACGAAGAGGACGTCGAAGACGATGTAGGCCACCGGGATCTCACGGGACATCTGCTCGACGCGACGCGGCTCACGCAGATGCATCCTCTGCTGGAGACGCTGAAACGACGGCACACCCTCGTCGAAGGCGACCACCTCGCCGTCGAGGATGGCGTCGTGGGCTACGACCTGGTTGTGCAGGCGGTGCAGTTCCGGATAGGCAACGGTTATGTCCTTGTCGTTCCGCGAGATGAGACGGGTGTCTTCCCCACACACCGCAACGGCGCGTATGCCGTCCCATTTCGGCTCGAACACCCAGTCGGGGTCGTCGAATGCCTCGCCGGTGAGAGTGGCGAGCATCGGATCGATCGACGGCGGACCGTCGCCCTTCGGACGCAGATCCTCCGACATGAGCGCGAGCCATTGGTCCTTGCCGTCCTCGACTCCCGTGTGGACGAGATGCCACACACCATGGAGACGGTCTCCATGGAGCCGAAATGTGATCCGGTCGTCGCTCCGGTCGACCATTTCGTAGGTTCCCCGATCGAAGATCCGCACCTCGCCTCCCCCATATTCGCCTGCGGGGATGGTCCCCGAGAAGGTGGCGTAGGCCATGGGATGGTCCTCGGTCCGGATGGCGAGATGGCGATCACCCCTGCGTCGTGGCAGCCCTTTCGGCACGGCCCAGGACACCAACACAGGTGTCGTCTCGTTGCTCATCTCGAGACGCAGGTCGTGATGGAGGGCGGTGGCGTGGTGCTGTTGAATGACGAAGCTCTCACCGACCGGGGCAGTCAGAGGGTCCACGTCGTCTGAGACGTGCTCCGCCGGTGGCTCCGGCGTGGAGCCCAACTCTCGCATCTCGTCGTACCGGGAGGCACTCATCGCTTCGATTCCATCGATGGCTGACTGTCCGTTGCGAAGGATACGTTCGCCAAACTCGGTCGACCCGAAGTGCCCGATCGCCGAGCGCGGGTGGGAGTCGATTCGCTAGGTTTCGCCGACCTACGTTTGGGAGGCGTGGCGCGGGCTGGTCGGCTCGACGAAGGAGACGACATGGAACGACCGAGGTCCCGAATCTCGAGGAGATTCGCCTGGCTGCTGGCTCTCGCCCTGGCGGCGTCGATGTTGGCGCCCGGAGCCGCCGCGCAGACCGACGACGAGGCGCTCCAAGAAGACCCTGAGCCCTCTTCGCTCGTGGAGATACACATCACCGACCGAACAGAGCTCGATCGCCTGGTGGCCACTGGTGTCGACCTCACCCCCGATCTCGACGAGACAGCCGACGGGTACACGATCACCGCCGTCCTCACCCCGAGCCAGGAAGCCGACCTGCTCGCACAGGGCTTCAGCGTTGGTGACACCCTGCAAACCCAGGAGGACGTGGACGCTCTGCGCGCAGAGAGAGCCCGAGCCCTGCAATCGAAGAGCAGCTCGACCTTCCAGACGCTGGCAGAGTCCGAGACCGGTGCCTTGAAGGTGTTGCGCGCCGACTACTTCCAGGGTGCAGACGGCGAGTTTCTCTCGGTGGAGGCCAAGTCCGTGGCCGGGGACGACGACACGATCACCGTGGCCTGGGATGCCGGGCCCGGCACCGCCATCGGTGACGGTGGGTCCATCAACCTCTTCGACTTCGTCGACGCCGGCGTCTACCTCTACCACCGACTGCAGTTCTCGGTCGACACCCGCCCCGAGCTGATTGAGGTGTCGAGTAGCGACACGGGAGAGTCGGTGACCCTGGGCGTGGTCGAGTGGCTGCCGCTCGACCAACCCGGCAATCAGGGAGGGAACTCCCCTTACCTCAGCGACTTCGTCGACCGTTACATGGATCCCACCGAGGTGACCGAACGGATCGAGCAACTGGCAGCGGAGTTCCCCGACCTGGCCGAGGTCATCGAACTGCCCTACCAGACCAACGGCTACCGGCGTCACGCCCAGGCGGTCATCGGAACGGTGGCTTCGAACGCTGTCGTGGTCACCTCGCTGGCCTGGGGTCACGAGGGCGGCAACGACCTGAGCATCGAGTTCGTCGATCCGGGAGCCGCCGACCAACCCCTGACGGTCTCGGTGGCCGGCAACGACATCGTGCTCACCAGTGCCACCGATGCCACCGGAGCCCGAACCACCACGGCGGCGCAGGCGGTGGCGGCCATCAATGCCGGGGCCGGCGATCTGGTCTACGCCCACACCTATCGAGGCAGCTCCGGCGGCGGTGTCATCGTCCCGGAGTTCGAAGAGCTCACCGATTCGCTCGGCGCGCCCGCACACGTGTCGAGGGAGCCCTGGACCGTCAAGGCACTCCGGATCGGCGCTGACCGGGACGGATCCCGCATGGGTGTCCTGGCATACGCCCAGGAGCACGCTCGTGAGTGGGTGACACCTCTGGTGATGGTGGAGACGGCCGAACGTCTGCTGCGCAACTACGCACACGACGGTGAGACCAGACAGTTGGTGAACAACCTGGACATCTTCATCGTCCCGACCGTGAACCCGGATGGAGGCCACTACAGCTTCTACGACTTCAACTTCCAGCGGAAGACAATGCTCAACCACTGCGACGACAACCTGTCGGATCCGGCTCTTCGCAACCTCTGGGGTGTGGACGCGAACCGCAACTACGGAGTGGGGTCGTTGTTCGATGGGTACACCGGAGCCTCGACGTTCTGTGTGAGCGAGGTGTTCGCCGGGCCGAGTGAGCTCTCCGAACCGGAGAGCCGCAACGTGACCTGGCTGGCCGACACCTACACGAACATCGAGTTCGCCATGAACACACACAGCTTCGGCAACTACTTCATGTGGTCACCTGGTTCCTACGCGTTGCCGGGTCGGGTGACACTGCCCCGGCCCGACTTCGGAGACGAGGCGTTCTTCTGGGCGGCGTCCCAGGAGATCCTCACGGCGATCAAGGAGCACCGCGGCACGGTGGTCACACCGGCCCGGACCGGTCCCATTGCCGACGTCCTCTACTCGGCGGCGGGCAACTCCGGCGACCATCTGTGGTACGACAACGGGATCTTCGCCTGGAACTTCGAGGTCGGCGACGCCGGGTTCCAACCGCCGTTCGACGACGAGGGCCACGAACAGGCGCTCGAGTTCTCCAACGGCCTGATGGAGTTGTTCCGGGTCGCGTACCAGTTCGACAACGACAACCAACGGCCCACCAGCACACTGGTTCCGGGCCAGGGTCGCTATGACGGTCCGGTCGAGATGGTGTTCGAAGCCAGCGAGCCGGTCACCATCTTCTACACCCTCGACGGAAGCGCACCCACCACCTCATCACCGATGATCCAGTCGGCGGGGGTCAGGGAAGGAGCGCAGTCGATAACCATCTTCGAAACGACCACGGTCCATTGGTTCGCCGTCGATGCGGCCGGCAACGTCGAGAAGAACTACGACCCGACCGGCAACGCCAACAACTACAACAAGGCGAGGGTGACGATCACCGGCTGATCGCCCGGACTCGCCGTGAACCAGGTCATGCCGGCCCGAGGCCGGGTCGGCATGACCTGGGCAACTCGGGGCGGCGTGGCGCGGGGAATCCCTTGTAGGATTGGTGGGTGAGAGCGGTGTCCTTGCTGGTTGCCCTCATCGTGGTGGGCGGCTGCTCTTCGGGGATCTCCGACCCGGCAACGACGAGCACCCGGAACGACTCTGAGGTGCCCACGTCTGTCCCGACCACGTCGACATCGACTCCGGGCACGTCGACCATCACCCCGGTCACCACCTCGACCACCGTCCCGACCACCACGAGCACACGGACTACCTCCCTGGCCGGGGCGACGATCGTCATTGACCCGGGTCACAACGGCATGAATTGGGCGCACCCCGACGAAATCGGTCGGCTCGTCGACATCGGGAATGGGACCAAGCCGTGCAACACCACCGGGACGTCGACCCTCGACGGTTACACCGAGGCCGAATTCAACTGGGCCGTGGCAGAGAAACTGGTTTCGCTCCTCGAGGTGGCAGGGGCGGATGTGATCCTGACCCGGACCGACAATCGGGGATGGGGACCCTGCATCACAGAACGGGCCGCCACCGGGAATCGGCACTCTGCGGACGCGGTCGTCTCGATACACGCCGACGGCGGGCCGGAGGACGGGAGAGGGTTTCACGTGATCTACCCCGCAACCGTCGCTGGCCTCACAGATGACATCGCTGACGAGTCGCGTCGTCTGGCCGAGGAGTTGCATTCCTCATATCGGACGACCGGGATGCCACCGGCCGACTACATCGGAGAAGGCGGTCTCTCGGAGCGAGACGATCTCGGTGGTCTCAACCTCTCCGACGTCCCTGTGGTCTTTCTGGAAGCAGGGAACATGCGACACCCGGGCGACGCGGCCCTGCTGGTCGACGACGAGTTTCAGTCCGCCGTGGCGGGAGCCGTCGTCGACGCCGTGACCGCGTTCCTCGGTGACTGAAGGCAGCCGTGACCACCGCCAACTGGATGTGTCGATCTATGTCGTCACCACGGTTGTCTCCGGCGCCAGGTCGGTGCGGCAGGTGGCGTGGAGGAAACAGGTCCGCTCCCCCATGTCGAGGGTCTTCCGGGCGAACTCCTCACCTTCGGGCGTGACCAGATAGACATGAGTCTCGACAGGGGCAGCCTGTCCCGGACTGCCCGGGTGGAGGGAAGAGAAATGGGTGTCCTGGACGATGAGGTAATCGTCGAGTCGCTTCTTGGTGATCGTTGCGTAACGACCGAACTGGGTCATGAAACAAAAGCCGATCCCTGCTGCCAGATAGGTGGCGGCGTCCGGCGCAAGCCCCCTTCCCCCTGCCTCCGGGGCCTCGTCGGAGAGAAACCGGAACTCGGAGCCGATCGGACGAAACAGATTCTCCTGGATGACCTTGACCCCGTCGTCACGGATGGTGCATCGGGCCTGAACGTGCAGGGTCCGGCTCTGTGATTCCTGGAGGCTCGAGTCGACTCCTCCGGGCACCCCCTCCACCTGTTCGGCCGGCTTGGTCTTCACCATCAGATCTTCGGCCACTGGGACACCAGCGATCTCTATCTCGTCGAACCCTCCCGAAGGGTCGGGCTCAGGGTCCCTGTCGAGGGCGGCCACCTCCCCCACCGGTATCTGGGCTCCGTTCCAGCTCAAGGTGAACAGGCTGTGGTTCTCCCCACTCAGCAGACCGTTGACCGGGGAGGCGATCACGGCGTCCTGCACCAGGCCGATCAGCTCGGCCTCGTCGGCGTCGGCGCTGGTCTCGACTTCCAGCTCAGGGGTCATCGCGCCGCCCAGCATCGTCCCTCTCAGTGCGGAACCTTCCATGCTGTAGTGATTGCTGAGAGTCAGGGCCAGTCCGTCGAGGTCGAGCCCGCGATCGCGGGCGAGGCCGGTGACCGTATTCGCGTAGGCGGCCACCATCCCGGTCACGAAGGTGCACAACGGACATGGTGCCTGGTCGTGACCGGCCAGGTACGGGCCTTCGTCGCTGACGAGACGCCAGGTGCGCCCTGTGGCCCCGTTGGCCACCAGGGCCTCCTTCTGCATACCGGCGAGGGCCCGAACCCACGTCCGCACACCGACCCCGAGTCGGTCGGGAGGGGGCTCCAAGCCGATCTCGGCTGCGTTGGCAACGGGGAAGAAGGGAGGTCGAGGGTCCGGTCCGAGGAGATCTGCAGTTTGGTTCATCGTCGCCCAGTCAAGCCGAAAGTCGGCACGTACACACCGGTTCCTCCGATGGCCCCACGCAGACGAGAGGTGGGCCACGGATATGGTTCGGTGCATGAGGGACTACGGCAGGACGTTGGAGTTCGGCATCTCGCTGACCCCGAATGCGGCCGATCTGGAAACGATCGTGACTTCCGCCAGAGTCGCCGACGAGAGCCTCGACCTCCTCGGCGCACAGGACCACCCCTACCAGCGCCGTTTTCTCGACACCAGCGTGCTTCTCACCTGGTTGGCTGCCGAGACATCGCGGCTCCGTCTCTTCCACGACGTGGCATGTCTCCCTTTGCGACCGCCCGCCATGCTCGCAAACGAGGCGGCCGCGATCGACATCGTCAGCGGGGGGCGGTTCGAGCTCGGTCTCGGAGCGGGGGCCTTCTGGGACGCAATCGAAGGCATGGGCGGGCCGCGCCGATCTGCCGGAGAGTCGTTGGAAGCCCTGGAGGAGGCGGTCTCGGTGCTACGCCTCATGTGGAGTGGCGAGCGCGGGCTCCGGCACGAAGGTAGCCACTACACCATCAGGGGGATCCATTCCGGCCCCCTACCCGTGCACGACATCGAGATCTGGTTCGGGGTCTACGGGCCCCGGGCCTGCGAGCTTCTCGGCCGTGTGGCCGACGGGTGGATCCCCTCTCTCGGCCGAAGCAGCCTGGCAGAGCTCGCTGAGCGCCATGGGATCATCGACGAGGCGGCCCGCAGCGTGGGGCGCGATCCTGCCGAGATACGACGGATGCTGAACATCGGTGGGCACATCACCGACGGTGCCAGTGAAGGACAGCTGGTCGGGCCTGCCGGCCAATGGGTCGAGGAGATCTCGGCCATGGTGCTCGAATACGGTTTCGAGACCTTCATCTTCTGGCCCGAGGACGACCCCGTCGACCAGATCAGACGGTTCTCCGGACTGGTGCCGGAAGTGCGCGCCCGGGTGAGCCGGGAGCGAGGTTGAGCACCGGTCAGCCCCCGAACTCGGGGACGGCCACATTCGATCCCCTCGGCCGTTACCGATATCGACTCACCAGAGCCTGGGACCGAACGGGCCCGGCGATCACCTGGATCATGCTCAACCCGTCGACAGCAGACGAGGCGGCCGACGACCCGACGATCAGACGTGTCATCGGATTCTCCCGGGCCTGGGGATTCGGAAGACTCGTCGTCGTGAATCTCTTCGCCCTCAGGGCGACCCGACCCCATGGTCTGTCCGATTCGCCTGCGCCGGTGGGACCCGGCAACGACGACGCCATCTCGGAGGCGATGTCGGCGGCCGATCTGCTGTTGGTTGCCTGGGGCAACCACGGAGTGATCTCGAACCCTGGCACCGGTGTGCGTCGTGATCAGGAGGTGCTCGATGCATTGGCGGGTGCTTCGAAGGCGATCAAATGCCTGGGGACGACCAACGAGGGCCAGCCCCGCCACCCCCTCGGCCTGCCTGCCCTGTCGGCGCCGGTGGTCTTCTGACCGAGGGCTCGCCCGACCGGTCACCGGCCACGGGCCAACACCGGCAGCGCGGTAGCCTGTGATCGATGGCTGAGGCCCCTGAGTTCCGGGACCAGCGCATGCCGGTGATCTATCTGAGTCACGGTGCGCCTCCGCTCGCCGACGATCCCCTTTGGACCAGGCAATTGGCCGACTGGTCGGCGACGATGCCCAAGCCGAGCTCGGTGCTGATGGTCTCGGCGCACTGGGAGGATGACCCTCTGACACTGTCCGCCACACAAACGGTCCCCCTGTTCTACGACTTCTACGGGTTTCCCCAGCACTACTACGAAGTGCAGTATTCAGCTCCTGGCGCCCCCGCCCTCGCCGACGAAGTGGAGCGTTTGCTCGGCGGTGCCGACCAGAGCGTGCATCGCGATCCCCAACGCGGTCTCGACCACGGGGCCTACGTCCCGTTGGTGGAGATGTACCCCGACGCCGACGTCCCCGTCCTGCAGATCTCGATGCCCACCCTCGACCCCAGGGCCTTGTTCGACATCGGGCAGACACTCGCCCCCCTGCGCGATCAGGGCGTACTCATCGTCGGCAGCGGTTTCAGCACTCACAATCTCAGAGAGATGAACTGGCACGCCGGGCCCGAAGGTCATCCCCCGACCTGGTCCGTGGAGTTCGACGACTGGCTGGACAAGACCTTGCAGGCTGGTGATGTCGACACGTTGATCGACTTCCAGAGAACCGCTCCGGCGGCGCGCATCGCCCACCCCCGAACCGAGCATTTCGCCCCACTTTTCCTGGCCCTCGGCGCCAGCGCCGAGACCGGGGTCGAGTCCCGAACCGAAGTGACCGGGTTCTGGTTTGGGCTGTCGAAACGATCGGTCGAGTTCGCCTAGGCCGAACCTTGGACTGGAGGCTCGTCATCAGCCGAACTCGGAGCCCGCGGCTATTCGCCGGCGAGTTGCTGCAACCCGTCGTACGCGGCGTACTTGAAGACCTCCGACCGGGTGGGGACGTTGTAGGTGGAGTCGATGAAATAGTCGATCGTCCCCGAATTGTGGATGACGGCTTGGGCCTGGTGGATCAGCTCGGTGGCCTCCTCACCCACGATGTGGGTGCCGAGCAGGCGACGATCCTTCCGATCGAACACCAGCTTGATCAGCCCCTGTTGGGTTCCGGCGATCGCACTGCGAGGGTTGTCCGCGAACCAGGACCGGCCCACCTCCACTTCGAGACCCGCGTCGCGTGCGGCTTCCTCGGTCATCCCCACCATCCCCACCTCCGGGATCGAGTAGACCCCGTATGGAGGTAGTGGGTCGACCGTCTCCTTGAACGGGATCCCGAACGCATGACAGATCGCCACGCGACCCTGCTCGGTGGAGACCGAAGCCAGGGCAGGAGGGCCGATCACGTCGCCGGCGGCGTAGATGCCAGGCGCGGAGGTCCGATACTCCTCGTCGACGATGACCCGGCCCCGCTCATCGCAGGCGACACCGGCCTCGGCCACCCCCAGAACCTCCGTGTTCCCGATCCGGCCCGCGGCGAAGAGCACGATGTCCGGGTTCAAGGCCGCCTCCTCTCCTATGGTCACCTGGAGTCGCTCCTCGTTGCGATGCACCGTTCCGCTCTTACCCAGGATCATTCGGACCCCGGCTTCCTCCATGTGCCCGCGAAGCACATCGGAGATCTCGGCATCGAGGAACGGGACGAGACGGTCGGCCATGTCGATAACCGTCACCGACACTCCCAGCGCGGTGAAGATGGAGGCGTACTCGACTCCCACGGGACCGCCGCCTATGACCACCATGCTCCCGGGGATTCGATCGAGGTCGAGGATCGTGTCCGAGTCGTGCACGTCGGGGTCGTCGAATGGGATCCAATCGGGATGCCAGGGTCGCGACCCGCTGGCGACGAGGACCACCTTGGCTTCGAGGAGCCGTTCGTCGCCGGAGTCGTCGGTGACCCTGACCCCTCCTTCGTCGAGCGTCGCCTCGCCGACGACGAACTCGATGTCGTGACGTTCGAGGTTGGCACGCACCGCGGCTCCGACCTTCTCCTGCACGTCGGTGGCCCTGGTGCGGAGACGGTCGAGGAGGACATCCGGCTCCAGGCTGATCCCCACCCCATAGATCTCCCGCTGACGGAACCCGGTCAGATAGGTGGCAGCCTCGCGCAGGGTCTTGGTCGGTATCCCCCCGCTGTTGACTGGGGCGCCGCCCGGCCTCGGGTTGCGGTCGACCACTGCCACCTTGTGGCCGAAATAGGCAGCCTGTGCCGCTCCTTTCTCACCTGCCGGTCCCGAGCCGATCGTGACCAGGTCGTACTGACTCATTTCCCGCCTCCATGCTCAGAGCAACTCCGGGCAAGCCTACGGACTCTGCGGTGCCATACTCTGCGCACCATGACGACTTCGTCGACCGAGCCCTGGGAAGGATGTCGGGTCTGCGGGCACACCGACCACAGCTACCGAACCCACCTCCACGAGGTGGCAGCCCCCGAGTTCGTCCACGCCTCTGTGGGGCGACTGCGTGAGATCGAGCGAACCGGGGGCGAGGTGCACTCCCTGGTGACGGAGACCTCGGGACTGGTCGACAGCGAAGAGGGCGGCCGCCAGGCTTGGGCGATCTGGCTACTCCAGCTGCTGCGACAACTCGAAGACGCCAAGGACACTCCCGATGTCGCCGCCGAGATCGAGAGCTATCTGCTCGGCGGGTACTGATCGATCCGGCGCTCCTCCCGGTTGACGATCGGATAGCCTGCAACATCATCGGTACCAGGAGAGGTGAATGGCGATAGTCGTAGGTTTCATCGACAACCCCGAGGGCAGACAGGCGTTGGACCTGGCCATCGAAGAGGCCCAGCGGCGACAACGTCGGCTCATCATCGTCCACTCCATGAAGGGAGGCTCGAAGACCCGAGAGGAGGAGTACCTCAACTACCAGAAGGCCCTCGACACCCTCGCCGCCGACCTCGCCAAACGCGGGATCGACCACGAGATCCATGAGTACGTCCGGGATCAGACACCCGCCGAGGATCTCATCGAGGCGGTCTCCGAGTTCGACGCCGAGTTGCTCGTGATCGGCTACAAGCGCCGGACGGCGACCGGCAAGGCTCTCCTGGGCAGTCACGCCCAGGACGTCCTGATGAGCGCGACCGTTCCGGTTCTGGCGGTGATGGCTCCCGACTGAGACCGGTCGCCCGGGCGTCTTCCACATCAGAGACTGCCCTGTCTAGGCTCACCGGCACCTCCACCCGGTCACGATCCACGTCCGGTGGCCAGGGTGAGCGCGTGAAGCTGTTCCAGGGTCTCGTCGCCGAGCTGGTCGCTCCGAAGCCTCCATTCCCAGTTGCCGCTCGTGGTCCCCGGAGTGTTCAGCCGAGCCTCGCTGCCCAGACCCAGGATGTCCTGCACCGGAAAAATCGCGGTCATGGCCCGGGAGCCGGCCACCATCTCGACCAAACCCCATGGGATCCGTCCGCCCACCCTGCGGTACAGGATGCGTCGCGGTCGTTTCAGCTTCCACAATCTGTGTTTGGGATTCGCTTCCCAGAACCAGCCCCTGGTGGTGTCGTTGTCGTGGGTACCGGTGTAGGCCCAGACGTGCTCCGGGTAGTTGTCCGGATGGTGGAGGGCGGTGTCGCTGACCCGGTCGAAGCCGAATTGGGCGATTCTCATCCCGGGCAAACCGAAGGTCTCCCGAATGGCGACCACGTCGTCGGTGATGAGTCCGAGGTCCTCGGCGATGAGGGGCAAGGCACCAACCTCGTCCGCGACGGCCTCCATCAGCTCGGCTCCCGGGCCGGAGACCCACCGGCCACGGACCGCGGTGGGCTCATCGACGGGGATGGCCCAGTATCCCGCAATGCCGCGAAAGTGATCCAGCCGTAACCGGTCGAACAGCTCGAGGGCTTCGACCACACGGGACCGCCACCATCGGAAGCGACGGGAGGCCAACTCCTCCCAATCGAAGATCGGGTTCCCCACCTCTGTCCGGTCGGGGAGAAGTAGTCCGGTGGGACACCGGCTACCACGGTCGGCTCACCTCGTTGGTCGAGTTGGAACAGGTCGGGATTTGCCCAAACATCTGCCGAGTCGTGGGCGACGTAGAGGGGGAGGTCACCAACCAGACCGACGCCGTGCTCTCGTGCCGTTTCCCGTAGCGTCGCCCACTGGTCGAAGAAGAGGAACTGGATGACCTTCTCCGCATCCACTTCTGAGGCGAGCTCCGTCCTGGCCCGGTCGAGAGCGGCGTGATCCCGTCTCGCCAGATCGGGGTCCCACCGGTTCCACGGGCGCCCGGCTTGGTGCTCCTTGAGGGCTGCGTAGAGGCTGTAGTCGTCGAGCCAGATGGAGCCTTTCCGGTCGCAGAACTCTGCGTAACGGCGCTGTTGTTCGTTACCGGCTCTGGTGGCGAACCTCGCCGCGGCCCGCCGTAGCAGTTGGCGCTTGTTCCGGGCGACCACGTCGTAGTCGACCCGGCCTTCGGGGACGACGATGGCGTCTCTCTCTTCGTCCTCGACCAAACCCTGATCGACGAGCACATCCGGGCTGATCAACCACGGGTTCCCGGCGAACGTGGACGACGACTGATAGGGCGAGTTGCCTAACCCCGTCGGGCCCACGGGGAGCATCTGCCAATAGCTCTGGTCCGCCCGGCCCAGCTTCGCCACGACGTCATGGGCTGCCGGGCCGAGATCTCCGATCCCGAAGAGACCTGGAAGCGAGGTGATGTGGAGGAGCAGGCCACTCGCACGCGGCTGCGTATCGGGCATGCTCATCTGCTGGTGCGGGGTTGAACGACTGGTGGGGCCGTCCTGCGGGACGGCTTCGTCCTACCCGCCCCAGCCCTCGGGCGGCTGGTGGATGCCATCGGTGAAATTCCAGTACTCCCGGAGGTCGGAGCACAACCCCGTCTCGTCGAAGGTGAGCAGAAGACATCCGGCCAGTGTGACCGGGGCGTCTTCCACCTTCATCGTGGTCCAGAACTCGACTGCGGCCCGCAGACCGTCGACGAAGGGCCGTCCCATCCGCACGGAGATCTCGGTTTGGGTGGAGGTGACCCCGACCCAGTATTCGGTTACCCCGGACCGTTCCCGGTGTGGCTCCTCGAAGATGAGCGATCGGTAGGAAGCAGCCTCGGTGAACAACGCCGCGGCGGCCTCGGCGTCGCCGTTCTCCCACGCCTTTCGATAGGCCTCAGCCCATTCTGTCACCCGGTCCCTGTCTCCCATGTCGGTCTCCTCGTCGGCCACGGCTCGGAGGTTACCGGAGGGAGACCCGGGGCCCGGAGTGGGATTCGTCGGATCTGGTCTTCACAACAGAACTCGAGCCCCTCAGCGCCGGTCTACCACACGTTCCGCGATCCCGATTACACCTGCCACCGCAATCGCGGCCAACCCGATGCCGACGATCACCATGTTCCCGGCCGCGAACAGCCCGAGCACGGCAATTAGGGCGCCGAGCCCGCTGAGGAGAAGCACCGGAAGCGACGGCGACGACCTGCTGGGCTCGACACGGATCTCTCGTTCCTCGGTCATCAGCGATTCCTCGATTCGTAGAGCGGTGGGCTTGTCGGCACACATAGTGGCACGGTCCAGTGCGAAGACTCGTCTCGATTGGGGGCGACAGACCACCGTTCCTGAATGCGATGGCCTGACCTCATCCCGGAGCCGGAGAATCGGGGATGCCCCTCCTCGCCACACGGGCCTCCGTCAACGATCTCCTCATGCGCAGGGCGGACAGCCAGCCGAGCACTATGAGCCCGAAACCCACCGCCACGGTTACTGCGAATCCTGACCGGACCGCGGCGGCGGCACCAGCAGGGCCGCCCCCTTCGGGCGAGGCGATGAGTTCACGGACCAGTTCGACGTCGCCGAGTTGGAGTGTCACCACGAGGAGAAGCACCGCACCGCCGATGGCCGAACCAAAGGTGAAACCCTGGTTGCGGGCGAACAGGTGTGCCGAGACCACCCGGCCCATCTGTGCCGACTGGGTGACGGCACGGAGCAGGGTCAGCGAGGCGTTCGTCGCCATGCCAACACCAATCCCGGAGGTGAAGAACACCGTGAAGGCGGCATATACCGGGAGGTCGATCGTGATCGCCAGCCAGGCGCCCGCGAGTGACGGCATCCCCACCATGAAGCCCAGCAGCACGATCCACGACTCCGAGTGGCGGTCGGCCAGCCTGCTGGAGAGGACGGCCCCCACCGTCCATCCGACGGTGAGAGGGAGAACCGACCAGGCCGTGAGCGCAGGCGAGGCCTCCAACCCGGCGCGGACGTAGAGCGGGATGTAGGTCGACATGGCGAAGGTCCCGGTGAGGAGGAGACCGGTCGACAGGGCGAGACCACGGTAAGGCTGGGGTGCGATGTGCTCGAGTCTCACCACCGGCGGGTCGGCGCGACGGGCGTGTCTGATGTAGACGAGGAGGGCGCCCGCGGCGCCAGCCAACCAGATGAGGGAGGTGAGGTCGAGGGCGTCGACGGCGAACAGACTCGCCACCGTGACCACCGCCAACAACGCCGAGCCAAAGAGGTCGAACCTCCCGGCGGCTTCGCCGAACGGGCCGGGGAACACCTTCCATGCGGCGACGAGGGCGATCGCCCCGAGGGGGAGGTTGGCGTAGAAGATCCACTCCCAGGAGAGGAAGGTGAGGATGAATGCCGCCACCGCCGGGCCGGCGACACCCATCACTCCCCACACCGTGGCGTTGGCAGCGAACGCCCGTCCCACCAGATGCTGTGGATAAACGAGCGAGATGGCTGCAGTCCCGGTGGAGAGGATCAGGCCGGCACCGGCGCCCTGGAGGAGACGGAGGCCGACCAGGACTTCCATCGAGGGGGCGAAAGCGGTGGCGAACCCCGTGAAGGCGAACACCGCGAGGGAGAGGCGGAACATCCTGGAGACACCGACCGCGTCTAGGAAAGGCCCAGCCACCACGGTGGCAAGACTCGAAGTGAGCAGATATGCGGTTATCACCCAGGGCAGCAGGGAGACGTTTCCCAGGTCGGTGGCGATGTCGGGGAGGGCGGCGGCGATGCCCAGTGCCTGGAACGAGGCCAGGGCGGCGCTAGCGAAAACGGCGATCGACGCCGGCAGCAACTCGCGGGAGAGGACGCTCCGTGGCTCTGACACGGACGCAATCTATGACGGTTCGACCCCGGTTCGGAACTCGGTCCGATCTCTGGAGAGCCGGGCGTCGATCAGTCCGAAGTGGTCCTGGTCTCGGCTTTCTTCAGGTCGGCGGAGTGGTCTCCACCCAGGTCGGCGGTGAGGAACTCCGCGGTCTCCGGCAACGCCAGGTGGAGATCTGACTCTGTGTGGAGACGGACCCGCAGGTCTCGCCCCCGGCAGCCGAAGACGTGGCCACCCACCGACCGGTCGTCGGTGATGAAATGGAAGTGATAGCCGGGGACACTCACCGACGTCGCATATTCCGGCGCCCAGAAGCCAACCAGGGTCCCGGTCAGGTCCATCATCTCGAACTCGCTCTGATGACGGGTGGCCTCCACCAGACTCTCGCCCGGACGCGCCGGACAGGCGGCCCGCATGGAGAGCCCTTCGAATCCTCCGTCGACTCTGATCCCGACGAAGACGTTCTCCGAAGATCTGAGGGCGTCCAATTGGGTGAACAGCAACTCGATCGAGTCGGCCGCTTCGATGTTCGACTCGGAGTCGACGTGGAACCTGGTGACCAGGGCGAAAGGCGTCTCCCAGTCGTCCTCCGCGGGTCTAACCGTTCCCCCGTATGTGGCCTGGAAGCATTCGCCGTCGATCATGATCAACTCACCGTCGAGCCCGGCGAATGTCCCCAGCCCGAAGTCGCCGTGCCGTTTCAACTCGCCGACTGTCGCGGTCCCGTCGAAGACCCCTCGAACCAACGCTTTCGAAGTCGACACCTGGAACAGGGAGTGCCGCTCCAGACCCAAAGCCTCGGAGAGGAGAGAGTCGAGGACCCGGGAAAGGGACTCCCCGGTTTCCTGTCGTCGCCGTTCCACGCCACGCCAGACGCTTTCGGAAACTTCGCTCTCGATTCGCGGCGACACCGAGTGAGGGTACCTGGAGACGACCGGGGCAGCGTCGGACCACATCTCCGACCAATATGACCCCCGCCGAAAGAGGAGTGCCTGACGAAGTGAGAGTCGGATTGCGAGTTCCGCCATGCGAGCCACTCGACGCAATGGTGGACATCGCCGTCGCAGCCGAAAGGGCCGGGTTCGACATTCTGTGGGTCCCCGACTCCCAGTTGATCTGGCGCGACATGTGGGCGACTCTCGGCGCGATGGCCACCGGGACCGAAGAGATAGTCCTCGGGGCAAACGTGACCAACCCGGTCACCCGTCACCTCTCTGTGACCGCCGGAGCGGCAGCCACCCTGGTCGAGGCAGCTCCCAACCGGTTTGTGCTTGGGATCGGCGTGGGTGACAGCTCGGTACGAATCATGGGGTGGCGGCCGTCACGCATCTCAGAGCTCGAGGCCTACGTGGACGACACACGCACTCTCCTCCGGGGCGAATCCCTCGAAGGACGTGGCGGCAAGGAATACCGTCTCATCGACCCACCTTCCAGCCCCGTTCCCATCTACATCAGCGCCACCGGGCCGAAGATGTTGCAGACGGCGGGTGCGATCGGCGACGGGGTCATCTTCGTTGGAGGTCTGGACGAAGAAGCTCTCAACTACGCGCGGGAGAACATCTCGGCCGGGGCGGGACGGTTGGGGCGAGACGGAGCGGATCTCGACCTCTCTGTGGGATGTTTCTGCCACATCGGCCCCGACGTCGACTACGGCAAGCTTCTCATGCGCCCATATGCCGCCGTCTTCGCCCTCCGCCACCCCGAGCTGATGGGTGAGTTCGACATCGAATCGCCGGGCCAGGAAAAACGTCTTGGCTTCTACCCCGATCTCGGCCACGCCCAGGATTGGGAGGCTGCAATCGAACAGACCGATTGGCTACCGGACCCGGTCCTCGACAGGTTCTGTGACCGCTACTGCATCATCGGAGACGGGCCCGAAGTCCTCGCCGAGGTCCAACAGCTGGCTGGGTTGGGAGTCGACAATCTCTACGTGCGGGGGGTGTACTCCTACCGGCTCCCTCACGACCTGTTGGCCGGGTTCGCAAACCAGGTCATTCCCCACCTCTAACCATCGACCATGAATCGGGCCAGGGCACGCGCCGAGTCGACCGCCTCGTCGAGTCTCACGAAGTCCTCGTCGGTGTGGGCCCTCGTGATGTCCCCGGGTCCGAACAGCACGGACGGAATCCCACGGCTGTTGACGTAGCCGGTGTCGCTGGCCGCCGATATTCGCAGAAGCTCGGGATGGCGTCCCGTCACTGCGGCGACCGCTGAGGACAGACCGGCCACGAGCGGGCTGTCGGGGTCGATTTCACTGGGGTACATGTAGTCACCGCCGAGGACCTCGATCTGGTAGGGCTCGAGGCCACCAAGCTCGTCTTCGAGCAGATGTTGGGCCCACTCCGGAGTGTCTCCGGGGAGGAGTCGCCAGTCGAGACGCAGCTCGGCTACAGCAGGAACGGTATGGGAGGCTCTGGGCCCGGTCTCGACCGCGACCGGAGTGATGCTCCGTGGTCCGAGCGTCGGGTCGGGAGGACCCGGATCGAGGGCGGCTACCCGATCCAGGACAGCCACGGCTCCGTCGATGGCGCTGACCCCGAGCCAGGGCGAACTTGAATGAGCCGCCTTGCCTTTGACTACGACCGTGAGATCGACGCGGCCCTTGTGGGCGACGACGATGTCGTTGCCGGTGCAGACGACGAGGACGCTGGCCGACACGGCAGGCGCGAAGTGGTCGAGAGCACTGCGTATCGCGTCGTGACGGCCGGTTTCCCCCGAGGCGAGAGCGAGGAGGTAGAGATCTCGCCTCGGTGTCGCCCCTGAATCGATCACCGCTTTGAGAGCCGTCAGAGCCGCAGCGAGAGGGCCCTTCTGCTCACCTGCACCGCGACCCATCATCACGCTGCCCTGCACTCCGAACTCCGAACCGTCGACGATCCGGGGCCGGAAAGGATCAGGCATGGCGCCCGCAGGGTGGGTCATGCCGAAACCCACAACCAGGAGTCCATCATCGGCCGCGTCCGTGCCCGTCAACCGTCCGCAGACATTGCCCATCGCGTCATATCCGACCTCGCCCATGCCAATGTCGTTCATGGCGGCACCGACCACATCGCGGAGGAAGAGACCCAACTGGGGATCCGACTCGGCCTGGTCGGTGAGGGGAGAAGGGAAGCTGAGACTGCGCTCGAGGAAGTCTTGGAGAAAGCGACGATCGACGGTGGGCACTCTCATCACGTCACATCATGGCCGGTTGGATCAGATGTCGCCTGATGGCCGCCCCAGGGCTGACCGATTTCTCGTTGCAACTAGCCTGACCGGCTTGTGGCTACCGAAAACACACCGGTCCGAGGCGAGCACTCCGAGCACTGGGCTCGACTCCTCGGGGGAGATGACTCGCATCTCAGCGTGCTGCAACGCACACTCAGCAAGCTGCCGTCGCCACCACGCTGCAAGCTGTGTATGGCGCCATTCACCGGTCCCTACGCACCTTTTCTGCGTGTCCTCGGTTTCAAACGGTGGGCGTTGAACCAGCAGATGTGCCGGGTCTGTGTCCGCGACCTGGAACGGCACAGCGGAGGCGCCGAGGTCCCGGTCTCGCTGGTCTATGTGGACGTGCGAGGCTCCACCGAGATCGCGGAGAGGATGTCGGCGAGCGAGTTCAGCGACGGGCTCCGGCGATACCTCTCTCTGGTCGGTGCCGCGGTCGACCAGGAGCACGGGGTCATCGACCACATGGCGGGTGACGGAGTGATGGCGATGTGGATCCCCGGTTTCGTCGGTCGACAACATCCGAAGCGGGCGGTCAAGGCGGCGATACAGATCGCCCGCTCGATCGAAGCTGCAGTCGACGCCGGTGAGGGATTCCCCGCTGGTGTCGGTGTCCATACCGGTGAGGCATATGTCGGCGTGGTCGGCGACACCGGTTCTCGCGACTTCACCGTGGTCGGCGACACGGCGAACACCACGGCCCGGCTCAGCGCCGCCGCGGAACCAGGGGAAGTGGTGTTGAGCGGCTCGGCTGTGGCCGCCACCGATGCCGACACCTCCACACTCGAGCGGCGCTCCCTGGTGTTGAAAGGCAAGGCGGAGCCGTTCGAGGCCTGGGTGTGGAAGGCATCCGACCCCGTTCCTCTCGAAGTCTGAGCCCAACGCCGATCCAGAGAACCCGGCGGTCGTGCCCTACTTGGCGGGAAGACCCTCGGCGAAGGCGACTCCCTGAAGCACCCAGGCCCGGAGATCGCTCTCGGTGCCGAAACCCTCTTCGGCGACGCTGACCCAACCTCTCATCGGACGGGAACCCATGTCGAAGGTCCGGGCACCCGCCCGGGCGACGGCTTGGTCGTGTTGGTCCTTGCCCACCCTGACCATCAACTCGCGGCCACTGACCCCCACCGCCATGTTGCCGTTGATCAGGAAGGCGATACCACCGAACATCTCCCGTTCGCTCACCCCCGGGTGGTCACCGACGACCGTTCTGATCTCGTCGGCGAGTTGCTCGTCGTATGCCATGGGCCGCAACGTTAGGCCGGAGGCGTGGCGACGGCTGGGCGGCCCCTTCACCACGGGTGGACACGGCCGTCCCAGGTGAGAAAGCTGCCGTGGTCGGCGCTACGCAGGTTGTCGAGGACCTCTTTGATCCCTTCGACACTCTCGGAGATGGTCAGGGAGGCACTCCGACCACCCATGTCCGTCTGCACCCACCCCGGGTGGATCACCGCTGCGATCGCGCCGAGATCACGCCAGCGACGGCTGCGACGGCGGAACTCGTCGTTGAGCATCGCCTTGGAGTCTCCGTAGTCGCCCAGACTCCCCGACCGGGCTCTCCTCGCTCCCATCTGTGAGGTCATGATGGCGACGACACCGTCATCGACCACCCGGCCCGACTCGAGCAGTGTCTCCACCACACGGATCGGCGCCTCGGCGTTGACTTCGATCAGCTCGGCCCTGGGGGCTCTCAGGACTCCGGCGTTGTGGATGATCCGCTCGAAGGGCTCGTCGAGTTCGCCGATCAGTTCTTCGAGTTGGTCGTGGTCCCGGACATCGAGACGATGTGGCGTCACCCGGGAGTCGTCACGTGGGCTCGCACCATCGCGGGTGGTGGCGTGAACCCGCCAACCCTCGCGGAGATGGACGTCGACCAGACCGAGACCGATGCCCCTGCTGGCCCCGACGATGAGAACGCTTCGCACCGCGGACACGGTATAGCGGCGACGGGGTCGGGTCTCCGAGCTAGGACCTGGCGCGGGCAATGGCGCCCGAGATGGCCTTCACAGCGACATCGATGTCATCTTCGGTCGTAGACCAGTTGGAGATTGCTGCCCGGAGCAGACGTCTGCCCCGCCACGTGGTGGCCCCCATCCAAACCTGGCCGTCGTCCTGGATCATCCCCTCCACCTCGTTGGTGAAGTCGGTGTCACCCACAGAGATGAGCACCTGGTTCAACACCACGTCGTTGGGGATCTCGACACCGTCGATGGCGCTCACCTCTGCTGCCAGATATCTCGCCAACCGGCAGTTCCGCTCGATGAGCTCGGCGACACCCGACCGCCCGAAGGAGCGAAGCGCCGCCCAGGTGGCGAATCCGCGCGCTCGCCGCGACGACTCGGGCACGAAGTCTCCACCGCCGAACTCCCGACCCGCCACCTGCCCGGTCAGGTAGTCGGCGGTGTAGGCCATGGCAGTGGCATGTATGTCGGGATGGGCGCAGAAGGCGTACCCGGAGTCGTAGGGCACGTTGAGCCATTTGTGCCCGTCGCATCCCCAGGAGTCGGCCCCCTCCAGCCCGTCGACCAGGTGGGTGTGCTCGGGGCTGGCCGCAGCCCACAGACCGAAAGCACCGTCGACGTGGAGCCAGGCACCGTGCTCCTTGGCGAGCGCCGAGATACCGGCCAGGTCGTCGAACGCACCCGTGTTCACGTTGCCGGCCTGGGCCACGACGATGGTCGGTGTGCCGGGGTGTCGTGCCAGCGCCGCAGCCAACGAGTGGGTCTCCATCGCCCCGTTGTCGTCGGCGGGGACGATCTCGAGCGACCGCTCCCCGAACCCGAGGAGTCGCAGTGCCCGATCGACGGTGGCGTGTCTCTCCTCGCCGGCGACCACCCGGATGGGTGGTGCACCGAACAGACCATCCACGCCCACGTCCCAGCCTTGGTCGCTCAACACCTTCCAGCGAGCCGCCGCCAGACCGACGTTGTTGGCCGCCTGGGCACCGGTGACGAACCCGACCGATGCGGATCGGGGTATGCGGAGGAGATCCTTGAGCCAGGCCCCGGCCACGTCCTCGAAGGCGATGGCGGCAGGCGACACCGCCTCGTTGAAGCCCACCTGGTCCCAGCCACTGGTGAGGAGGTCGGCAGCGAGCGCCGCGTCGGTGGACCCGCCGATTACGAACCCGAAGTATCTTGGACCGGCCGAGGCCATGAGACCAGGAGTCGCCTGTTTCGCCAGCTCGGCGACGACCTCGGGCAAGGCGGCGCCAGCCTCGGGCAGCGGCATCATGAGGCTCTCGCGGACACCGGAACGGCTGGTGAGTGGCGTCACCCTCGAAGTGGCGAGACCTTCTCGGTAGTCGGCGATCTGGTCGGCGACATCGTGGAGTGTGGCGCGCAGTTGGTTCATGGACAGAAATTACTCACACTGCCGGTCGATGGATGACGGTCCGGCCCAAACGGCCGAGCCGAGACCCCCATCGCGTTCGTGCCTCGTGCTTGCGCGCCGCGCCCGGGTGGGCTGCCGGGAACAAGGTGGTGTCGTCCCGGGGCCGGTCCAACGAACCCATGGTCCGCCGTACCGCTACGTTGGCCCCGCAATGGTCGACCCTCAGATACCGGTGGGGGCCCGAGGCCTCCGCTACCCGGGCAACTGGCCGGCGGTGCTCAACCGAATGGTCTCCCTTGCGGTGGTACCCGGTGACGGACCCGATGCGATCCGAACCAAGAGACTCTTCACGACGGCGATGTGGGCCTCCCTGGTCACCTCGGTCAGCTCTGTCGCCCTCTTGATTCGAGACGACGCCCCCTGGGCTGCGGCGGCCACCGCCATCCCCTTCCTGATCGCGGCCATCTCGCTGACAGCCATGTGGCGAGACCCGGCCACCTACCCCGGAGTCATGCACCTCGTTGCCGGAGGCACCATCGCCACCTCGATGGGCATGATCGTGATGTTCGGGGGCATCTTCGAGTCGGCCGGCGCCGCCACCTGGAGCATGCTCGCGGTGTTCGGCGCCGTTGCGATCTTCAGCGACCCGAGAGCGCACTTCTGGCTCGTCGTCTACGGGGTCGGCGTCGGCGGCGCCGCCATCCTGGCGGCAGAGATCGATCCTCTCTACGAGGTGGCCAACCCCGAGTCGTTGGCCACTTTCAACCTCGTTGTGGTGAGCCTGTTCATCT
Source organism: uncultured Acidimicrobiaceae bacterium (assembly GCA_964653975.1). Classification (GTDB taxonomy): domain Bacteria; phylum Actinomycetota; class Acidimicrobiia; order Spongiisociales; family ZC4RG35; genus JANQRA01. Next base: position 63,549 of record CAZZIG010000129.1, read on the forward strand.
ATGTCATCCTGTACTACTTCGTCCGCAAGTCCGACGAGCTGTTCCAACAAGCCGACGGGTTGTTGCGCAACGTCCTTCCCGACGAGGTGGCGGAGCGGCTGAAGGTCTCCGGGGAGATGATCGCCGACGAGTTCGAGTCGGCGTCGATCCTCTTCGCCGACATATCCGGCTTCACGCCGATGGCTGCCAAACTGGGCCCGGGCGAGGTGGTCACCCTGCTCAACGAGATCTTCACCGTCTTCGACGATCTCGTGGAGGATCTGGGACTGGAGAAGATAAAAACCATCGGCGATGCCTACATGGTCGCCGCCGGGGTCCCCGTGCCCCGGGACGACCACGCCCGGGCGATGTGCGAGCTGGCACTACAGATGCAACACCATCTCCAGACCCACAGCTTCGAGGGCCGTGCCATCGAGATGAGGATCGGCATCGCCTCCGGACCGGTCACTGCGGGGATCATCGGACGGAAGAAGTTCTCCTACGACCTCTGGGGTGACACCGTCAACATGGCGAGTCGGATGGAGAGCTCGGGGGTTCCCGGGCGGATCCAGCTCACCGGGGAAACCCGCGACCTGATCGACCCCTTCTTCACCCTGGAGCCCCGGGGTTTGGTCGAGGTGAGTGGAATAGGTCAGCTGGAGACCTGGTTCCTGACCGGTGACGCGACCATTCCCGGAGACCCAACACAGGTGGTCGACAGCTCCGAGCTGGATTGAGCGATCACCCCATCGAGAGCAGGTCGAGCAGCTCCTCGCCGTAAGCCTCGAGTTTGGCGGGCCCGATTCCCGGGACGCCGAGGAGCGCCTCGGTGGTCGAGGGGCGCAGCGCCGCCAGCACCTCGAGAGTCCGGTCGTTGAACACGACATAGGCAGGCACGCCCTGTTGCCTCGCCTGGTCTCGGCGCCAGTCTCTGAGACGGCCGACGAGATCGGGGTCGGCAGAGCCGCTCCCGGGAGCGAGCCGACCGATGGCACCCGCCTTGGTGACCCGCTCCCCCCAGGGGACCGCCATGGTGGCCCCGGTTTGGAGCCGGAGGATCACCCCTGTCGTGAGGATCTCGGAGACGGTGCCCCGGTATCCGCCGCTGATCTCGATCAGTTCACCCAAATTGACGTGGACACCGTCGACCGGTGGCGACGCCGATATCCGGTCTTCGCGCCGTGGTGGGGGCGCCGTCGGCACCGGAGCCGTTCCGTCGATCTCGGTGAGGAACCGGGAGGGCCGGTCCCTGTCGGCCAGGACCGTCACCGACGACCGACCTCTGGTGATGGCGACGTGGAACACCCGACGTTCCTCCTCGACGTCGTCGGCGAGCTCATGGGGCATGGCGCCCCGGTCGGCGCCGAACACGATGGCGTGATCCCATTCCAACCCTTTGACCCGGTGCACCGTGGACAGCATGACCCCTTCGGAGCCGGCAGGGGCCGACAGACTCCTGCGCAGCCACGGCTCGAACTCGACGGGTCCTGGCCCCAGGGCGGCGGCCCGTCGCAAAGCGGTGAGATCGTCGCCCTGGGCCGATCGGTCGGCGCGAGTGCGGCCGGCGTCGAGGGCCGCGGCAGCGCGGTCGAGCCCGATGACGTGGGTGAGCACGTCGAGCAGACCCGGAGTAGTGGCGACAGCCTCCGCGGCGGTGACGATGTCGTCGCAGAATGCCTCCCAGCGTTCCCGTCTCCTCCCGTCGAGAGAGTCCCCCAACACGGCCAGATCGTCGACCCCAAACGGGCCACGTCGGCGTCCGATCATCTCGCCGAAGACACGGGTGATGCCACGGCCCGGACGTCGGATCACTTCGAAGAGGTCGTTGCGGGTCATCGCCGAGGGGTCGAGCGCGATCCGTATCCAGGCCAGTGTCGCCCGCAGCAGAGTCCGCTCCAGAATGCTCACCGAGAGCAGGGAGTCGAAAGGGATCCCACGCTCCGAAAGGGCGATGCGGACCGGGAGCAGAGTCGAGTTGACCCGGGCCAGCACGGCGATCGAACCCGGTTCTGCACCGCCATCGACCAGTTCGGCCACCCTGTCGGCGGCCGCAATCGCCAGCTCGTCGCCGGGAGCCGTCTCCACTTGGAGACCGTTGCCCGGGTTGTGCGCACTGATCTCCTTCTCGACCCTGCACAGGTTGTAGCCGACGAGATTGGAGGCTGCCTCGACCACGTCGGCGGGGCTCCGATAGTTGACCTCCAACGCATGTTCGCCGGCGCCGGGAAACAGACGGGCGAAGTCGATCAGATAGGCGGGGTCGGCGCCCGAGTAGCCATAGATCACCTGGTCGTCGTCCCCGACGCCGAACACGGTCATCCCCGGCGAGGCGAGAAGACGCACCAACAGCAGGTAGGCGGGAGTGAGATCTTGGAACTCGTCTACCAGGAGATGACGGCACGACATCTGCCACCTCACCCGAAGGTCGGGAAAGCGGCAGAGAGCCTCGATCGCCCCATAGATCTGTTCGGCATGGTCCGCCTCCCCGGAGCGTTCCAGACGATCCCGGTAGCGACGGAAGGTGTCGACGAACCCGGGTACGTCGTCCCGTCCCGCTTCCACCTCCTCGGGGTCGCGGAGCCCGATCCGAACTTCGTCGAGCGCCTCGACGTAGGGACCGATGACGTCGGTGTTGGCGCGGGGTGGGGCGGCAGTGATCGGCTCCAATCGTCGTCGCTGCTCCGCCTCGTCGATGAGACGTATCCCCGGCTTGGCCATCCTCAGGATCTCCCACCCGATGGAGTGGATGGTGCGGACGTTGAGCGCCTCGCCGTTGGGGAGACGGTCGACCATCTCCTGGGCGGCCCGTCGGTTGTAAGCGAGAGCGGTCACCAGCTCGGGCTCCACTTTGCGGTCCTCGATGAGGTGCCGGACCCGCCCGGTGAGAACCCGGGTCTTCCCCGAGCCGGCGGGGGCGATGACTCTCGCCGGGCCGACCAGGTGGGATACGGCGTCGAGTTGGTCGGGAGCCAGGTCAGCGGTGGGAGCAGTGACCGATGGAACGGGCGTCGCCATCCCCAGTTCCACCGACTCGTGGTGAACAACCATGAGCTCGAGGTCGAGCGACTGACGGGGGCCACCATCGATCCACATCGGGGTCCCGTCCCCCGACATCACGTCTGCTGGGCCATCGACGACCACATCGAGACGGGCAGCCGCCTTGTGGGCCCACCACCACACCGGAGGATCGGAGCGGGCGTCGTAGGAGTTGTGCCATATCACCTTGGTGAGCCGCTCCCGGAGAAAGCTGAACCTCCCGCCGAGTTCGTAGGGAGGGGCGTCGGTCGACTCCGGCCTGGTGATCTCCTCGGGGTCGGCCTCCAACACGAACACCCCGGGAACCCTCCTCACGTATCGCCGTTGCAGTTCGTCGACGGTCGACTCGAGACGGGCCGGGTCGGCGAGGAGTCTCTCGTCGATGACGAACCGTTGAGTCTCGGCCCACGGGTCGGGTGGGGTGGCTCCGGGGGAGACTACGACTGATCGCCCGAGTTTTGGTGGGCCGGGTGAGGTCACGAACCGCAGGCTAGGAGTGGGACGTGACAGTTCCCGAGGACATCCCGGTTTCGCTGCCGCGCGCCCGGCTCGAACCGGGCATCCGGGGTCCACCGCTAACGTGCTCGTCTCATGTCCACGGCACGAATCACCTCGATAACCAAGGCCAACGAGCCACTGCTCTCCTATCTCCCGATCTGGGAGGAACATCGTGGTCGCCCCGACGTTGCCGACTTCGCCTTCGGGAATCCCCAGGAGATGGTGATCGACGGCTTCGTATCCGCGCTGTCCACGGCGATCGAGCCCCGTGACAAGAGCCACTACGCCTACAAATTCTCCGAGGAGGAATCGCGCCGCGAGGTCGCCCGCTACCTGACCGAGTGGCGGGGCCAGCCCTTCCAGCCCGAGGACATCGCCATGACCCCGGGCGCTTTCGGAGCCATCGCCACCGCGCTCGACACCGTGGTCGACATCGGCGACGAGGTGCTCTACTCGGATCCGCCCTGGTTCTTCTACGAGTCGATGATTCTCTCGGCAGGAGCGACCCCGGTGAGCGTCCCGGTGAGGGCCGACGACCACGATCTCGACCTCGACCGGTTCGCCGCGGCGATCACGGAGAAGACCCGGCTGGTGATCGTCAACACTCCTCACAACCCGACGGGGCGCATCTACCCACCGGACACTCTGCGTGGTCTCGCCGAGATCCTGACCGATGCCTCGCGGAGGTTTGGCGCACCGATCTTCCTGCTCTCCGACGAGCCCTACTCGAGACTCGTGTTCAGCGACGCCCGATTCACCAGCCCCGCCGAGCACTACCCGTACACCATGGTCTCGTACAGCTACGGCAAGATCCTGCTCACGCCGGGGCAACGCATCGGCTGGCTGGCGCTCTCCCCCGACATGCCCGAAAGGGAGAGCCTGCGCTCTGACATCTTCATGGCTCAGGTGGCAGGCGGGTGGCTGTTCCCCAGCGCCGTGATGCAGTATTCGCTCCCCGAGCTACACCGGCTCTCCATCGATCTCTCCGAACTGGAGCGGAAACGCGATCTCATGGTCACCTCACTCGGTGACGCCGGGTACGAGCTCCGTTCCCCTCAGGGCACTTTCTATCTGTGGGTGCGCTCGCCCGACCCCGACGACGCCGGATACGCCTCACGTCTCGCCAAGCGTGGTGTCCTCGTGTTGCCGGGCGCGACATGTGCCGCCCCCGGGCACTTCCGCATCACCCTCACCGGGGGGTTCGACATGCTGGAGCGGACTCTTCCCATCTTCCGAGAGGCGCTCGCTGGCTGAGACGCCGGCTGCCTAACCTGGCCGGATGACCGAATCGACCCTCCACCACGACGTCGCCGGAATGTTCGCCGGGGCCGCCCGCGCCCACCACGAAGCCACCGGTGGCGCCAGCCCGGGATGGCCCCACTGGTACGCCCAACACCTCGTCGACGACCTCAACGATGCGCTGGGGTCTGACCTCACCAGCGACGCCCTGGCCGACTGGCTCGTCGACGCCGATCGTCGTTATCAGGAGGAGTCGCCCTCGGAGTCCTGGCCCAAGGCCTACGCCCACTGGATCCTGGCGGAGCGTGCGTCGGGCTGAGTCGCAGACCGGGGTTGCCGCCTCAGGACTGGCTCGGTGGGACTCTCCACTCCGCTGCACACCGTCACCCAAGACACCACCCAACGCAGCCCAAACCAAAACCAACCTGACCCCCTCCACTCCGCTGCACACCGTCACCCAAGACACCACCCAACGCAGCCCAAACCAAAACCAACCCTCAGCCCCTGACCGGCTCGAGGACGGCTACCGGTAGTTGGCGGCAGCCCCCGTGTTGAACAGCACCACTTCATCGTCGGTGGTCAACCAGCCATCGGAGAGAAGACGGCGGTAGGCGGCGAGACAGGCCCCGCCCTCGGGAGACCCGATGATCCCCGCTTCGGTCGCCAGCGCCGTGGTGGCCGCTGCCATCTCAGCCTCAGAGACCGCTATCCCCGTTCCGTCTGTGGCCCGGAGCGCGGCGAGCATCAGCCGGTCCCCGATGGCGGAGGGCACCCGGAGTCCGTAGGCCTCGGTCACCCCGGGATCCACCCAGGGCTCGGCCCGGGTCGCGCCCTCGTGGAAAGCCCGCACGATGGGTGCGCAATCCGCGGATTGGACCGCCACCAGCCGTGGTCGTTCCGGACCGAGCCAACCGAGCTCCTCCATCTCGTCGAAGGCCTTGGCCATGCCCACGAGACCGGTGCCGCCTCCAGTCGGGTAGAAGATGGCGTCGGGGAGACGACCCAGATCCCAATAGATCTCATATCCCATCATCTTCTTTCCCTCCACGCGGTAGGGCTCGCCCAGGGTGGCGAGAGAGAAGGAATGGCCGTCTTGGTTGGCAGCAGCTTTGGCAGCGTCTGCGATGGTCCCCTCGACCCGGATGACCTCAGCGCCACAGATCCGCGCCATCTCCACCACGGCTTCGGGTGTGTTGGCCGGGACCGCCACTACGACATTCACCCCGTGAAGGGCGCCGTAGGCGGCCGCTGCCGCCCCGGCGTTGCCGTTGGAGGGGAGGTTGAAGTCTCTGGCGCCGAGTTCGACATTGCGGGCGACGGCCACCGCCATGCCCCGCGCCTTGAACGAACCGGTGGGGTTCTGCGCCTCGTCCTTGACCCACACCTTTCGCCCGAGTGCGGCGCCTCGGAGCAGAGGTGTCGCCCCTTCCCCGAGTGTCGGTGTCTCGGCACCGGCGGCGGTGGGGAGAACCTCGTGGAACCGAAATTGACCGGGTGATCGGGCGAGAACCTCATCGAGTGCCGGCATGTCAGCACCGGCGAGGCGGTAGCGGGCCAGCAACGGGCCGGTGCATGAGGGGCAGCGGTTGTGGAGCCGGTCCGCCTCCCACGACTGCCGGCAGTGGCCACACTCGAGATAGGAGAGGTGAGAGACTCCCCGATCGGTGGTGGTCGTCACGAAGGACCCGTGGGACTGTGTCCGGCGAGTAGCTCGTCCACCGTGGCGCTGACCAGGTAGAGACCGGACGCCTCCACCCTCGTCTCCCCCTCCACTTGCAACTCCCCGGAGAGTTGGAGACGCCGCCCGTTCCGCTCGTCAACCCGGGCGGAGACCACGATCGAGTCGGTGACATGAACCGGCCGGCGGTAGCGGAGACCGATGTTGCCGGTGACCGTAAGCACACCCTCGATCAAGATCCCCGCCCACACCAGGATCTCGTCGAGGGCGGTGGCTGCCACTCCCCCGTGCAGTGTGGTCCCTGCCCCCCGATACTCGGTTCTGGGATGGAATCTGGCGCTGACCCGGGCGTCGTCGAGATCGAAGTCGTCGAGTTGGAGACCGATCGGGTTGTCCCGTCCGCAGGCGAAACAGCCGTCGTCGTAGTGACGTCTGACCGCGTCGACCACGCCGGCGATGTGGTGTGGCATGAACCTCACGGTAACGGGCCGCCAATCGGGTCCTCGCTCAGACAGCAACCCTCGTCTGGCTCCTGCTCACCGCACCGGCAGCGGCCAGCGTGAGGATGGCTGCGAGGGTGGCGAAGTTGGCCAGCCAGTGGTAGCCCACCATCTCCTTGACGAAACCGGAGGAGAAAGCAGCGGTCGCCGCGAGCACGCTCATGGCCACGTCGGAGAGACCCTGTGCCCCCGGTCGCTCCTCGATGGGAAGACTCTCTGTCAGGAGGGCCGAACCGGCGATGAGGGCGAAGCTCCACCCCAGCCCGAGGAGGAACAGACCGACGAAAACCAGCCCGGGGACATAGCCGGCGACGACGGCCGTGACCGTACCCAAGGCAAGCACGCCTGCTCCCACGATGAGCATCCTCACCCGCCCAAACCTGTCCGCCCATCGTCCCAGCACGGGCGCCAGGCCGTACATGCCGAGGACGTGGACCGAGATCACCAGTGTCGACAGGTCGGCGTGGCCGTGGTCTCTCATGTGGAGGGGGGTCATGGTCATCACCGCAACCATCGCCATCTGGCTGACGGCCATGGCGGTCACCGCCAGCCTGGCCAAGGGTCTCGGCCAAATGGCCCGCCACGACCGGCCCAACCCACGCAATGGGTTCTCGAACGGCGTGTCCGGGTCGACGCCACCGGCGAGCTGGAGCGGGTCTGGTCGGAGAAATCGGCTGGTGATGGCTGCGGCCAGGGCGAACCCGACGATGGACAGGAACAGCGGGCTCACCCACTCCTCCATGCCCAATCCGATTCCGATGCGATTGGCCCACGGTGCGGCCGATGGTCCAAGAACGGCACCGATCGTGCCCACCCACACCACCATGGCGATGGAACGTGCCCGTTTCTCGTCGTCGGCGAGGTCGGCGGCAGCGAACCGGCTCTGCAGGTTGGAGGCATTGGCGGCGCCGAACACGGGCATGGCCAGGATCAGGAGCCAGAACCACTGGAGCTGGCCGGCGGCGATGACGACGACGGTGCCGGCGTTGGCAACGAGATACCCGAGTATCAGCGCGGGACGTCGGCCCAGCCTCTTGGCGCGGAGAGCCAACGGTGAGGCGGCAGCGGCGGTGCCGAGGGTTCCGGCGGCGGCGGGGAGACCGGCGAGCAGGTCTCGCCCGGTTATCTCGGCGGCGAGGAGCCCGATGATGGCTGCCGCGGCGATGAAGCCGGCATGTCCCACGGCCGACGAAGCCATGAGCGACGTGACCGCGCGTTTTTGGGCCTGGTCCCTTTGCACGGACCGAAGATACTGGCGTGGCCCTCCCAAGAAGATGTCGTTTCTACGGTTGACCGCCGGCCCGGTCGGGTATATTGACGGGGCGACCAAACGAGGCGTCTCCGCACGGGGACGGACATGGGGGCATACAGATTCGATTCGGGCCCGGACCCCGCTCGACGGATCTGTTCACCTCACCGGGAGCGCTCCAACCGACATGGTTCGGTCCGGTCAGATCGAAATCCCCGAGAGCAGAGCAGCGCGCGACGGGGCACAGACGAATTCGGTCAGTTCATCGCCGTCGTACTCCATCCGGGTCATGAAGCCGCATCTCACACACCGATCGACGTCGACGTGCCCCATCTGAACAGGGCAGAACACCGAACCTGCTTCAACCGTCCGCGGTAACTCGATTGGGGGCAAAGTCCTCATCAACTACTGCCTTTCCCTGGTTCCAGGTGTCTCCGAACCTACCGGTGGCGGTTTTCCGCGATCAGGGGCAAAAGTCCCTAAGCGTGGTGCGTACCGTCGTAACTCAATCCTGAAAGGCCGGCACGACCTCTCCCCCAAATACCTCGATGAACTCTGTCTGTTCCTGGCCGACGTGGTGGAGATAGATCCGGTCGAAGCCCATGTCGACATATCGCTTCAGCCACTCGATGTGCTGGTCGAGATCGGCAGACACGAGGACCGATTGGCGCACGTCCTCGGGTCGCACGAACCGGGCGGCCTCGTCGAACTGTTCGGGTGTCTCCAGGTTCCACGCCAGCGCCGAGCCGAACATGTTGGTCTTCCACTGCTCGTGGGCGATGGCGAGTGCCTGTTCCTCCGACTCCGCCCAGGAGAGATGCACCTGGAGATAGGCGGGTTTGTCCCCACCTTCCTCCCGGAATGCGCCGAGGACCTTCTCCAGCACCTCGATGGGCTGATTGACGGTGATCAGGCCGTCGGCCCAGGTGCCGACGGTGCGGGCGGTGGCCTCACTGACCGCGGCCCCGATCAACGGTGGCGGCGTCTCCGGCAGGCTCCACAGTCTGGCCCGGTCCACCTTCACCAGGCCGTCGACGGTGACCTCCTCTCCTTGCAGCAGTCTCTTGATGACGTCGACCGCTTCGAGGAGCCGGGCATCACGCTCCTCTTTCCGGGGCCAGGGCTCACCGGTGATGTGCTCGTTGACTGCTTCGCCCGAGCCGAGAGCGGCCCAGAACCGGCCCGGGTACATCTCGGCGAGAGTGGCCATCGCCTGGGCAGCAACTGCGGGATGGTAACGCTGCACCGGGGCGGTGACCACGCCCAGGGTCAGCTTGGTGGCCTCGAGAGTGGCGCCGAGCCAGGACCAGGAGTGCCCGGAGTGGCCCTGAGCCTTACCCCAGGGAGCAAAGTGGTCTGAGCACATCGCGGCAGCGAAACCGGCCGCTTCTGCGTCGGCCACTGCCTGTTTGAGCGTGCTCGGGGCGAGCTGTTCGTGGGAGGCGTGGAACCCGATCAGAGCCATGGTGTCTCAGCTGTCATAGGAAGATCTGGTCGGAGCCCACCCGGATCCACCGATACCCGTTGGCGGACAGGCTGAACCTGGTCGACTCGTATTCGGAGTCGCTCCACACGTCGACATGGGCCTCGTCTGCCAGTTCATCGCCGATGTCCACCTCGACAGGCTCTCCGCCGAAGTTGTGCAGGGTGAACAGCTTGCGGCCGGCCCACTCGAAACGGAGGGCGAGGACCTCTGGGGCACCCACCTCGACCATCGTGTAGTCGCCGAGGCCGACCTCGGGAAGGGCGCGGCGACGTCTGATCAGCCGCTTCATCCAGGTGTGGGTCGACCCTGATTGATCCATCTGCGCGCTGACGCTGATCTTCTCGGGTGAGTAGGAGCCGGTAGGAAGCGGTCGTCGCAGCTCCTCCGGTGGCGCCGAGGTGAATCCGCCGCCCGGTTCGGAGGCCCATTGCATCGGCGACCGGACCGCCTTGCGATCCGGGATGTCGAGGTTCTCGCCCATGCCGATCTCCTCCCCGTAGAAGACCACCGGTGTCCCCGGCAGGGAGAAGAGCACGCTGTAGGCGAGACGAAGCCGGTCGTGGTCCCCTCCCAACATCGGGGGGAGACGGCGTCTGATGCCCCGGTCGTAGAGACGCATCCCCTCGTCGGGCCCGAACGCGTCGAACACCTCCTGAC
>CAZZIG010000130.1:0-7315 GCA_964653975.1 uncultured Acidimicrobiaceae bacterium
GCACCGCGGCGACGCCGATCACCATTTGGCCTGCCCCCATCTCCGCCTTGACCAGGAACGACGCCACCACCACGCCGAAGCTGATCATGGCCCCCACGGAAAGATCTAGGTAGCCGACCAGGATGGCGTGGGTCTGTGCGATGGCCGCCACGGCGAGGGGCATGGCGAGAAGGAGGATGTTGTAGATGTTCGAGTCGTTCAGGAACCCGTCGAAGCGTGTGCCGGTGTACCAGAGAAGCACTCCGATGAGGATCACCTGGAGGGCGACCGGCATCCACAGCCGGAATCTGATGACTTTGCGCCACTTGTTCTTGTCGCGTGCGTTTCGGGTGATCTTGCGCACCAACTGACGCAGGGCGTCGACTCTGGTGGTGGTCAGTGGCGCGCTCATCACCCGTCCTGTCTGCTCGCTGCCTTGGGCATGGCCACTCCCAGGGGCGACCGCGCTGCCTTGGACATGCCAGGGCCACGCACGATGGCCTCGACGATGCGCACCTCGTCGAGCTCATCTCCGGGAATCTCCTCGACGATCGTGCCCCGCGACATCACCAGCACCCGGTCACACAGACCGGCCAACTCGATCGGATCACTCGACTTGACGAGGATGGCGGCGCCGGCATCGCTCCGGGTGCGGAGCGCCTCGTAGATGTCGAAGCGGGACCCGACGTCGACACCCTGGGTCGGCTCGTAGGCCAGGATCACCGACGGTTTCTCGAGGAAAGTCCGGGCCACGGAGACCTTCTGTTGGTTGCCACCGCTGAGGAACTCCACGGGCTGGTCCACCGAAGGGGTTCTGATCTCGAGCTGGGCGATGAGGTCGCGCACCGCCTGCCGTTCAGCTCGCCTCCTCAAGAGACCGAAGGATGTGAACTTCTTCAGCGACTGGACCGTGGCATTGACTCGCACCCCGAGAACCCCCATCAGGGCCTCGTTCTTGCGGTCGCCGGGAAGAAGCATCATCCCGGCTCCAACCGCCTCGTGTGTCGATATCAGGGTGAGCTCTTTGCCGTCGCAAACCACCCGTCCGGCCCGGGGAGGTGTGCGCCCGGACAGAGTGTCGAACAGTTGTGGCTGCCCGTTGCCCTCGGCCCCTGCGATGCCGACGATCTCGCCGGTCTGCAGGGTGAAGCTCACCGGCCCGAACGACTGGCCCTGGAGGCCATCGACGACGAGCACGTCGCTGACCTCGTGGCTGGGGGGTGAGGGCGTCGGGAACGCAGCCTCGAAGGGCCGGCCGACGATACGCTCGACCAACTCCGGCTCGCTGGTGGTCCGGGCGTCGAAGGTGCCCTGGTTTCTCCCGTCGCGGAGCACCGTGACCCGATCGGCCACTTCGAGCACCTCGGGGAGACGGTGGCTTACATAGACGACACCGACGCCTCGTGTCTTGCAGGCGAGGACGGTGCGATGCAACGCTTCGACCTCGTCGGGGCCGAGTGCGGTGGTCGGCTCGTCCAGCAACAGGACCTTGGGATCGGTGACCAGTGCTTTGGCCACCTCGAACAGTTGCCGCTCGGCCAGGGTGAGAAAGCCGGCGGGCACGTCGGGGAACAACTCGATGTCGAGATCGAACTCGGCGAGGAGTCGGCGCGCCCAGCGCTTCCTCTGCCAGTAGGGCGGTCTCCTGTCGGGTGGGGCGGCGAGATAGAAGTTGTTCTTAACCGGCTCTGACCCCACCGCCGAGCCGTCCTGGTATGCCATCGCCAACCCCAGCTTGCGGGCGAGGGCGGGCGAGTCGCGGCGTAGCGGTTTGCCCCCGATCCGAACAGCGCCCAGATCGGGGTCTACGAACCCTGACGCGATCCCGAGGAGAGTCGACTTGCCCGAGCCGTTCTCGCCGACGAGGGCATGGATCTCGCCGGCGCGACACTCAAAGCCGACATCGGTCAGCGCCCGAACCGCCCCGAACTGGCGGGAGACCCCCGCCAGTTCGAGGACCAGCTCGTCACGCAGCGACTCTCCTGTGGAATCGCTTTCGCTCATCAGCCGAACATCAACTGCAGCACGTTGTCAGGCACCAGGGAGGTCCCGGAAACGACCTCGTTGGCCCGGTTCGGATCACAGTCGTCCGCGGTCACCTCACGCATGACATGGGGGACGGTGATCTCACCCGGGACGTCGGCTCCCTGCTTGGCGAGCATGGCGGCCGTGACACCGACCCGCGACTGGAAGTTGCCTCCAGCCGAGAAGAAGATGTTGTATGTCGGCTCGTCACGCTCCACCCAGTCACAGAACAGGCTCTGCTCGTCGGTGCGCAGGGCCAGGGTCAGGTTCTCCACCGGGATCCCCAGCTCCTCGTAGGCGGTGAGGCCGGCGAGGATGCCGTCGGCGTACTCGTAGGCGTAGCCCCTGATCTCGGGGTTGGCCGTGAGCAGGCCCCGGAACACGTCGGGGATGATCGGGTTGAACCAGTTAGTGTCACCGGTGGTGCTGTTCTCGTCTTGGGGCGGATTGACCAGCGTGAGATCGTCGGACATGGCATCGATGGTGCACCGTTGCCAGCCCAGCGACAGGGCGTTGCCCGGCGTACCGCCGAGCAGGGCGACCTCGCCGCCGCCCACACCGGTGTTCAGGGTCTCGGCGAAGCTGTTGCCCAGTTCGCACAGTTCCTCACCGACGACCGAGGTGTAGTCCTCACCCGGGATGAGGGCTCCATCCTGGTCGGGAAGACCGACGTAGCCGGCGGAGAAGGCGATGTAGGGGATACCTGCCGTCTCGGCCTCGAGCACGACGGGGGCCAGCAGAGCACCCATGTCCGGATAGCCGACAATGAAGTCGACCCCGCTCTGGATCAGGAAGCGGATGTCGTTCTCGTGGACCGCCGGGTCGGGATCGAAGTTGGCTGCGGTCGAGATGATCGTGCCGATCTCGGGGTAGGTGAGGGCTTGGAGGACCGCCTCCATGTGGCTCACTGCCCGCCAGACGTTCACCTCGTTGCCACCGCCATCGGCGTAGCCCATCGTGAGCTCGCCACCGGTGCCGGTATCGCACTGCTGCTCCCGCCAGCACTCCATCGCCTTGTCGATCGTCTCCTGGTCGAGGTCCTGGTGTGCCCGGGCCACCGAAGCCAGGATGATGTTCCAGCTGGCCTCGTCCGATGGGTCGACCGGACCCAGTGCCTTCTCGACCAGTGCCATGTCGGCTGCCGTCGGGTCCTCGCCGAACTCGGCGAGTGGGTTGTCCGCTTCACCTCCGGTGGTCGTGGTGTCACCCATGTCCTCGGTGGTCGTCGGCTCTGCCGGGGCCGCGGTGGTGGTGGGCTCGTCGGGCGCCTCCGTCGTGGTGGTGTCGCCGGCGTCCCCGCCACAAGCCGCGACCAGCATCGCCAGGACGGCGATCAGGCCGATGATCTTGGTTCGTCTCATTTCCTCCTCCAATTGGGCTGTCCTGCCCTGTGTCTTATTCTCATTCGGTCGTCGACTGGTGGTGTCGATCTCCTTTCTCAACCCGGTTCGTCGATCGATCTCTGTGTCGTTTCGTCATTCGGGCGCCGTGTACTTCGCCGCTCGCGGAGCATCCGCTCCACGACTTTGATGATCCGGTCACCCGAAACCAGCATCCCCCCGATGATCACGAGGCCGAACACCACGAACTGGAGCGCGGTGGGAAGACCCAGCGTGAGCAACATCTGATTGAGCGCGGTGAGGAACAACGCCGCGGCGAACGTGGAGAAAGCGCTCGCCAGACCACCCGTCAACGACGCGCCCCCGATGACCACGGCCGCGATCGGGCCGAGGAGATACTGGTTGTGGGGCGCCACGCCCGGTACGGGCAGCAACCCGGCCAGGGCGACACCGGCGAGGGCGTAGAGGACCGCCGCCACGACGTAGACCAGGATCTGGTTCAGGTTCACCCTGATGCCAACGACATGTGAGGCCATCGGGTTCGCCCCCACCACCTGAAACCTGCGCCCGAGTGCGGTGTAGCGGAAGCCCAGGATGAGGGCGACGGTGAGCAGGGCACCCAGCCAGAAGACGGGGCTCACCCCGAAGATGCGGGTGGTTATCCAGTTCGACCATCCCGAAGGGGCGCTGCTCTGGACGGGAAAGGTTCGGCCGAACCGGTTGACGACCCCGATCACCACCTGCCCCACGGCCAGGGTCACGATGAGGGCGTTCAGCTTGAGCCCTCCGATGAGGATCCCGTTGAGCAACCCGATGAGAGCACCTGCGCCGAGTGCGGTGAGGAGGGCGAGGGCGATGCGGTCGTCGGATTGGGCACCCACACCCACCGTGATCGCCGCAGCCAGGGTCACCGTGCCGGGGGTGCTGAGGTCGATCCCCCCTGTCATGATCACCAACATCTGACCGAGGGCGGTGATGCCGAGGAGAGCGCCATACGGCGCGATCGCCCGCAACGAGACGCTGCTCAGGCTATTCGGAGCCCAGATCGACGCCACCACGAGCAGAAGCACGATGGCGATGTAGACGGGCATGTAGCGAGACGCCACCACGAAAGATGTCAGCCGGGACGACGTGGCCCTGACGGTGGTCATCTGCCCTCCCCGATCCCGGCCAACAGGCCGGCGGCCCCGGCTACCCGCCGTTGGGAGGACACCGCCAGGTCGCGGGCACGTGACGTGTCGGCGATGAGGTCGCCTTCTCTCATCAACACCTGCCCACCGCGAAACACCCAGTGGACGTTCGAGGTGTCCATACCCCACACCACCGCCCCGATCGGGTCGTTGATCGGATGGATATTGGGCCGGTCGGTGCGGAGGACGATGATGTCTGCCTCTTTGCCGGGCTCGATCGACCCGGTGACCTCCCCGAGCCCGGCGACAGCGGCGCCGTCGACGGTGGCGAATCGGATCACGTCCCTCGTGCTCAACAGGTTGGGCAGACCGCCCTTGCCGGCGAGCTTGAGATCGAAGTGGGTGGCGTGCTGCACAGAGTTGGCCGCCCGCATCTGGGCGAAGATGTCTCCTGGTGAGATGACCTCGTTGTCGACACCGAGACCTGGCCTTATGTCGCGATCTATGAGGCTCTGCATCGGGGGCATGCCGGATCCGTCAGCCATCTCGCTGGCGGGGGTCAGCGCCACCCTCGCTCCGTGTGATGCGATGGCGTCGAGGTCGGACGGCCCGAGGCTGGAGCAGTGGATGAGGGTCACGTCGGGGCCGAGCAGGTCGCGTCCGCCGAGCTCGGCCATCACACCCTGCTGGGAAGGGTCCGACCCTATGTGGGTGTGGACCCTCATCTTCAACTCCCGGGCTAGAGCCCACTCCCGCGCCACACGGTCCAGGTCGGACCGATCGGGCTCGGCAGGGCCAAATGCGAGGTTGGTGGTCGCCGTGGCAACGTTGGCCCACCTCGCGGCGAGACGACGCAGCCCGGCCTTCTGCTCCTCGTGATTCGAAACCCAGTCGGAGAGAGCATGGACGAAGACGGTGCGCAGACCGGCGTCGTGGTGAGCCTGGAGGGCTGCGTCTACGTAGTCGTCTCCGGGCTGGATGTCCGCCCAGTCGACCAGTGTGGTGATCCCGGCTTCGACCGCACCAAGGAGGCCGATGAGTGTCGCCGCGTAGACGTCGTCCGGCTGATAGTGCCGCCCGTACTCCTTCGGGGTCACCGCATCGGCCGAATCCCCCGCCCCCAGATTGCGGAAAAGGGACTTCCAGGTGTGGCGGTGGGTGTCGACGAACCCGGGCATGACGATGGCGTCGGTGGCGTCGACGGGGTCCGCACCACGGGCACGGAGGTTGGGCCCCACCTCGGAGACTCGACCGTCTTCGATGAGGACGTCTGCCACGGCGAAATTGGGTGTCCTGGCACCAAGGGTGAGGACGGAGCCTCCGCTGATCAGGATCCTCTCGCTCAAATCCCTGATCCCGAGTCCACGGACTTGAGGATGGTGTCGTAGATCCGATCCACGGAAGGAAGGGCCATGTCCTCCAGAGATGCCGCCGCCGGAAGCGGTATGTGGGGCGTGGTTATCCGGATCGACGGGCCGTCCAGGTCCCAGAACACTTCTTCGTCGACGACCGACACCAGCTCTGCGCCCCACCCGCACAGCCTCGGGTTCTCCTCGACGGTGAAGAAGCGCCCCGTCTTGGACACCGACCCGAGGAGGGCCCGGGTATCGAGCGGAACCAGTGATCGAAGATCGATGACCTCCGCAGATATCCCGTTGCCGGCGAGCCGCTCCGCGGCTTCCAACGCCCGGGGCACCATAAGGGCGAGGGCCGCAATCGTGACGTCGCTGCCCTCACGCACCACCTTCGCCTTGCCCAGTTCGTCGACGACCTCACCGTCGGGGACCTGTCCTTTGTGGGCCATGAGGGACTTGTGCTCGAAGAAGACCACCGGGTCGGGATCCCTGATCGATGCGGCCAGCAGACCCACCACGTCGACGGGGTTGGAGGGAGCCACCACTTTGAGCCCGGGGATCATCATGCACCAATTCTCGACCGACTGGGAGTGCTGGGCGCCGAATCGGGCCCCTCCCCCGTTTGCGGTACGGACCACCATGGGAAAGCTCACCTGGCCGTCGGTCATATAGCGGCTCTTGGCGATCTCGTTCGCCAGCATGTCGAAACACACCGCGATGAAGTCGGAGAACATGATCTCGGCGATCACCGGGACACCGGTCATGGCTGCGCCCATGGCGGCGCCTAGGATGGCCTGCTCCGAAATGGGGGTGTCACGCACCCGGTCGGGACCGAACTCGTCGATCAGGCCGACCGTGGTCTTGAACACACCACCCGCCGCGGCCACGTCCTCACCCAACATCACCAGAGCCGGGTCGCGCCTCATCTCCTGCGCGATCGCGTAGGCGACCGCCTCGCGGTAGCTCAGTTCCGCCATCGCGCCCCTCCGTCGGCGTAGACGTCCTTCATCAGCGCCTCTTCCCCCGGCTCCCGCCCCGACTTGGCGAACTCGGTGGCGGCGTCGACGGCCTGCGCCACCTCGCGCTCGATGCCACTGAGGGTCGCCTCGGGGGTCCCGAGGGAGAGGAGACGGTCGTGGTAGACGGGAATGGGATCACGTTCGGCCCAAGCCTCGACCTCGGCGGGGGGCCGGTACTTGCCGGGGTCGGCGCGGGAGTGGCCACCGGAGCGATAGGTGACCGCTTCGATCATTGAGGGCCCGCGCCCCGAGCGCGCCCTTGCCAGGGCTTCGGTGGCAGTCAGGTACACGGCGTCGGGGTCGTTGCCGTCGATGAGGATCGGCTCCATCCCGTAGGCAGCGGCCCGGTCCGCGGCCGGGTTGGCGACGGCGGTGACCAGATCGATTGGGGTGTACTCCATGTAGAGGTTGTTCTCGCAAACGAAGACCAC
Source organism: uncultured Acidimicrobiaceae bacterium (assembly GCA_964653975.1). GTDB lineage: Bacteria > Actinomycetota > Acidimicrobiia > Spongiisociales > ZC4RG35 > JANQRA01. The sequence continues at coordinate 7,280 of CAZZIG010000130.1, forward strand.
CGGGAGATCCCAGACCTTCGCCATGTTGAGGGCCTC
>CAZZIG010000131.1:0-31993 GCA_964653975.1 uncultured Acidimicrobiaceae bacterium
TCACCTGGTCGACCGAGCCGGTGTACTTGGCTCGAAGCTCGAGATCCTGGGTGGTGATCCCGACCGGGCAGGTGTTGAGATGGCACTGGCGGACCATCTTGCATCCGAGGGCGAGCAGAGGAAGCGTCCCGAATCCGAAGCGCTCTGCACCGAGGAGGGCGGCGACGACGACGTCGCGACCGGTGCGCAGACCCCCGTCGGTCTCCAGAATCACCTTGGAGCGCATCCCCTTGGCCACGAGTGCCTGATGTGCTTCGGCAACACCCAACTCCCACGGTGACCCGGCATGCTTGATCGAGACCAACGGCGAGGCCCCGGTGCCACCCTCCGAACCGGAGACGGTGATGACGTCGGCGTCCGCCTTGGCAACACCCACCGCGATCGTCCCCACCCCCGGCTCGGAGACGAGCTTCACCGAGACCCGCGCCGTCGGCTTGAACGACTTGAGGTCGTAGATGAGTTGTGCCAGGTCCTCGATCGAGTAGATGTCGTGGTGCGGGGGCGGCGAGATCAGGGTCACCCCGGGGTTCGTGTGACGGAGTCGGGCGATCTCGTCGGAGACCTTGTGACCGGGGAGCTGGCCGCCCTCTCCTGGCTTGGAGCCCTGGGCCATCTTGATCTGGAACTCCTCGGCCGAGCTCAAATAGCCCGGTGTGACCCCGAACCGTCCCGAGGCGACCTGTTTGATCGCAGAGTTGCGCGCCGTCCCGTAGCGATCGGGATCTTCGCCCCCCTCGCCCGAGTTGGACAGCCCACCGATCGAGTTCATCGCCTCGGCCAGCGTCTCGTGGGCCTCCTTGGAGAGTGCCCCGAGTGACATGGCGGCAGTGACGAACCGTCTCATGATCCGCTCGACCGGCTCCACTTCTTCCACGGGGACCGGCTCCACCGCGACGAAGGCGAGCAGGTCGCGCACCAGGGCAGGGGCCCGGTCACCGATGGTCGCCAGGTATTTGTCCCAGGCCGCGGGCTCCCCCGAGCGAACCGACTTCTGAAGATCGAGGACGATCTTGGGACCGGTGATGTGGAACTCCTCGCCGCGGCGGTGCTTGTAGAACCCGCCGGGGATGGGGGCACCCTCGCGATAACCGGCGTGACCGAGCAGAGCCTGGTTGGCGAGGTGTTGATAACCCGCTCCGCGGAGACGTCGCGGAGCGTTGCGGAAGGCGCGATGACAGACCTTCTCGGACAGCCCGATCACCTCGAACAGCTCCGACCCGCGGTAGGCGGCGAGGGTGCAGATCCCCATCTTCGACATGATCTTGAGGAGCCCGGTCTCGAGACCGGTCCGATAGTTCTCCTGGGCGGTCACCGGGTCGACCTCGATCATCCCGGAGCGGGCCAGATCGATGACCTGGTCTATGCCGAGATAGGGGTTGACCGCCGAAGCCCCGAAGCCGATGAGTGCGGCGATGTCGTGGGCGTCGCGTGGCTCCCCGGAGACGACCACGAGGGACACGTCACCCCTGACCCCTTCGTCGATCAGGTGGTGGTGCACCGCTCCGACGACCAGCAGGATTGGGACCGGTGCGTCCTCGGCACTCGTCTCGCGATCGGAGAGGACGAGGATCGAGGCTCCGAGTCGCACCGCGTCGGCCGCCTCGGCACAGATCTCGTCGAGACGCTCCAGCATGCCCTCCGGCCCGCTCGACGCCGGCCAGGTGGCTGCGATCCAATGGGAGAAGAAGCGCCGGTCCCCGGAGCGGACGATCGCCTCCAGCTCGGCGTCGGAGAGGATGGGGCTGGCCAGCTCGATGAGGTGTGCCTGGCTCGGAGTCTGTTCGAGGATGGGGCCGCGACGACCGAGCTGGATACGCAACGACATCACCAGCTTCTCCCTGATCGGGTCCATCGGTGGGTTGGTCACCTGGGCGAACATCTGGTGGAAGTACCGGGTGAGACGACGTGGCTTGTCGGCCAGCACCGCCAGACCGGTGTCATCGCCCATCGACCCGGTCGGCGTGCTTCCCTGTGCGAGGGGGGCGAGGATGAGACGGCGCTCCTCGGCGGTGTAGGCGAACACCCTGGTGAGAGCGCCGGCATCGAAACGGTCGTCGTTCAGCGGGTCGAACGGCGCCCGGATGTGGAGAGTTTCGGTGTTCACCCACTCCGAGTAGGGAAGTGCACCGGCCAGTCTGTCCTTCACCTCGGCCGAGTGCACGATCTCACCGTTCTCGCCGTCGAAGAAGATCAGCTCCCCCGGGCCCAACTGACCTGTCTCCTGAGCACGGGTCTCCTCTTCGGGGCACACCCCGGCCTCGGATGCCACGATCAGCACGTCGGGAGTCACCGTCCACCGTGCCGGGCGGAGACCGTTGCGGTCCATGCCGGCCAGCAACGAGATGCCGTCGCTGGCTGCGATGGCTGCCGGGCCGTCCCACGGCTCGGTGAGAAATCCGTGGTACTTGTAGAAGGCCGTGAGCTCCGGGGAGAGGTCGGTCACGTTCTCCCAGGCCGCCGGGATCAGCATCTCCTTGACATGGGGCAGTGCCCGGCCGCTGCGGAGCAACAACTCGAAGACATTGTCGAGGCTGGCCGAGTCGGAGAGCTCCGGTTGGATGAAGGGGTAGACGTCTTCGAGACGGTCGCCCCACACTCCCGGTGTGGCACCCTTCTCCCTGGCTTCCATCCACGACCGATTCGACTGGATGGTGTTGATCTCGCCGTTGTGGGCCAGGACCCGGAACGGCTGGGCGTTGTCCCAACTGGGGAAGGTGTTGGTGGAGAATCGCTGGTGGAAGATGGCGAAGGCCGTCTCGAAGTCCGGATCTCGTAGATCCCAATAGAAGTCGGCCATGCGCGAGGCGGTGAACAATCCCTTGTAGACCACGGTCCGACTCGATGCCGACGGCACCGCGAAACCCCGGGTCGCGTTGCGCTCCATCCGCTTCCGGGCCAGGAACAGGGCACGCTCGAACTCGGCGCCCGCCGACTCGAAGGTGACGACAGCCTGCTCGATGAGCGGGAGCACCTCGAAGGCATGCTCACCGAGGACGCTGGGGTCGATTGGCACCGAGCGCCAGAGAATGAGGCGAATCCCTTCGGCCTCCAGGGCCTCGCTGACCACAGAACGAGAGGCGGCGGGGTCCTCCGGAGGCAGGAAGCACATGACGATCCCGATGCGCTGGGGGTCGATCTCCTTGCCATGCGCCAGGAGCTCCCGGGCGATCAGCTTGTGAGGCACCTGGGTGAGCAGACCCGCCCCGTCACCTGTGCCGTCGGCGGCCTTGGCCCCGCGATGGTCGAGCCGTTCCAGGCACTCCACCGCCAGCCTGGTCATCCGGAAAGAGGGCTGGCGATCGCGGGCTGCGATGAACCCGACGCCGCAGGCGTCGTGCTCGGGCCCGATCAGGATGGGAGGTCTATCCATGAGCGCTCCGGGGAGAACCGAGGATCTTAGGGGCGGAGGGCTCTAGGGCTGAAGTGTCTTCACCAGGAAGGTCCCTCCGACGAGCCTGCCCTGGGACGAGCCCACCACTTTCATCGTTGCCAGGTCCACGATCTCGATTCGATGCTCGTCCTCACCGATGATGCCCTCACTGATGTACAGATAGCTCCCGTCAGGCGCGAATTGGATCTCGGGCAAGGTGCCCGTCTGTTCGAAGCGGCCCACGATCTCATGGCTCTCGAGGTCGACTACCAAGACGTCCTCGACACGCTCTTCGAAATCGGTGAGCGACTCGGACCAGCTGAGACCGGTCGTCACCAAGTATCTGCCATCCGGGGAGAGGGCAATCCCCGATGCCGGGATCTCCCAACGATGCCCCAGTTCCCAGGTCTCGGTGTCGATGACCTCGACACCTCGAGCTGTGGTCTCGATCCGCAGGTCGGTCTCATCGACGACCGCCGAGACCGATGAGGCCACGTAGAGCCGGTCACCCGAGGGGCTGAGCAGGGCACGCCGCTCGGTTCCATAGGACGAATGCCCTTCCTTGGCGGAAGCCGGTGGGATCAGCCAGGTCAGCAGGTGGTCCAGCCACGAGGTGGGCGAGGTCACGTCGTTGGTGACGACCTCACCGGTTTCCAGGTCCACTGTCGTGACTTTCGTCTCGACCCCGTGGACAACCAGCAGCCTGCGTCGCGATGCGTCCCAGACCAAGGCAGGCTCGACCTCCTCGGAGATCACCCAATCTCCCACATCCCTTTCCGCGACCGCGCCGAGTGTCAGCTCTGGCATCGCGTGTGTCGTCACCGCGCCAGTCGCCAGCTCGACAACGACCATGCCGGCCACCTTGGCTCGAAGAGCACCACCGAAGGTTCCCAGCCAGGCTGCCCCATCGGGTCCCAAGACGACACTCGGCCCCCAGAACGAGAAGTCGAGAGGGAAGTCATCGAAAACCGTCTCGAGCTCGTCTGCACCGGGCGGCAGCTTTCGGAAACGGGAGCCCGAATAGGGCAGGTAGGAGAAGGAGTACACGACCCCGTCGTGACCCACGCCAACCGGGGACAAACCTCGCGGCCGGTCGGTGACCACTGCTCCAGTGCCAACTTCGAGGACCAGGAACGAAGAGTGGTCCGGCTCGACCCAGACATTTAGGCCAACCCACTCTCCATTGTCGGCGACATACCCGGTGATCCAGTCACCGGTGATCAGGGGCTCGGCGCCGGAGTGCGGGGCGAGAGTGGCGGGGTCCACCCGGTAAAGACCGACATCATGTGCTCGCAGTGTCGTCGTCGTGGTCGGCGGAGACGTCGTTCCCGGACCAGGGTCTGCGGTGGTCGTGGTCTCCGGTGGCAGCGTCCCCGACGTGGGGGACGACACGACCGGGGTCGAACAGGCGGCGACGAAGAGCGTCGTGGCCAGTGCGAAACCCGCGGCTCTCATCTCACTGATGAAGACGTCACACGGGACGAGATGGTTCTATCGGTGGTACATCTTCTCCCCCGCCTCGATCGGCACCTGGAGCCAGTTCTCGATCGGGGGCAAGGGACATGAGTAGGCCTCGTCGTAGACACACGTCGGGTTGTAGGCCAGGTTGAAGTCGATGGTCACGGTCCCGTCGTCGTTGGGCTCGACATCCAGATAGCGACCGGCGCCGTAGGTGGCATTGCCGGAAGTCTTGTCGCGGAAGGGGACGAAGTAGCCCTCGTGACCGGTCGAGTAGAGCGTGAGCTCGACGGGCTCCCCATCGACCTCGAAGGCCACCTTTCCCGCCCGGCGATATAAACGCTGTTGGTTGTCGGAGGTCTGCACGGTGACCTCCGAGCCGTCACCGGGCCGGAGGGGCAGCGTGAAGACGAGACCCGGGTCGGGCTCGAAGTAGTCCAGACCTGCGAAGTCGTGCTGTTCGGCGTGGGGAATCGGGGAATGGTGATCGGTCCGGAAGAACTCGTCCTTGGCGCGTCGTTGCTCGAGGAGGGCGGCGGTATCCATGCCCTGCACAACCATCGGGTTTGCGCGGGGATTCCCGGGGGCATAATCGGGTGATGGCCGAGAACACCGACGAGACACTGGTCGAGAAGCTGGGGATCGAGGAGGGGATGGACGTCTCCATCTTCAATGCACCCAACTACTTCGACTTCGACCTCGGCGATCTCCCCGAAGGGGTCACGGTCCATCGGGACGCCGACGACGCTCCGGCTGAGCTCTACCTGATCTTCGCCGACCGGTCCGACGAGGCGGAGCGTGGCTTCGAGCGCGCCGTCACTCACCTGCCCCCCGACGGGGTCATCTGGTTCGCCTGGCCCGAGAAGTCGTCGGACCGGGCCAGTGACATCACCGGGGACAACCTGCGTGACCTGTTCCTGCCGTCAGGGATGGTGGACGACGGAGCCTGCTCGATCGACGAGACCTGGTCAGGGCTGCGCTTCGTGGTCCGCGAGGAGAACCGGGCCGGCTGGCCACCCGGCAGCGAAGCTACAGATTGAACCTGTAGGGCAGCAGTTCGTCGAGGGTGTGCTCCCTCACCTCGGAACCGTCGTCCCCGGTGACGATCACCTGCTTCACGTCGAACTCCGACATGATCTGTCGACATCTGCCACACGGATAGGCACCATCGGTGTCTTCGGCGTCGATGCAAGCGACGGCAACCGTGTCGATTCGCCGAACACCCTGGGACACCGCCGTGTTGATGGCCGTCGCCTCGGCACAGGAACTGGAGGGATAGGCAGCGTTCTCCACGTTGGCGCCTGTGAACAACTCGCCGTCCGCCCCCACGACAACGGCACCGACCCGGAATCCGGAGTACGGGGAGTAGGAGCCCAGGGCGGCGGCCCGTGCCGCTTCAACCAACTCTGATGTGTCCATGCTCACTCCAGCAACGAATCGATGAAACTATCCGGATCGAACTCGACCAGGTCGTCGAGTCCCTCCCCAACACCGACGAACTTGACCGGAACGCCGAGAGTCCGTTCCACCGCGATGACGATCCCGCCACGGGCAGTCCCGTCGAGTTTGGTGAGAACTATCCCGGTGATCGGCACCGCGTTGGAGAACTCCCTGACCTGGGTGAGACCGTTCTGGCCCGCCGTGGCGTCGAGGACCAACAACACCTCGCTCACCTGGTCCCCGCCTGCCACCCGATGGATCTTCTGCAGTTCGGCCATCAGGTTCTTCTTCCCGTGGAGTCTCCCGGCCGTGTCGATGATGGCGATCTCCACGCCCTTGGCCCGTGCCGACTCCAGCGTGTCGTAAGCAACCGAAGCCGGGTCGCCCCCCTCCTGGCCCCGCACCACCTGCACCCCGACCCGCTCACCCCAAGTGCCCAGTTGCTCACCGGCAGCCGCCCTGAAGGTGTCGGCCGCTCCGAGAGTCACCGTATGCCCCTGGTCTTTGAACCTCTTCGCCAGCTTGGCGATCGTCGTCGTCTTGCCGGTCCCGTTCACCCCGACCACGACGATCGATGCCGGTGATCCGGTCAGCCGCAGCTCACGGTCTTTCCCGGCGAGCTCGGTCTTGAGGCTGCGCTGCAGTGTCTCCCGGGCCTCGTCGACAGTCTCGATCCCGGCACGACGCAACGTCTCCATGAAGTCGGCAGTCGCCTCCACACCTACGTCTGCAGCCAGGAGGGCGGTCTCGATGGTGTCCCATGTGCCCTCGTCCACCCCCGCGCCGAGTGCGCGGCGCAGGGCATTCCCCAGGGCCGAACGGGACGGTGTCACCGTCCGGATCGTCTCCCCTGACGGTGAGGCCGACCTCGTCCGCCAGACCAGGACGGAGACGGCGATGGCCAGCACGAGCACGGCGACGATGGCGATCAGAACCGCTGTGTCCATCGTGGTGGAGCCTATGCGACCTGCTCGGCGGTCAAGGCAGTCTTCATGTCCTTGCGGATCGCCTGTGAGGAGCCACCGGGCTCCATGGTCACGCCGTAGAGGACGTCGGCCGCCTCCATGGTCTGTTGCTGGTGGGTGACGATGATCAGCTGCGCTCGCTGCCTGAACTCATCGACGATGCGGAGGAAGCGGCGCAGGTTGGAGTCGTCGAGGGCGGCCTCGACCTCGTCGAGAACGTAGAAGGGGCTGGGGCGGGCCTCGAAGATGGCGAAGAGAAACGCCAACGCGGCGAGGCTCCGCTCACCACCGGAGAGAAGTGTCATCTGCGACACCTTCTTGCCCAGGGGTTGGGCATCGATGGACACCCCCGATTGTGGATCGTCCGGATCGACGAGCCGGATCTTCCCCCTGCCCCCGGGGAACAACACCTCGAAGTACTTCTCGTATGCCTCGGCGACTTCGGTGAAGGCAGTGTCGAATCGGTTCTGGATCTCGGCTTCGAGCGCTGTGATCACTTTGCGCAGGTCGGCACGGGAGCTCTCGACATCGGCCATCTGCTCGGAGAGGAAGGTGTGCCGTTCCTCGAGATCGCGGTATTCCTGGGCCGCCAAGGGGTTGATGGGCCCGAGACGGCGCAAGCGGGTGACGAGCTCCTCCATCAGCGCGGGGAGGTCGGTGTCGTCGGCCAGATCGGGACGGGGGGCGTTGATGGCGTCTTCGACGTCGGCGTCTGCGTCGCGTCGGATTGCCTCGATGACCGATTCGCGACGCATCCGGAGCTCGGTCAACTTGACATCCAGCTCACCGATTCGCGAGCGCGATTGTGAGATTCGCTCCGAGCTCCCCCGGTGCTCCGTGCGCACAGAGTCGAGCTCCGAACGCACGCTGGTGTTGCCCTCCCTCAGTTCGGCCTGACGCTCCCGCAGCTCCCCCAGCCTGGTCTCGAGCACCGCAACGGCCGTGCGGGCGTATCCGCCGATGTCGGCGAGTCGTTTCGGGTCGCCCTCGCTCACGAAGCCGAGATCGAGCCTGCCCAACTCGTCGTCGACCCGCTGTTTGCGATCGCGGAGCAGACGTTCCCGTTCCACGACCCCCCGGAGAGCGGTGGCGGCTTCCTGCCATTCCGAGCGGGCCGATTCACGTTCCGCGGCGATGCCCAGTCGCCGAGCCTCCATCTCCTCCCATGCGGCGAGACGTTCCGCCTCTTCGCCCTCCAGGGCGGCGAGACGGTGCCGCAGGGTCTCGACCTGGGTGTCTCCGGTCTCGATCGATTCCTGTAGCGAACCGCGTCGCTCTTCGAGACGGGCCCGTTCCTCGGCGAGGCTCCGCACCGAACCCTGCAGACGACTCATCGCCTCGGACAGACCTGCCACGGCGCTCTCGGCCTGCTCCAGTTGCTCCAGGCTCAGACGCTCTGCCTCCCGACTCCTGTCGAAGTCACGTTTGGCGGCAGTGTGAACGGATTCGGCGCGGGCCAGCGCTATGGAAGCCTGTTCAGCTGCTACTTCCGCGGTTTCCAGCATGGCCGAGCCGACACCGTCGGGGTCGGCGATGCGGACACCCGACACCGAGATGACATCGCCCTCGGGGGTGACAGCCCGCAACGAGGGATGTTTCGAGATGAGCTCCCATCCCGTGCTCCAACCCTCGACCAGCACGACATCGCCGAGGAGACGGCTGGCGAGACCGGAATGTGTGGCGGGACCCAGCCGGTCGACGAGGGCGTGGAGGCCGAGCCCGGGCGCCACCTCGGAGGCGGGGCACGCCGACTCGGACATCGACGAGACCACAGACACCGACCCTCCGCCGGCCCCTTTGACTGCTTCCACAGCCCGTTGGACCGAGTCCGGGGAGTCGAAGGCGACGGCGTCGGCCCACTCGCCCAGGGCGGCGCTCACGGCTACCTCCAGCCCTTGGGGGATGTCGAGTCGCGAGGTCAGGGAGCCGAGTGTCCCCGGAGCGGATTCCGCCACATCACGGGCACCGGCGTCGTACCGCCCCTTCAGGGCACTCGCGATGGCCTCGACCCGGGCACCTGCGGAGGCGACCTCGATGCGCGCCATCTCCAACGTCTCCTCGGCCGCCGACCAGAGTTGCTGGGCCCGGGACCGGTCTCGTGAGATCTGGTCGTAGTCGCGCTGGAGGGCGCCCATCGAAGTGTCCATCTCCTGGATCTCGGAGTTGATCCGGTCGATCTCCTGTTGCTCCTCGTCGATCTGAGAGACGAGCACGTCGATGCGATGAACGACCCTGTCGATCTCGCGACGGTCACGGGACAGCGACGACTCCAGGGCGCTCAGCTCTCCTCTGACCGCGGCGAGCGCGCCTTCGGGAGAGAGCGAGTTCTGTGTGGCGATGGCCCGCTCCTCGTCCTCGAGACGTCGGAAAGCAGTCTCGGCGGCGGCCGCAACGGCTTCGGCCCTCCTGCGTTCGTCTTCTGTCACCTCGAGCTCTTCGACGATGGATGCCGCTTCCTCTTCGAGGTCCCCGCGTCGCTCCACCGCAGCTTCACGTCGTCCCGAGACCGCCCGCCCCCGCTCCTGTGCGATGGAACCGATCCGGCGAAGTCGCTCAATGGTGGTCTCCAGAATCGCCGCAGCCGAAGTGTCACGGTCGAGATCGGTGCCGAGACCATCGGCCATCTCGGTCAGCCGGCCGAGCTGCTCGGACAGCGCGCTGACCCGTCTCTGGTCGACCTCGAGACCCTCGACGAGCTTCGACTTCTCCGAGGTGGCGATGGTGAGCTCGCGATCCAGGGTGGCCAGCTCGGTGCCTCCGAGATAGAGGCGGAGACCGACCACCTGCGATTTGAGGTCGTCATAGCGCTCGGCAGCTTTGGCCTGGCGGCGGAGAGGCCGCATCTGACGGCTCAGCTCACCCAAGAGATCCTGGAGACGGATCATGTCGTCGTCGGTCCGCTCCAGTCTTCGCTCGGCACGCTCCTTGCGGCGGCGGTGTTTGAGGATGCCCGCCGCCTCTTCGATCACCGCGCGATGCTCTTCGGCAGAGGCGTTGAGGACCCGACCGATCTCTCCCTGTCCGATGATGACGTGCTGGTGCCTACCGACTCCCGAGTCGGAGAGGAGGTCCTGGATGTCGAGGAGACGACAACCCACCCCATTCAACTCGTAGTCGCTCGACCCGTCCCGGTAGAGACGTCGGGTGATCGAGACCTCGTCGAGATCGAGATCGATCTGGCGCTCCTGGTTGTCGATCACCAGAGTGCTCTCGGCCTTGCTCAGGGAGGGTCGTGTCGCGGTCCCGGCGAAGATGACGTCCTCCATCTTCGGGGTGCGCAGCGACTTGGTCGACTGGGTTCCCAGCACCCAGGAGAGGGCGTCGACGAGGTTGGACTTCCCGGAACCGTTGGGACCGACGACGACGGTCACCCCGGGCCGGAACTCGAGCCGGGTCCGGTCGGCAAACGACTTGAACCCGGTGACCTTCAAAGACTTGAGATACAAAGTGCGTTCCTGGCGAATTACGTGCGTGTTATTGAGGACTCAGGCTAACGAAACCGGGTTGGCTCGCGGGGTTTCTCCCGTTTTCGCACCCGTGGGCATTCAGCGGCCATGTGCCGGCCCCGGCTGGATGAAGAAGTCGGTGAGAGTGATGTCGGGGGCGACCACGTCGCTCTCGACACCGGTGACCCGGGCACCCGATGGACCGGCCCATGCCCAGTCGAGCAATTGGCCCACCCCCTGGTCGGAGCCCTGGGCGAACAACTCCACCCTCCCGTCCCCCAGGTTGCGCACCCACCCCACGAGGTCCAGCGACCGGGCGGTGTGACGGCAACCCTGCCGGTATCCCACACCCTGGACGTTCCCGGAGACGAAGACATGGACGGCCTTGGTCATGGTGCGGTCTGACACAACGGGCAGAAGTGGGTCGATCGGGACCGGACGACGATCCTCTCGATGGCGGTCCCGCAGTTGGGACAAGGCTCGTCGTGGCGTCCGTAGACACGCAGCCTGACCAGGTTCTCACCCGCCTGGCCGTCGGGTAGGAGGTAGGCGAGGTCGTCGAGGGTGGTCCCACCATGGGTGATGGCTGAGCCCAACACCTCATGGATTGCGTGCAGCAGGCCCTCCAGCTCATCGGAGGTCAGGGAGCCACCGGGTCTCAGGGGATGGATACCGGCGAGATGGAGTGCCTCGTCTGCGTAGATGTTCCCCAGCCCCGCGATGGGGCCCTGGTCGAGAAGCAGTGCCTTGATCGGTGCCTTCCTCCCCTCCAGCCGCTCCGACAGCTCGACCGGCGACGGCGGCTGAGCCCAGGCGTCGGGTCCGAGGCGGCTGAGCCCCGAGGCCCCGATGTCGTCCTCGTCGTAGACGGCGACGAAACCGAATGTGCGCGGGTCGACGAACCGCACCACCGAGCCATCATCGAGCCGGGCCACGAAGTGAGTGTGTGGCTTCTCCTCGTCGCCGTCGACCGACCAGCGGCCCGACATGCCGAGATGGGCCACCATCGTCTGGCCGTCGTCGAGAGCCACCTTCAGAAACTTGCCGTGTCGAGTGACGGAGACCACCCGTCTCCCCTGGAGACGGGTGACGACCTCCTCGGGAGAGGAGTTGTGGCGAGCGGTGCGCACATGGTTCACCTCGACGGTCTCCATGACCCGGCCGGCCATCACATCTTGCAGGTGACGTCTGGTTATCTCGACTTCTGGCAGCTCTGGCAAACGCTGACTCCGCACTCGGTGCAGGTACCGTAACGCCGCTGATGGTGATAGCTCCACGCCAGTTCGGTCAGGTCCTCAACGACGCTATCCACGGCCTCGCCGGAGTCTGGAGAGCCCTCGTCATCCCGGCACTGGCGACCATGATCCCCGTGAGCGTCGCCACCACCTTCGTCTTCACCACCACCGGCGGAGCCGACTTCTTGGACGTCGTCCTCAACCACCCGGAACGGTTGCAGACGCTTCCGGGCGAAGTCTTCTGGGAGCTGGCTCGGCCGTTCTACATCGCCGTGGGCATCGCCACCCTCCTGCTCATTGTCGCCGGAGTCTTCCTCGCCCTGATCAGCCATAGTGCGGTCGCCGCCCATGTCAGGGGCGAGACCTCGACCGGTGCTGAGGCGACCCGCATCGCCCTTCGTCGTTACCTCACAGGGCTCACCGCCACGGTGCTCATGTTCGTCGTGATCGGCGTCCTGATCGCGCTGGGCGGCTTCCTTTGGTTCGTTCCCGCCGCCTCCGTGGGGGCTCCCAACCCCGCCGCGGCGATGGTGGCCGTGATCCTGTTGGCCGTGGTCCTGGGACCGGGGATCTGGGCTGCTGTGTCGGTCTCGATGACCACGGCGACCGTGGCGATCGAGGGACGGGGACCACTGGACTCGATCCGTCGCAGCATGCAGCTCGTCAAAGGCCGTTGGTGGCCGACGGCCGGCTACCTGGCCCTGGTGGGTCTGTTCGGCGGTATCGCGATACAGCTGATCCAATTGGTGGCGCTGCCCCTGGCCCTGGTGGGAGGGGGAGGGGCCGTGCTCGTCATCGTCTCGGCCCTGGGTGTCGTCAGCCAGGGGCTACTGGTGGCGGCCATCGCCGCGATGTACACCCATTGGTACATCGACCTGCGGGCGCGCAAGGAGGATCTGGCTACGGAATCTCTCGGGTGAGAGCCTCCAACGCCTCCCTGGCCGCGTCCTGCTCGGCCTCCTTCTTCGAACGCCCTTCACCGGAGCCGTAGTCGGTGCCGTTGACCGAGACCACTGCGCTGAACCACCTGTCGTGGTCGGGCCCGGACCCATCTACCCGGTAGACCGGTCTGATCCCGTCACGGGCGGTCAGCTCCTGGAGCCGGGTCTTGTAGTCCTTGACGCCGGGTTGTCGCGCCCGCTCGGCGACTTTGTTCTCCCACAGCTCGAGGACCACCCGTCGCGTGGGCTCGAAGCCACCGTCGAGATAGATGGCGCCGATGACTGCTTCCACGGCGTCGGCGAGGATCGAATCCTTCTCACGGCCCCCGGTCGCCGCTTCGCTCGCGGCGAGCTCGATGTGGGCGCCCATATCGATGTGGCGGGCGACCTCTGCGAGGGTCCCCCGGCTGACCACCGCCGCTCGGACCTTGGCCATTTGGCCCTCGGCGAGCTGAGGGTAGGAGTCGTAGAGGAGGTCGGTGACGATGAGCTGCAACACGGCATCCCCGAGGAACTCGAGCCGCTCGTTGTCTTTGCGGGCCGGGTCGTCGGAGCTGACGGAGCGGTGAGTGAGAGCCAGTTTCAACAAGGCGGGGTCGGTGAAGGTGTATCCGACACGGCCCTCGAGAATCATGACACTCTCATCGGGGGTCCTCGCCCCGCTCTTCGAGCGCGCTGGCGATCCGCCCCGGCAGATCCTTGTCGGCGCTGTCCCGAGCCATGACCAGCGCATTGGCGATGGCTCGCCGGCTCGAGCTTCCGTGGGCGATCAGGGCCGATCCCTTGACCCCGAGCAGTTGCGCTCCACCGTAGGTCTCCCAATCCATCTTGTCGCGGACACGGCCGAGAGCGGGGAAGACGGCAGCCTGGACCTCCTCGGGCAGTGTCGACAGCGCTTCGAAGAGATAGGAGTTGATCAGGGCTGCGGTTCCTTCCGTCGCCTTGAGAAAGACGTTGCCGGTGAAGCCGTCGGTGACGATCACGTCGACCTTGTCGGTGGCGACGTCGCGTCCTTCGATGTTCCCCACGAACTCGACCGGGCTCGCCTCGATGAGGTCGTATGCGGCACGCTCCAGGTCGCGGCCCTTGCCTTTCTCCTCCCCGATGGAGAGGAGGCCCACCCGGGGAGGGTCCGCACCGAGCAGGGCATTGGCGGCGACCGAGCCCATCACGGCGAACTGGACGAGCTGGTGGGCCTTGACCTCCGGGTTGGCACCCGAGTCGAGGACCAGCGTCGGCGTCCCCGGTGTGGGGAAAACAGTAGCGATCGCCGGTCGGGTGACTCCTCGAAGCCTCCCGATGATGATGGCCGCCGCGGCCATCGCCGCCCCGGTCGAACCAGCCGACACGAAGCCTCCGGCGTCTCCCGCTGCCACCAGCTGGGCGCAAACGGTGATAGACGCCTCCGGCTTCTCGCGGAGGGCACGGGCCGGGTCGTCGCCCATCCCGATGACATCGGGTGCGTCGACGACGGGGAGGGTCGAGTCGTGTTTGGCCAGCTCGCTCTCGAGCAACTCCTGACTGCCGACCAGGGCTACGTCGACTCCCCGGGCAGCAGCATCCAACGCACCGGCAACGGTCTCGGCGGGGGCGTGGTCGCCCCCCATGGCGTCGAGGGCGATGCGTGCCAAGGCCTCAGTCGGTCTCTAAGACTTCGCGGCCCGCATACGTACCGCATTCGCGGCAGGCGCGGTGGGGCAGCTTGGGCTTGCCACACTGCTCGCAGGCCACCGAGCGGGGCGCTTGGACCTTCCAGGCTGCCTTGCGTGAGCGGGTGCGGGAGCGCGACATCTTCTTCTTGGGCACCGCCATGGAGGCACTCCTCGGTTCTGATCAGGGTTCAAACAGGTCTCTGAGGACGGCGAAAGGAGAGTCGGATTCCTCTCCATGGCCGTCGCACGGGTCTTTATTCAAGTCGGTTCCACAGATTGGGCAAAGTCCCTTGCAGTCTTTCCTGCAGAGTGGGGCGGCGGGCATCGCCAGGGCCAGTTCGTCGGTGGCCGGGCCCGAGAGGTCGATCTGACGGTCGACGGTGGCGTAGCCGTCCTCGTCAGGGATCCGGGAGAAGTGCTGGGTTCCTTTGGTCGAGATCTCGCCATCCCACTCGGTGAGGCAACGGACACACACGAAGTGGGCGGGCGCAGACGCCTCGAACTCGGCGATCACCCCTTCTACGGTCCCCCGCACGACACCATGAACCCTCATCGCGCCCTCGACGGTGACGTCGCCCAGCCGCAGGGCCACACGGTGCTCTCCCGAGACCCCTTTGGTCGCCCCGGGGTGACCCACCAGATCGCCGACGTCGAGGACCAGATCCGAGCTCACCCCCCGATGTTACGAACCCGCCCCGGCCAACCGACAACGCTTTCCTCAGGAAGTGGGACCCGTATACGGGTCCCACCGCCTCCAGAAAAGTGGCTCTGTCCCCCTCGAGAAGTTCGCGAGGCGCCTGGACCCGCATACGGGTTCAATCGTCTCGAGAAAAAGCGTGGCCGGGTACCCCGCCACGAACTTCAAAGGCCTCCCGGATCGTCCTCACCACCTCACTCGGCCGCTCTTTGATCATCCGCCATGTGATCCGCAGCACGATCCACCCGGCGATCTGAGCTGCGTTGTCACGAACCTTGTCCACTTCGAAGGCATCGAATGTGAGGTGCCATCGACGACTGTCCGCCTCGATCACGATCTTCTCGTGCTCGTAGGCGAAGTCGACCCGTCCATTCAACGGTTTCAACCAGGGAGCATGGAACTGCCGGACAGGACAGGGAAGACCGGCGTCATCGATGAGCTCATAGAGCACTCGCTCCAGCTCTGTGTCGGACACCACGGTCCCCGCCAGACGCTCGTCGATGATCGTGTGGAGCTTCTTCATCCCTCTCTTGCCCTGTCGGGAGAGGGCGTTGACCAGAGCTACGAACTCCTCGACATCGGCCTTCCCGGATGCGAGGGCGTGTTCGATGACGCGCTGCAGACGTCGCGACCCGAAGACTTTGGCCAGGTCGACCAGGGTGCGGAGCGGAGTGGTGACCCGAATTCCGTCGACCTCTTCGACGTGCTCTTCGAGGAGGTCCGTCGACTGGTGCACGACGACTCCGGGAAAGGAGTAGTTGCTGCGGTGAGAGACGGTGATGCACGGTGGAGAATCGGGAATCGCCTCGAATCCATGGATACGGGCAGCCGACTCATGGGATACGACACCGTTGAGAAGCCTCAACGCCGCTCTCATCGAGAGGTCCGATCGAGTGGCGGTCCCTGGTAGCGCCAGCATCCCCCGACCAACCTTCACGAAGATCCCCTCATCGACCCGACGTTGCAGCGTGGTCTTGGGAAGCCCGAGGGCAATGGCCTCCTGGATCGAGAACACCCCTCCGTTGCGCTGTGCGTATGAGATCACATCTCTCGTCGCGGACACGGTCTCCAACATGCCGGACCGCTCCGCGTTTGGGAAGGGGGCTGTTTCTCGAGGCGCTGGGACCCGGATACGGGTCCCAGTTCCTGAGGAAAGTCTTCAGACCGGGACGTCGGGGGGTTTGGGGCGGGCCTGGTGGAACTCGGCCCGGGAACCCTGGACCTGGGAGGTCAGGTCGGCGAGGAGGTGGTCGAGCTTCTGCAGTTTGCGCTCTATGTCGTCCTCGGCCTCGAGCCGGAGCCGACGCGAGTCGCCCTCGGCCCGCCGCACCAGGATGTTGGCCTCCTCCACGGCCTCGGCCACGATGTTCGACTCCGCCACCAGGGCATCGGCCTCCTGACGGGCCTTGTCGATTATCTCCCGCGCCTTCTCATTGGTCCTCGAAATGAACGCCTCCCGCTCCCTCACCATCCAACGAGCGGCCCGCAACTCGTCGGGCAGACTGGCGCGCAGAGTCTCCAGCTTGGTGAGGAACACCTCCCGGTCGACCAGGGCGTTGGAGGAGAGGGGCATCATCTTCGCCTCGTGGAGGTGGACGATGAGATCGTCGACGATGTCGAGCAGATCCTCCAACTCGGGCGGTGTCGCCGGGCTCTCCACTCGATCCTCGACGATCACCTGTGGGTCGGTATGGGTGTCCTGGGTCATGACAGCTTCTCCTTCAGTGCTTTCTCCACCACATCGGGGACCAGTCCGCCCACTGACCCTCCCAACCTCGCGACTTCCTTCACCAGCGACGAGGAGACGAACCGATATTGAGCACGGGTGGGCAGGAACAGCGTCTCCATGCCGGTCAGGTGATGGTTCATCTGCGCCATCTGTGTCTCGTACTCGTAGTCCTCCACCGTGCGGAGACCCTTGACGACGGTGTCGGCGCCAACATCGCGGACATGGTCGACGAGGAGCCCGCTGAACGATGTCACCTCGACCGAGTCGCCGTAGATCTCCCGAAAGATGGACTCACGCTCCTCGGGAGTGAACAGCGTCTGTTTGGAAGGGTTGTCGATGACCGCCACCACCACCCTGTCGAATAGGGACAGGGCCCGGCCGATCACATCGATATGGCCGTTGGTCGGGGGATCAAAGCTCCCCGGGCACAGAGCCGTTCGTTGGGCCGTCGTCATCGCCAGTCACCTTCTCGTATCTGACGATTCTGGTATCCCCATAGCGTTTATCGGTGGCAACCCGCCAGGTTTCGGGATGACGGGGGAACGGGTCTCCGTGTCTTCGCGAGGTGACGACCTCGGCGTTGGGGAGGAGGAGACGGTCCAACTGGGCGAGATCGTCTTCCAATCGGGTGACGGGCTGATCCCAGGGCGGGTCGATGAAGACCAGGTGGAAGTGGTGGTTGGCACGACCCAGGTAGTCCTGGACGGTGCTCTCGATGATGGTGCCACCCAAACCCAGGGTGTCGACGTTCTGTCTCAGTGCCTGGAGAGCCTTGCGCCCGCTCTCCACGAACACCGCCGAACTGGCGCCCCGGGAGAGTGCCTCCAACCCGAACGAGCCCGAACCGGCATAGAGGTCGGCAACCAGCGAGTCGACGACCCAGTCGCCGATAGACGAGAACACGGCCTCACGAACCCGGTCGGTGGCCGGTCTGGTCCCCTTGGAGTCCGGTGCCTTGAGACGTCGGCCTCCGGCCTGGCCGGCGATGATCCTCACGATCTCAACTCACGAACAGCCACTCGACCTCGTCTCCCAGCATCGCAGCCACCTCGTCGCGGAGTTCGGGATGCCCCGACAGCATCGGGTCACCATCCACCAAGGCGAACGCATCCCGCCGTGCCACCGCCAACACGTCGAAGTCGGCCAGGATGTCCGCCAGCTTCAGGTCTTTGAGACCCGACTGACGGGTCCCGAACACGGTCCCCTGCCCCCGGATCCTCAGGTCCTCCTCGGCCAGGCGAAACCCGTCGTTGGTCCCCACCATCGCAGCCAGACGCTCCTCTCCTTCGCTGGTGGTGGGGTCGGCCAACAGCAGGCAAGTGCCGGGGTGAACGCCACGCCCGACCCGACCGCGGAGCTGATGGAGTTGGCTGAGACCGAATCGTTGGGCATCTTCGATCACCATGACCGTTGCGTTGGGCACGTCGATGCCCACCTCGATCACGGTCGTGGAGACCAATACGTCGGCCTCACCAGCGCGGAACGCCGCCATGATCTCCTCCTTGTCGGCCGGGCGCATCTGGCCGTGGATGAGCCCGACCCGCAGATCGGGCATGAGGGCGGAGAGTCGCTTGTGCTCGGCGGTGGCCGATGCGGCCTCCACCTTGGGACTGTCGTCGACCAGGGGGCAGACCACGAAGGCCTGCCGTCCCGCCGCCACCTCTTCCTCGATCACCGTCCACGCCTTCTGCTCCTCGACCCTGGATATCAACGTCGTCTTCACCGGTGTCCGTCCCGGGGGCATCTCGTCGATGATGGAGACGTCGAGGTCGCCGTAGAGGGTCATCGACAGCGTCCGTGGGATCGGGGTGGCGGTCATGATGAGCAGATCGGGCTCAGCGACGTCGGCCTTCTCCTTCAAGAGCACGCGCTGGGCCACACCGAAGCGATGCTGCTCGTCGACGACGGCGACTCCGAGACGGGAGAAGCTCACCCCTTCTTGGATCAGGGCGTGGGTCCCCACCACCAGATCGACCTGGCCGGAGGCGATGTCGTCGGCGAGCTCGGCCCTGCCGATGTCGGGGTTGTAGTTGGTCGTGGCATTCGAGCCGGTCAGTAGTGCGACGTGGACGGCCGGGCCGTCGGGATGCTCTGCGAAGAGACTGTCCATGCCCATGTGGCTCTCCCCCAACGCCGGCGAAAGCCCTGCGTCGGCGAGGAGACCACGAACACCCAGGTAGTGCTGCTCGGCCAGAACCTCCGTCGGAGCCATCAGGGCGCCCTGCCAGCCACCTTCGATGCCGCGGAGCAGGGTGGCGACGGCGACGACTGTCTTGCCGGAGCCCACCTCGCCCTGGAGCAGGCGATGCATGGGATGACTCGCCTTGAGATCGGTCTCGATCTCGCCCAGCACCCTCTCCTGCGCAGCGGTCAGCTCATAGGGCAGCCCGCCGAGGAACCGTTCCGCCAGCTCCCCGTCGACCTCGTGGGAGATACCGATCGCACGTTCCATCTGGAGCCGTTTCTGGATGGCTAGAGCCAATTCGAGGCGAAACAGCTCGTCGTAGACGAGACGTCGCCGCGCCGGCGCCACCTCTTCCACCGTCTCCGGGAAGTGGATCGCGTCGAACGCCTTGCCCCGGTCCATCAGCCCGTTGGCGGCCTTGAGCTCCGTCGGAACGGTGTCGTCGATCGGCTGGGATCGTGTCAGGGCATTGTGGATCGCCCTCCTCAGGTGCCCGGGCCCGACTCCACCCGCCGTGGGATGGACCGGGACCACCCTGCCGACGGTCAGCCCTTCCTGACCGCCCGAGAGCACGTCCACGGCCGGTGTCTTCATCTGCAGCGCCCCACGGAAACTCTCCACTTCCCCCGAGAGGGCGACTTCGTCTGCGTTCTGCAGCTGCCGAACCAGGTAGCTCTGGTTGAACCAGACGGCCTTGATCCGTGCGCTGTCGTCCTCGATCACCGCTTCGATGATGTGGAGATTGCGACGGGGGCGACGGTCACGAACCGAGACGACCTTGCCGATGATGGTGACCTCCGACCCGATGGGAACCCGTGATATGGGTTCTCTACGGGAGCGGTCGATGTATTTGCGTGGGACGTGGTGGAGCAGATCGGCAACGGAGACGATCCCGGCCTCGGCGAGCGATTTGGAGCGTTTGCCGCCGAGACCCTTGACCTGGCCGAGGTCGACAGTGGCGAGACGGGCGAGGGAAGCCACGTGGGGAGGTTAACTGTGAGGTGAGGAGACCCCTCACCTCTCCATCGACTGGGACTTGAACCCGCAGTTGGCTACCATGTCGCTCGGTCCACGGGGATCCTCCCGTACCTCACTGACCACTCCAGGAGCTGTCCGTCATGTCCTATCGGTGCGAGATCTGCGGCAAGGAGCCGTCGTACGGCAAGTCCGTGACCTTCTCCCACAAGCGGAACAACCGTCGCTGGCTGCCCAACATCCAGAGAATCCGTGTCAAGCACGGCTCGAACACCCGCCGGGCCCGGGTCTGCACGTCCTGCATCAGGGCCGGCAAGGTCGTCAAGGCCTAGCCACTAGCCTCTCCGTCATGGACCAGGGAGTCGTGAAGACCTACGACCCGGTGACCGGAGTCGGCATCGTGGTGCGTGACACCGACCGATCAGAGGTGTTCCTCCGTCCTGGATCGCTGAGTGGCTCGGTCTTCCGCTCCCTGCGACAGGGTCAGCGCATCATCTTCGACACCGTCGACGAGGACGGTCACTCCTTCGTCTCCTCAATACGTCTCGGCCAGGACGGCTACTAGCAGTCATCGAATCGAGTGGCTGGAGCGGGCTCATCCGCCAGGCCACCAGACCTCTCCCCTACCCTTGGCCGGCGTGTCTTCCCACCAAGAGAGTCTGCGCACCGCCGAGGTCATCGCCATCGTGTGTCTCGCCACCGACCTCGGAATGGGCTTCCCACTCGAGCACGGCTGCCGGGCGACACTCATGGCGCGCCGTTTGTGTGACATCCTCGAGGTCGACACCGAGACCTCGAATCAGGTGTATTACGGCAGCATGCTGATGTACACCGGGTGCACCACCGACGCGGCACTGGGACCTCCGATCCTCAGCGGCAACAAGACCGAAAGCCTGGTACCCCACCTCTTCGGAAGCTATGCCGAACGGCTCGCCGCATTCCTTCGCGCGATGCCTCCTCCGGACGCGGGCCCGATGGAGCGCATCACCACCACCTTCTCCCGTCTTCCGAGATTGGTCGCCAACAGCCGGGAGCAGCAGACGGCGCTCTGCGAAGTGGCCGAGATGCTGTCCCGGCGGCTCGGGCTGCCGCCCGACATCTACGGGTTGTTCAGGTTCCTCACCGAGAGGTGGGACGGCCAGAGCGTGCTGAAGCGGGCCGAAGGTGACAAGGTCCCCCTGGCGGTCCGGATCTTCGTGTTCTGCCGTGACATGGCATTCCAGCAACTCATCGGAGGGAAGCCCCATGCCGTTCAGGTCGCCCGCGATCGGTCGGGGCATGCCTTCGATCCCGACATCGCCGATGCGTTCGTGGCGCATGCCGACGAGGTGTTCGGCGTGACTGCGGGAATCGAGTCGGCCTGGTCGGCGATTCTCGAAGCGGAGCCCAAACCGTGGGGCGTGCTCGCCGGTGAGGAGATAGACACCGCGCTCGGCGCCATCGGCGACTTCGCCGATCTGATCGCGCCCACACTCGCCGCTCACTCCGCGGGTCTCGCCGAGCTGGTGGCGCGCGCCGCTGAGACCGCCGGAATGAACGGGACAGAGACCCGTGACCTGGTGCGGGCGGCTCGGATCCACGATGTGGGCCGGGTGGCGGTCGGACCGGAGATCTGGGAGAAGACCGCACCGCTGAGCCGCGACGAGTTCGAGCAGGTGAGGCTGCACCCCTATCACACCGAGCGGATCCTGAGCCAGTCAGAGTTCTTCCGGCCATTGGCGAGCATCGCCCGGGATCATCACGAGCGTCTGGACGGCTCGGGATATCACCGAGGGGTCGAGGCCGCGTCCCTGAGCCCACAGGCGCGACTGATGGCCGCGGCGGACACCTTCCAGGCGATGACCCAACCGAGACCTCATCGTCCGCCCAGAGACCCCGAGGACGCCGCGAGAGAGTTGGCGCGGCTCGCAGACGACGGGCTGCTCGATCACACCATGGTGGGTGCGGTCATCGAGGCGACAGGACAACCCGTTCCCTATATGGGTCGCGCCGCCGGTCTGACCGAGCGGGAAGCCGAGGTCGTCGGTCTTCTCGCCCGCGGGCTGCAGACCAAGCAGATCGCCGCTGCGCTTGGGATCTCACCGAAGACGGCCGACACCCACATCCAGCACGCCTACCGAAAGATGGGGGTGTCCACCCGGGCGTCGGCCGCCCTCTTCGCCATGGAGCACGGCTTGGTGCCCTCGGGAGAACTCCCGATACCGCGATGAGATGTGGGCCCCTACGTTGGCCGGGAGACACAACGGAGGGAACAACTTGGCCGACCGGATCTTCGACACACTCGTCATCGGTGGAGGGCAGACCGGGCTCACCGTGGGCTACTACCTCGCCAAGACGGGACGCACATTCCTGATCCTCGACGGGAACGAGAGAGTGGGTGATGCCTGGCGAAACCGCTGGGACTCGCTGAAGTTGTTCACCCCTGCGAAGTTCAATGGGCTTCCCGGCATGGACTTCCCGGACCCGGGCGACCGATTCGTCGGCAAAGACGAAGTGGCCGACTTCGTCGAGAGCTACGCCACCCGGATGGGATTGCCCGTGTTGTCGGGAGCACGAGTCGCCAGGCTTTCGAGAGAAGACCGCCTGTTTCGAGCGGACACGACATCTGAGACATTCCACGCCCGCAACGTGGTGGTTGCCATGGCCAACTACCAAGAGCCGAGGGTGCCTGAGTTCGCCGATCGGCTCCGACCCTCGATCAGACAGCTCCATTCCAGCCAGTACCGGAACCTCGATTCGCTCCAGGATGGGCCGGCGCTGGTCGTCGGCATGGGCAATTCGGGCGCCGACATCGGATGGGAGGTCGCCCGGGATCGGGAGACGTACCTCTCCGGGCAACCCAGCGCCGTGATCCCCTTCCGGATCGAGAGCTGGTTCGGACGCAAGATCGGGGGCTATCTGGTCCGTTTCCTCGCCACCAAGGTGATCACCACATCGACCCCCATCGGACGGAGGCTTCGGCCCAAGATGCTGAAGAAGGCCGCCCCCGTCGTTCGGGTGAAGCCAAAGGACCTGGAAGCCGCGGGGGCCAAGCGGGTACCCCGTGTCACCGGTGTCGAGGATGGCCTCCCCGAGCTGGCCGACGGGCACACACTCGAGGTCGCCAACGTGATCTGGTGTACCGGCTACCGACCTGGATTCGAGTGGATCGACCTACCCATCTTCGACGAGAGAGGCCAGCCGCGGCACGAAAGGGGTGTGGTCGACGAAGTGCCGGGCCTCTACTTCTGCGGCCTGTTCTTCCAACACGCCCTCTGGTCGGAGACCTTCCCCGGCATGCCCAAGGACGCTCGCCATATCGTCGACCATCTGGACCGCCGAATGACGACGATCTCGGGGATCGAGGCGGGAGCCAGCGCGAGGTCCTGACGTGATGTCAACCATCGAACTGTGGAGAGACAGTCGAGAGGACTACGTCCTCGCCGAGCGGAGAGTGCTCGAACGGTACGGAGTCGAGGCCCACCCGCGTGAAGTCGACGTCGCCTCCGTGAACGGCAGAGCCCGCGTGCTCGTCTCGGGGAGCGGCCCCCCGGTGCTGATGGTCATCGGCGGAGGGATGGTCTCCGCCCTGTGGGCTCCCTTGATGGCCCATCTCGTAGGTCACACTCTCTATGCGGTGGAGCTCCCGGGGCACGGTCTGACCGCTCCCGTCCGTTACGACAGTGACACGCTTCGCAAGACCGCGGTGACCTACCTCACCCAGCTGATGGATGGCCTCGGGATAGAGAGGGCACCCTTCGTCGGCCAGTCGATCGGCGGGCTGTGGAGCACCTGGCTAGCGCTCGACCTGCCCGAGCGAGTGTCCGGCATCTCCTATGTCTCCTGCCCAGCGGCGGTCCTGGGGACATCCGCCCCCTTCCCGTTGCGGCTCAGCACCATCAGACCGCTGCGAGCCCTGCTGAACAAACTCGACCCTCCTTCCCCGGCACAAGTCCGCAGGATGGGACGGATGAACGGCGAGGATCTCAGCGACAAGCCCGAGGTGAGTGCGCTGTTCCTCGCTTATCAGCGGATACCCGGATGTCTCGACACCCTCCTCGACCTCCACCGGGCCGTGGTGAGGGTGCGTGGCCCCCGCCCGGAGGTGGCTCTGACCGCCGAACAGCTCTCGAGGCTACGACAGCCGGTACAGATGATCTGGGGTGATGCGGACACGTATGGCCCGCCCGCCGCCGGCGAGGAGATGGCCGGCGCCATCGGCAACGGGTCTGTGCATGTGTTCGCCGGAGGTCACGGTGTCTGGTTCGAGCAATCGGAGTCGATCGGTCCCGTCATCGTCGACTTCCTCGCCGGGATCGAGTGACGACCTCTGGGCGCGCCCTGCTGGGCCTTCCACTAGTGTCGCAGCCCCTAGAGCGATAGGAGGCTCAACTTGGTCCAGGCGTATGTCCTGATCCAGACGGAGGTCGGCAAGGCCGCCGTCGTTGCAGAGGAAGTCCGCGCGATCCCCGGCGTCGACAGTGCCGACGACGTCACCGGTCCCTACGACGTGATCGTGAGGGCGAGCAGTGACGATGTCGACTCGCTCGGCAAGCTCGTCGTCGCCCGCATTCAGGCAGTCGATGGGATCACCCGGACCCTCACCTGCCCCGTGGTACATCTCTAAGGACCACCCTCCGGCCGTTCTGTGAAGGAAAAGGGCGCCGAGAGCGCCCGTTGTCTTCACAGAAGGTGGACCAGATAGCTCCTAGCCCAGTTTCGAGGCGATGGCGCCGGCGCTGCGTAGCGCCGTCCCGTCGCTGCCTGCGGTCGAAAAGACCCGTGTCCGACCGGCAATCGCCTCCGACAACATGTCCTCGAACAACTGCCGGCGCCCGATCGGGGGGTCGATCCACAGATAGACGGCCATCGACCCGGGGATGGTGTTGACCTCGTTGACGTAGAGCTCACCATCCTTTTCCAGGTAGTCGATCCGGGCGATGCCCCGCAGACCGGCCACGTCTGTGACCCGCCGGGACAAGTCGGTGATCCCCTTGGCGGTGGCGTCGTCGACCGTGGCGGGCAGTTCGCGGCCTCCGCTCACCTCACCCCCCCAGGCGAGGTATTTCTGGTCGTAGCTGTAGATGCCTTCCCCGGAGCGAGACGGAGCCTCCACGGCGGAGAGCTCCCACTGGGGGTAGGTGCGGACGGCGACCTGCAGGTCGCGTGAGCCCCCGAGGAACGGTTCGACCACTGCTCCCTGGTCGAGGAAGTGCGAGGACGATTTCAGGGCCAGCACCGTCGCCCAGTCCTCCGCCACCTCGATTCCGATGGAGGAGCCACCGAAACGGGGCTTGACGATGTAGGGGCCGATGAACCCGGGCTCGGCTTCCTCTCCGGTCTGGACGAGGGTGCGAGGAAGGGTCGGGAGACCCGCCGCCGCCATCGCCGCCCCGAAGGCCAACTTGTCCATTCCAAGGGCGGACGAGGCCTGACCAGGGCCCGTGTACCGAAGCCCCGCCAGGTCGAACATCCCCTGCAAGGTGCCGTCCTCGCCGGGCCCGCCATGACAGGCGATCAACACCGCCGCCACCTCCAGGGGCTTTCTCTTGACCACGAATCCCTGGCCAGGGGAGACCACGAAGTCGATCTCCTTCGACTTGCGCGGGGCTCCGTCCACGAAATCGGCGGCCTCGAGGTCGGGGGCGACCGAGTACCACTCTCCCGCCTTCGACCAATAGATCGCCTCGACGCCGTCCAGTGCCCGTGCGACCTGGAGACCGGTCAGGATCGAGATGTCGTGCTCGTCGGAGGGCCCACCGAAGACGACTGCTGATCTGGTCATGTCTCTCCTGTGCTCATGGGTAGTGATCCGGGAGGTCGTTCTCGTAGAGGACCGCGTCACCGGGGCCGAGTCGGGACCGGGCCCACTCGACGGCTTCGTCCCTCGACTCGACGACGGTAACCGAAGCCTTGCCGTTGGCGGAACCCTCGAGCAGGGACCGTCGGTTGGTCCGGCCGACGATGACGAAATGGTCGACCCGGGTGGCGGCCTCGGCGGCGAAGGCGCGGTTCTCCTCGTCCTGGACCGACCCCAACTCGACCATTCCCGGTGTGATCACTGCGGTGGTGCCTCCCGCACCCGCCCGGGCGAGCACGTCGAGGGCGGAGCGTGCTCCGTCGGGGTTCGAATTGAAGGTGTCATCCACGATGGTGAAACCGGACCCCCCCGTGGTCACCGACTGGCGGTGCTCCGACATGGGAAGATCAGCCACCCTGGGAATGACCTCACCGGGCTCGATGCCGAGAGCGACGCATATCCCCAAGGCCACCGCCAGGTTCACGGCGAAGACCCCTTCAGGTGCATCGACCAACTTCTCGTCTCCGACGACGATCCCGTCGCGGGCCGAGACCTCGACGATCCGCATGGTCTCCTTGCGCTCGGTGGCGATGGCGGCGAGATGGGGGTAGTCGACACAGATCACACCCACCTCGGCCCGGTCGAGTATCTCCGATTTGGCTTGGGCGATGTCCTCGAGTGTCCCGAATCGCTCGAGGTGGACCGGGCCTATCGACACCATCGCCGCCACCTTTGGGGGAATCCATTCGCAGAGGTCGGCGATCTCGCCTTGCCCGTAGGTCCCCATCTCGGCCACGAACACGTCGGTACCGGGTGTCAGGTTCTCGTTGATGGCGCGAGCCAGACCCATGCGGTTGTTGAACGATGCCGGGCTGGCCACCACACGCCGCGACCCGGAGAGGAGATGAGCGACGTAGCTCTTGGTGGTGGTCTTGCCATATGAACCGGTGATCGCCACCACGTCCGGGCCGAGCGATCGCAGCTTGGATGCGGCCCTCTCCACCCACTTGCCCCCGATGCGTCTCTCCACCGGCGTCAGCGCGGCGAGGGCGAGATCGACGAGGAAGTAGAGGAGGTAGAGGGGCACGACGATGAGCAACGGCGCACTCAGGGCCGCGCCCGCCACGAAGACGGCTGCCAAGGGTGCTGCCACGACCGCCGCCAGCCGGCGAAGCCGGGGCGTCCAAGCGAGCGGCGAGGTGACGCCCCTGACCGACAGCCCGATAGGCCCGACTTGCGCGAGCGGCACCAGTAGCCCCCACATCGGATGGAACACCGTGAGGATCACCCCGAGCAGGCCGACCAGGTCGAGGACACGGTTGACGACGCCATTGCGCCACCAACGGACCGCGAACCGTGTCACCTCCCAAGGTAGATAGTGCTCACGTTGGGCGACACGGAGCCAGCGGAGCCCGGCGGGAACGGCGGCCACGGCACAGGACGCAGCGAGCAACCAATTCATCGTTGCGCCTTCGCGATGGCCTCACGGATGGCGTCGGGAGCCTGCAGCGGCACGAAATGCCCGACTCCGGGCAGGACCTCGAGGTCGGCGTCGACAATGAGCGCCTGAGCGGCTTCGGCCACCGAGAGCGGGACATCGGTGTCTTCCTCACCCCAGAGGAGATGGACCGGGCTCGAGATCCTGCCGAGTTGACCCTCGTATGACTCGTTGACCACCTTGACGAGGATGTCCCGCATCACCCCGGAAGCGGCGCGGTAGTCCTCCGAGCCACGTCTCCTCTTCTCCTTCTCGAGACGAACGTCGGAGAACAGTCCCACACGATTCAGCCAACGGGCCAACCGATACACGGCCGCGGGTCGTCGCCCGGTCTGGAGACGGATCAACGGCACGCCCGTGAGGACCAGCGGCCCGACCCGGGTGGGGTGTTTGGCGGCCAGGCACACCGCCACCCTCCCCCCGAACGAGTGACCGACAAGGACGGGCGGCCTATCGAAAGAATCGAGGATCGCGGCGACAATGTCGGCATAAGCATCGGCGCCAATCACCTCATCCGGAGCGGGTGAGGCCCCGAAGCCTGGGAGGTCGGGAGCTATGCCGGAAAACCCCTCGAGCACCGCGGCGAAGTCACTTCCGCGACGCCCCCAGCCGTGCAGGGCGAGGATGTCAGGGGGCCCTTCGCCGTACACCTCTGCGAAGAGCGCGCCGTCAAGAAATGAGCGCAGAGCCAATAACAATCCTCGATAAGACCGGGAGAAGCGCCGAGAATACTTAGAGCAGGCCCAAATACCCATGACTAGCGAGAGCCTGAAAGGCAGCGTCCACGAGTCGATGGCCCGTTTCCGGTCGTCGTTGCTTCGACGCGCCTCTGCCGTCGCCTGGTTCGTGCTCATCATCATCGGCTATCAGGCGGTGCGTAGCCCGCTCCCCGACGGCTCCCAACTGTTCGCCCGGCCGGAGTTCTACGTGCCGATGGCGTCGCTGGCAGGTTTGCTCATACTCTCCACCGCCGTCCGCTGGGATCGGATAATGCGCTCCGTGGCCGCCCCCTGGGCCGCCACCGCGTGGCTGCTCGGCATGACCGCTGGTATCACCGCCTTCGCCCTCATCCCCGACCTGAACGACACCGCCGAGCCGATCCTCTTCGGGATGGCAGCGGTGTCGGGCCTGTTGCTCACCTGGTGGGCCCATGCCGCGGTGACGACGATCCTCAGCCTCGCCATCGCATTCGTGGCCTTCGAGAGCGGCGAGGCCAACGTCATCGGGGATGTCGTCGCCCCCATCGTGGTCGTTCTCGTCGTCGCCGCCGTCACGGCCCTGGTGGGGTTCGAGTTCGAGAAGGAGGCCATGACCTCTTTCAGCAAGGAGGCCAAGCTGGAACAACAGCGTCTCGACTTCGAACGTCTCTACGCGGTGAGCGCCACCCTGGCTAGAGCCGAGTCCCTCGCCGAGATCGTGCCCCATCTCGTCGGCACGATATGTAAATACCTCGACGCCCAGGTGGGGGTGGTGCTGCTCCACGACGCAGAGTTGCAGCGTCTCGAGGTGATGAGCCCGATCTGGGTCAACGGGTACCCGCTCGAGACTGACCCGATCACCGTGGAGATAAATGCGCCGAGCGTCGTCTCTCAGACCTATCGCGCGGCCAAACCGATCTATGTGAAACGGGTCGATGGGGACTCCGACTCGCACGTGCTCCTGAGAGACCTGGGTCTGAGTCAGGCTCTGGTGGCACCGCTGAAGGTGGAGTCGATGCGGGTGGGGGTCATCGTGGTCGGTGACCCCTACCAGGGCGACTTCAGCGAGGAGCAACTGGAACAACTCGGCTCTCTCGCCGCCCCCGCCGGCCTGGTGCTCAGCCAGATCGAGCGCTACGAGGCACAGGCCGACATGACCCGGCGTCTCGAAGAGGTCGCCCAGATGAAGACCGACTTCGTTTCCACGGTGAGCCACGAGCTGCGCAGCCCGCTCACCTCGATCATCGGGTCGCTCGACACGGTGAATCGGCCGGAGCTCGCACCGACCGAGCCCACCTCACAGCAGCTGCTGGTCAGCGCCCGCCGTCAGGCAGGACGTCTCCAGAGACTCATCGAAGACCTGTTGGTCGTGTCCCGGATCGACAGGGGAGCCATCCCGGTCCATCCCGAGGTGGTGGAGATCAAAGAGATGTTCGACGAGGTCACCCGGGTCGTCTCCGTCGAGCCCTCGACCACGGTCGAGCCGGCGAACCTCGCTGTCTACGCCGACCGGGACCACTTCTCACGGATCCTCATCAACCTCGTGGAGAACGCGGCCAAATACGCACCCGACTCGTCGGTCGAGCTCTACGCGTGGCAGAAAAACCAAAGGGCCATGGTCGCAGTGGTCGACCACGGGCCCGGGATCCCCGACCATGCCAAAGAGAGCATCTTCGAGCGCTTCACCCAACTCGACCAGTCGGATACGAGATCGAGAGGCGGCACCGGATTGGGTCTGGCCATCGTCAAGAGTCTCACCGAGGTCATGAACGGCTCGATCAGGGTGGAGTCGACCGAGGGGGGCGGGGCGACTTTCGTGCTCGACCTCCCCGCGGCCGCCTCGGAGATGCCTGTCGCCCGAATGTGAGCCTGGCTAGCCCTCGGGACCGGCAGCGATGGCGTGGAACCCGCCGTCGACGTGGACGACCTCACCGCTGGTCATCTTCGCCCAATCGCTGAGCAACACACACACCATCCTCGCCACCGGATCGGGGTCGGAGGTGTCCCACCGGAGAGGGGCACGCTCGGCCCACACCTCGTCGAATCTCGCGAACCCCGGGATCGACTTGGCGGCGACCGTTGCCAGCGGGCCGGCCGAGACCGCGTTCACCCTCACGTTGTGTTGGCCGAGATCCCGAGCCAGATACCGGGTGACGCTCTGCAACGCCGACTTGGCCACACCCATCCAGTCGTAGGCGGGCCACGCCTGGGTGTTGTCGAAGTCCATGGCCACCAACGCCCCGCCGCCGGCCTTCTCCATCAGGGGCAGCAAAGCCACCGCGAGTGTCTTGTATGAGAAAGCCGAGACCGTGAAGGCGGTCTGTGCCGACTCGACTGGGGTGTTGAGGAAGTTGCCCCCGAGGGCATCCTCCGGGGCGAACGCGATGGCGTGGAGCGCGCCGTCGACCCTCCCCCAACGGGCGTCGAGGTCTGCAGTGACCCCTGCTACCTGGTCGGGGTCGTTGACGTCCATTGCGAGGACGTCACACTCCTGGGGCAGACGCTGAACCGATCTCTCGGTGAGACGGAGCCCCCGGCCGAAACCGGTGCAGACGATCTCCGCCCCCTCTTCCTGGGCCACCCGTGCGGTGTGCCAGGCGATCGAGTCGTCGGTGAGAACACCGGTGACGAGCAGTTTCTTGTTCTCCAGCAACATCAGAAATCGACTCCGAACGTGGTGATACCTCTGATTCCCAGACCCATCGTGAACAGTAGGAGAGCGCCGTAGTAGAGGGCGGGCCGTCTCCTGAACTGGGCGCGGTAGATGTAGGTGAATGCGAACGTGACTGCGATTAGGACCCCGTAGAAGACGTGTTGGTTACCCGGTTCGACCTCGCCTGCGGACAGCAAGTAGGCGCCTGTCATCACCTGGCCCAACATCACCACGATGGCGGCACCGACTCCCCAATAGAAGGCCTTCGTCGGCTGGTCACCCTTCCTCGACTCGATCACCCCCCACAGACCGACTACGCCATTGAGGGCGGCCGCTGCCCAGCCATACGATTGGTGAAATCCGCTCACGGGCAGGGAGCATAAACAGTGACCACGGTGCGTGAGGGCGACTATGATCGGCTGA
This sequence comes from uncultured Acidimicrobiaceae bacterium, assembly GCA_964653975.1. Taxonomy (GTDB): domain Bacteria; phylum Actinomycetota; class Acidimicrobiia; order Spongiisociales; family ZC4RG35; genus JANQRA01. Next base: position 31,145 of record CAZZIG010000131.1, read on the forward strand.
GGAGGCAGACATGTTCGAGGCGGTGCAATTCATCGAGCTTCGGGACAAGCCGGAGCCGGACGAGACGGTGCTGGGAGATTTCGGCGAGGAGATCGACGCGGTCGAGGCGGCACGTGCGGCTCGCGACGCCTTCTCCGAGACCGGCTCCAACGACTACGCCTGGTGGATCGTGCGCAAGAAGGGGGCGCGTCTCGCTAACTTCATCGCCGACTCCAAGAGCAACAAGGAGTTCGTGCTCGACCTCAGCTCCGGCGAGTTGGTCGAAGTTCCCAGCTGATCCCCGGGCCATGTGATTTCCCGGGCGCTGTGATTCCCTGGGCGCTGTGATTCGCTGGGTGGCCGACCACTCAGCGTGGCTAGCGACACGCGATAGGGCTCGGTTGACCCAACCGCCGGACGGGTAAGGCCCCTGATGACCAGCAGCGCCACGGAGACCGGCACATCGACCTGGGCCAAGACAAGGAGTCTGCTCACCTTCGGGGCGGTCACCGCCCTGGTGGCATGGCTCGGCTCGATCGCCACCCGTGAGTCGGTTGACAGCGAATGGTTCCGATCACTGGAGAAGCCGGCCTACTACCCGCCGGACGAGTTGTTCGGGATCGTGTGGACGATCTTGTACATCATGATCGCCCTGGCCGGCTGGCTCGCCTGGCGCAACGGTGGCGGCTTCCGGGTGCTGGTCCCCTGGACCATCCAAATCGTGCTCAACCTCGGGTGGACGGTCTTCTTCTTCGCCTCACAGCAGCCGGAGTGGGCCATGGTGGTGATCGTCGCTCTGGTCGCCGCCGCAATTTGGACCGCGTGGGTCATGCGTCGCTACAGCGCCGCCGCCGCCCTGATGTTCGTTCC
>CAZZIG010000132.1:0-28578 GCA_964653975.1 uncultured Acidimicrobiaceae bacterium
CTCCCCACTTCTTCTCGAGGACCACGTTGCGGCCTTTGGGGCCGAGGGTCACCTTTACTACATCTGCGAGCTTGTCGACGCCCGCCTGGAGCCCCTTGCGGGCCTCCTCGCTGAAGCGAAGATCCTTCGCTGCCATAACTCTCGAACTCCTCTAGTTGACGATTGCCAGAATGTCGCGCTCGCTCAGCACCAGATATTCGCCCGAATCGAGCTTGACCTCGGTTCCGGCGAACTTCGAGTAGAGGACCTTGTCCCCCACCGATACGTCCATGGCGATGCGCTCTCCGTCATCGTCGCGAGCACCCGGGCCCACTGCGATGACTTCTCCTACTTGCGGCTTCTCCTTGGCGGTATCGGGGATGACCAGACCCGAAGGGGTGCGAGCTTCCGCATCCTCCGTGGGGGTGACCACCACTCGATCGCCGAGCGGTTGAAGCTTCATACGTAGCTCCTCCTTGAGCATCTACGTTCTGTGTCTGTCGGGGACTCGGGCGCCGAGAAAACCACCGGAGCCGAGCTACCCCTTGTTGGCACTCTCTGCTTGCGAGTGCTAACGCACATTAGCAGTCACCTCTTCGGAGTGCTAAACCGGGATCCCGGGCTCGATCGATTCGAAATCCCATCGACTCGCCTGGAGATCGACCTTGACATTCGTTGTAGCCTGTGGCGACTCTCGAGAGGCGTGGATGGGATTCAGCAGGGAAACGGCCCTCGCGGCCGTGCTTTTGATCTTCATCGGTGCGGGGCTGTATCTCGTCGTGCGGTCGTTCTGGCCGCGCGGAGGTACCGGGCGAGGCGGACGCATCGCATCGCTGGTCGCCGGTTTCCTGGTGATCGGCGTGGTCCTCTGGATCGGACCGGAGGTCGTATTCGACGCGTTCAGAGGTCAGGTCCCCGAGAACGAAGGCGTCATGGCGGTCATGGTGGTCGTCGCCTCATTGCTGGTCGGTGTGGCGCTCGGGGACTACATCTTCGCCAGGGTCATCCCCGGGCTGGGGCGTCTCGTCGCCTCCACCGAATCGAGGAGCCAGGCGGTCGTGTCTCTTCTCACCATCGTGGCCGGACTCGGTTTGGCCGGGGCGGCGTGGGCCGGGGCTCGTCTGATCGACCCGGAGGTCGGCAGCGTTGTCGGCGACTCCGGCAACCTGACGGTCGAGCTCGTGGGCGAGTTCGACCTCCCAGATGAGCCACGCGACCTGGTCTTCACCGGTTCTTCGACCGGTTACATCAGTTTCCCGACCTCCATCGCATACTTCGAGGTGACCGGTTCAGGTGAGGACTACCGGCTCGACTTGACCCATGTCGTCGATTCTGCAGGTATCGACAACCCACGGGGGCTTTCGATCGCCGACGGGTACCTGTTCGTATCCGAGCAGGGTCAAGCCGAGGACGACGCCCCCCAGGGGATGTATTCGACCAGCGGGCAAGTGGTCCGGTTCGAGATCGCGGACGACGGCACGTTGCACGACAGGACTGTCATCGTCGAGCAGGTCCCGGTTGTGAGTGTCCTGCACGGCATCAACGGACAGGCTGTCGGCCCCGATGGGATGGTCTATGTCTCCATCGGAGGCGCCATGCGGGAGCTGACACCTGAGCCACCCAACTTCGAGTGGTTGGGCACCGTCCTCCGTTTCGACGTCGACGGGGCGGGCCCGGAGGTGTATGCCAGCGGCCTCCGCAACGTCTACGACCTCGAGTGGGACGAGCAGGGGAGGCTCTGGGGTGTGGACAACGACGGGCCGACGTTCCGAGGCTATCGGGGGGAGGAAGTCCTGCAGATAAAAGAGGGCGAGAACTACGGATACCCCCACGAAGGGACCTTCGTCGCCCATCAGGTGCGAACCGACGGCCCGGTGTGGGCCCATACCGGGCCTGACGTCGAGGGCACCGCCGGAATCGAACTGTCCCAGAACCTCGGTCTCGAGACGGGGATACTGATAGGAGCGAGGTCTCTGACCTTTCTCCCCTACTTGGAGGACGACAACGGGATCTATGCCGGCACCGACTTCGACATCCAGGGATTGGAAGTCCTCTTCGACCGTCAGGGCTACTTCACGATCGTCGAGGCCAGCGAAAGCGAACTGCTCTACGTCGGCGTCACCGGACTGTCACTCCAAAGCAACCTCTACCTGCTCCAGGTCGGCCGCTGAACCGGTGGGGTGACCACCCCCTCACAACACCATCGACGGGTCCACGTTCTCGGCCCAGTCGGTGAGACGCCCACGACTCAGCCAGTGTGCTCCCGCCACACCGATCATCGCCGCATTGTCGGTGCACAGGATGGGGTCCGGCACGGCCAGGGTGATGCCGCGCTTGTCCGCCTCCTCGGCGAAGCGATGGCGAAGGCGGCGGTTGGCCAGGACCCCGCCACCGCCACCGACGACCCGGGCTCCGGTGTCATCGACGGCGGCGAACGTCTTGTCGACCAGGACATCGACGATCGCCTCCTGGACGGAGGCCGCGACGTCGGCCAGCGACGGCAACTCGTCGGCTTCGACCGCCCTGTCGATGAAGGTGACCACAGAGGTCTTCAGCCCGGAGAAGGAGAAGTGGTAGGGCCGGTCGGGCATCGCCCGGGGAAAGTCCACCGCGGCAGGGTCGCCGCCATCGGAGGCGGCATCGATGGCCGGCCCACCGGGGAACCCCAATCCCATGACGCGGGCGAGCTTGTCGAATGCCTCACCGGCGGCGTCGTCGACGGTGTGGCCCAACGTCTCGTACTCTCCCCAGTCGGACACGTGGACGATCTGGGAGTGGCCCCCTGAGGCCAGGAGCACGATGGCCGGTGGGGTGAACTCGTCGAATTGGAGCCGGGGGGCCATGAGATGGCCCTCCATGTGATCGACACTGACGAAAGGGAGCTGGCGCGCCCAAGCCGTTGCCTTGGCGAAGGAGTGCCCGACGAGCAACGCACCCACGAGCCCCGGACCGGCGGTGGCCGCCACACCGTCGAGATCGGACGGGTGGACACCGGCCTCGGTGAGTGCCTTGTGGGTGAGAGAGCGGATCGCCTCGACATGGGCCCGCGCCGCCACCTCGGGCACCACACCACCAAATCGCGCGTGCAGATCGACCTGAGACGACAAGACGTTGGACATCGCCTCTCGACCACGCACCACAGCCACCGCGGTCTCGTCACAACTCGTCTCGAAGGCGAGGACGACGGGATTCATCTCAGCGCCTCCTGGTACTCGGGCTCGTGGATGTCGTGCGCCCAGAGGATCAGAGCGTCGTCATCGCCGTAGTAGCGGGGGCGGACTCCGACCGGCACCATCCCCAATCGGGAGTAGAGGGCCCGGGCGGCTTGGTTTTCCTTGCGCACCTCGAGGGTGAGATGACGCGCACCCCGGGCAACTGCCGCCTGGATCAATCGGGTCATCAGACGGCGACCCAGGCCCCGGCCTCGCTCCTCTGGAGCCACCAACAGGTTGGTGACATGGGCTTCGTCGCCGATCACCATGACTCCGCCGAACCCGACCACACCGTCGCCATCCGCGGCGACGAGATAGACCCGGTTGCCGGCTTCGATCTCGTCGGTGAAGACCTGCTCGGACCAGGGCCGGGGCTGATGAGCGGCTTCGAGGGCGGCCACATCAGACAGGTCTCGTCTGATCATGTCTCTGATGGTGATCATTGCCGCCCCCATGGTCCCTCCTGACGCAGCTTCTCCCAATTGATGGTGACGTCGGGCTCGCGCATGTAGAGGGGCCTGATGTCCTCCGGGGACGGGTAGTCGTCCCGCTCGAACTTTCCCGCTCCGATCTCGGCGAGAGCAACTGCATAGGGATAGCGGGGACGGGCGGTCTTCACGTGATGCATCCCCCGGAAGAAGCCTTCGGGGAGCTCGGCGGCTTCTCCGACCACGAGACTGTCCTCGGCCGTCGAGAGGAGCGTTGCCTTGAGTTCCTCCGGATCCATCAACTCCGTGGCGGACTCTCGCACCACGCCGCCGGGCACAGGCCGATAACGGGCCACGGCGAACTCGCCGCGGCGGGCGTCGATGACCGCCCAGATGACACGATGACCGGTCTTGGCCTCGAGTGCGAGGGCGTCGACCGACACCGCCGGAACCAGCGGGATGCCAAACGCAGCCGCCAGACCCTGGGCTGTGGCCAGCCCGACCCTGATACCCGTGTAGAGACCGGGTCCGATGTCGACTACCACCGCATCGAGATCGTCAGGGGACCATCCCACCTGGTCGAAACAGAAATCGATGGCGGGCACCAGGAATCCGGCGTGGCCCATCCGGTCTATCCGTGACGCCGCGGCCAGGGTGCGACGATCCTCGACCACGGCCACCGAGGAACCGGGCGTCGCAGTTTCGATGGCGAGGAGCTTCATCGAAGACCTCCCAGGTCCCGGTTCTGCCATGTCCCCTCGCCGACGAACCACAGGGTCCGTGAATCGTCAGGGTGCACCCGGAACTCGACCCGCAGGTGATCTGGGGGCAACACGGACTCGACCGCCTCTCCCCACTCGATGACCAGCACACCATTCTTCGACATCTCCAGGACATCCAGGTCGTCGAACTCGTTGATCGAGCCGAGCCGGTACACGTCGACATGGACGAGGGGGGTGAAGCCGCTCCGGTACTCACGAACCAGCACGAAAGATGGGCTGGTCACCGGCTCGTCGACACCGAGACCGGTGGCGAGCCCTCTCGTGAACAAGGTCTTGCCGGCACCGAGCCCACCGGCAAGGACCACCACGTCGCCAGGCCGCAAACTCGCCGCCACCCTGCTCCCCAACGCTTCGGTGTCATTTGGGGAGCTGCAATGGACCTCGATCACGACAGACCCAGTGTGGTCTGCACCTCTTCGCTGACCTCCCCCTCGGTGGAACGCTCCTCGAGCACCTGAGCGACGAGGGCGAAGTCCTCCACCATCTGTTCCCTCACCTGAGGACGTCCCCGGAGAGCGGCGGCCGGGTGGAAGGTGGGGATGAGAGTGGCACCGAGCCACCAGTCGAAACGCCGGCCCCTCATCCGGGTGATCCCCGTGTCGGTGGGAAGGAGCAGCTTGGTGGCGAAGTTGCCGAGGGTCACCACGACCTCGGGATGGATCATGCGGATCTGCTCACGGAGATAGCCCTTACAGGAGTCGATCTCGTCTTCCCTCGGGTCGCGATTGCCCGGTGGCCGGCACTTGAGCACATTGGCGATGTACACCTCCCCGCGGGCGACTCCGATCCCGGCGAGCAACTCGTCGAGAAGAAGGCCGGCGGCACCGACGAAGGGCTCACCCTGGAGATCCTCGTTCTTGCCTGGAGCCTCCCCCACCAGCATCAACTTCGCGCCGGGGTCGCCCACTCCGAACACAACGTTGGTTCGCGACTCGGCGAGACGACATGCCGTGCACGCCATTGCGGCGTCGCGCAGTTCTATGAAGGCAGGTGTAGTCGACGTCAACAGTCTCTCATTGTGGCAAAGCTCATGGGCTGTCGCCGGAGGCGCGCACTGCTTTCTCGATCGCTCGCGACGTCGCCCCGAACGCGGCCTCGGCGAGTGAGTGGCCCTCGGCGCTGGCTTCTCCCACCGAGGCGGCGAACACGACGTCACCGTCGAAATCGGTGTGGACGGGCCGCAAAGAGACGGCGAGAGCATCGTGGGCCCGGACCACGAGCCTGAAGAGCTGCAGCCGACTGAGACGGGCATCGGTCGCGATAACAACGAGAGTGGTGTTGGTGAACGCTTCCGGCGTGAGCTGTGGTGGGCCGGGCTCGACATCGCCGCCCGTCAGGGATTCACCCTCGAGTGAGAACACGTCCCCGACAGCGTTGACGATCACGAGGACACCGACCATCGCGTCACCGACACTTCTCAGCGCAGAGCCCAACCCTCCCGGTCTTCGATGCTCGAACCCGCGCCATTTGGCGACTGTGGCGCCGGTGCCCGCTCCGACCAGCCCGGACACGACCGGTTCTGGTGATGCCGAGCGGTAGGCGGCCTCTCCCTGGTCGGGCCCGGGTCGGGCCTCGAAATCGGGGAAGAGGTCGAAAATCACAGCTCCGGGCACGATGGGCACGCGTCCGACCGGCGTCTCGTGACCCCGTCCATCGGACTCGAGACCGCGGACCACTCCCTCGGCAGCGGAGAGGCCGAACGCGGATCCTCCGGTCAGCAGGATCGCTTGGGCCTGTTCGACCCGCATCCCCGGCTGGAGCAGCGCATACTCCCGGGTCCCGGGGGCGGCCCCTCGCGCTTCGGCAGCGACGACGTTGGGCTCGGGGAGGACCACCACCGTGCATCCGGTCATCGCCTCATGGTCGTCCCAATGTCCGACACGGACCCCGGGGATGGCCGTGATCGTGTCGTTCTCCACCATCACACGTATCTCCTGGGTATTCGGGGCCCGATCGAACAGACCACTTCGTAGTTGATGGTGCCCAAACGCTCGGCCCACTCGTCGGCTATGATCTCGTCCCCGCCCTGGCCGCCCATCAACACGACCTCATCCCCAACTCCATGCTCGTCGTCACCCACGTCGATGACGATCTGGTCCATGGTGACCGTGCCGGCGAGGGGGTAGCGACGGCCTCCGATGAGAGCCGAGCCCGAGCCGGTGAGGGCGCGGGCGAAACCGTCGGCATACCCGATGGGTGCGGTGACTACGTTGGAGTCGGCTTCCACAGCTCTGACCCGGCCGTAGCTGGGCCGCTCACCAGCCGACAGACGTTGCACATTGGATACATGGGTCACTAGACGCATCGCCGGTCTCAGGTCGATCTCGTCCTTCGTGTCGGGGCAGGGATGCAGACCATAGGTCCCCAAGCCGATCCGACACATGTCGCGCCGTGCTTCGGGAAACAGGACAGCTCCGGCCGTGTTCGCCAGATGTGTCATGGGAGGGTCATGTGGGGAAGCCACACTGTCGAACAGCTCTATCTGCCTGCGGGTGTACACCGGGTCCTCGTCAGCCGCGGCGAAATGAGTCCACATCGCGCCCAAGCTCAAGGTCGCCGCATCACGGATCGCCGCGACCAACCCATCGACCGCCGCGGGCTGCGCCCCCACCCGGTGCATACCGGTGTCCACCTTGAGGTGGATCTGATGGGCCCGATCGGTGCCGGCGAGCGCTTCCAGGAAGGGAACGCTGTACACAGTGGGGGTCAGGTCCCACTCGGCCAATTCGGAGACCGCTGAGACTTCCGGCTCCGATAGCAGCAAGATCGGCGCATCGATCCCGGCCTCGCGCAGTCGCGCTCCTTCCTCGACCAAAGCCACGGCGAGGAGGTCGGCCCCCGACGAGAGTGCGGTACTGGCCACCGGGACGTCGCCGTGACCGTAGGCATCGGCCTTGACCACCGTGCAGAGCCGGGACGGGGCGATCAGCGTCTTCAAGACGGTGACGTTGTGAGCTATCGCACCCAGGTCGACTTCGGCGTAGGTCGGTCTCACCACGCCAACACGGATATATAGTCGGCGAGGACCTCAGCGGTCACGGTCTCGTGGTCTCTCAAGCGGCCCCCCGCCACCCCGTGCCAGTAGGAGGCCGACACCGCGGCCGATTGCGGGTCCAGACCCCGGGCCCACAACGCCGAGATCATGCCGGCCAGGACGTCGCCAGTGCCGATCGATGCCAGCTCCGGCCCACCGGTGGTGACGAGGACGGGCGGGCCCCCGTCACTGATCATCGTGGGGTTGCCCTTTCGGAGGACGACGATCCCTGACTGTGCGGCGAAAGACCTCACCGCGTAGGCACCTGGCTCGACCCCTGCCAGCCGGGTGAACTCGGCGTCGTGGGGTGTCGCCACGACCTTCGCATCACCCTCCCTGGCCGCCTTCAATTTCGCCGGAGTCAACCCGCCGGCGTCGAGGACGACCCTCTCCGCTCTGGCCAGGATCGGGCGAATCGACTCCACGTCGTCCTCTCCGAGACCGGGACCGGCCACCACGACGTGGAAGCGAGCGAGCAGCTCGACAGCTCGGCCAAGCCGGATCACGGGCAGCTCTGGTGCGATCACCTGTAGGTGCTCCACCCGTTCGGAAGCCAGGTAGACAGTACCGGCACCGAAGTTCAACGCCGCCCTGCCGGCGAGGACGGAGGCTCCCAAGAACCCGGGTGACCCGGCCAGGACCAGGACCGCTCCGGCAGACCACTTGTGGTCGTTTCTGGCCCTACCCGGTCGTGGGGCGTCCCGCTCCTCCGCCAGCAACATCGACGGCTCCCCACCCTCGATGCCGATGTCGGCAACGCTGAGGAGACCACAGTGGTCTGGCCCCGAACCGGTCACATGACCGGTCTTCAGGGTCGAGAAGGTCACGGTCTCGGTGGCATGAAACGCGGCATCTTCCACAGATCCGGTGTCGGGGTCGAGCCCGGTCGGGTAGTCGACGGCGATGACCGGGGCGTCGGTCTGCATCCAAGAGCGCACCTCCTTCGGGAGGCCACGTCGCGCCCCACCACCGAAGAGCGCATCGATGACCACATCGGCATCCTCGATCTCGCCCAGATCCCTCACCCGCACTCCCACGGCCTCCGCCTTCCCCGCCGCATCCCGGGCCTCTGGTGTGCCGGGCGGTCCCAGGGCGTGGATCACGACGTGCGCGCCACGTTCTCGAAGGTAGCGAGCCGCCACATAGCCGTCACCGCCGTTGTTGCCAGGACCGGCGAGGACGACGACTCTACGGCCGTACCCGGCGCCGGCTCTCACCGCCGCCAGGGCGACGGCGTGACCGGCCCTGTCCATCGCTGCGATGAGATCACCGCTGAAGGCCTTGTCCACACGGCGATACTCCGTGGCCGTGAGAACGGGCTTCACGATTGGTGCTCCCCGACTGCGATCGCCATGACCAGAGCCGAGGTATCGGTGTGGGTGATGGTCACGAGGACCTCGGTCACTCCCAGTTGACGGGCGCGACTCGCGGCACTCCCCGTCATCCGCACCGTGGGTCGGCCACCACCGGTGATCTCGATGTCCTGCCAGCGGATGCGCCGCCACCCCGTCCCCATGGACTTCATGACCGCCTCCTTGCCGGCGAATCTGGCCGCCAACCGGCGCTCCGGTTTGGCGAACCCGAAGGCGTATTCCCGCTCATGCTCGGTGAAGCAGCGCTCTGCGAACCGGGGGTACCTGCCCAGGACACGACCGATCCGGTCGATGTCGGCGAGATCGACCCCGAGACCCAGGATCTTCATTGAGAGAACACCGCGCGGAAACCGTCGATCACCCGCTGACGGTCCGACTCTCCCATCGACGAACCGCTCGGGAGGCAGAGCCCGTTTGCGAACAGTCTCGCCGACACCTCTCCGCCATAGGATCTGCAGCCGGCGAACACGGGCTGGAGATGCATCGGCTTCCATGCGGGTCGCGATTCGATGTCCAAGGTCTCGAGATGGAGACGGACTTCCTCTCGGTGCACGGGCGCCTGCGCCGGGTCGATGGTGAGACACGTGAGCCAGAAGGTCGCATACGAGTGGGCCGACTCGGGCATGAACTCGACACCGGGGAGGTCGCCGAGTGCCGCCCGGTAGGCGGCGTTGTGCGAGCGTCGAGCATCGACACGCCGTTCCAGGTCGGAGAGCTGCGACCTGCCCAGGGCTGCCAGCAGGTTCGACATGCGGTAGTTGTAACCGATCTCACTGTGCTGGTAGTGCGGTGCAGGGTCACGAGCCTGGGTGGCGAGGAACCGGACCCGCTCCGCCCACTCTCCGTCGTCGGTCACCAGGGCACCCCCGCCACTGGTGGTGATGATCTTGTTGCCATTGAACGAGAGGGCCGCCATCGCCCCGAACGATCCGGCTGGCTCCCCCCGGTAACGGGCGCCGAGCGCCTCTGCGGCATCCTCCACGATCGGAACTCCGCGCTCTTCGCAGAGCGGGACGATCTCCCCGTAATCCGCGCACTGCCCGTAGATGTCGACCGGGATGCATGCCGCGTATTCAGAATCCCTCAGGGCGTCACCCAACTGTGACGGGTCCATGTTCCATGTCTCGGTGTTCGAGTCGATGAACACCGGTTCGGCACCCACGTACCGGATCGCGTTCACCGTGGCGGAGAAGGTGAGACTGGACACCAGCACCCGATCCCCCGGACCCACACCGTTGACGAGGAGCGCCAGATGGAGGGCTGCGGTGCCACTCGCCAGCGCCACCCCGTGGGCACGGCCGGTCACGGCCGCCAGTTCTCGCTCGAAAGCGTCGACGTCGGGGCCCAACGGCGCGATCCAACCGGACTCGACAGCACGTTGGAGAGCCTCGCCATCTCTGGGCGTGACGTCAGGGGGACTCAGATACAGCCGGCTCACCGGGCGTCCGCGGGTGGGATGGCAGTCGGTGATCCTGTGTCGTTCCGGCGATGGCTGCGAAGGTCGAGGTTCAAGGTCACCACCTTAGATTCGAGCCCCAATCCCCTGATCATCATCGCATCGATCAGTTCGCTCCCGCGGGGTGCAGAGAAAGAGGGACGACGTCACTCTGTGTGGCCGGATCACCCGGATGCAAACCCTGACGGTGGCGATAGCATGTCTGAGGCAAACGTGGGCGGCAGGGGAGGCGAAGAAGTCCATGGGGCGACTCGGACGGAAATACACGACGTATCCGGCATCGATGTCGGGTCTCACGCTCCGAGACCACGCCAGCTCCGGTCGAGAGGCCACCTGATGGTCACCGAGCGTACGGAGCGACGGTACGAGAGCCCGAGTGGGAACACGACTTGGATCATGGTCGGGCTGGTCGCATTCGCGCTCACTCTCGGCTTTCTGCTCGGCACCCGTCTCGTGTCCCGTCACATCACCGTGATGAGCCTCCTGTTCGTCGTGGTCGCCTACCTGATGGGGCGTCGGGCCCGATCAGAGCGGGAGCCCTGGCTCCCCATGCTGATGACCCTCGCCATGATGGCGAAGCTGGTGGGATCGAGCGTCCGCTACTACGTGCTGGAGGTGATCTACAGCGGGAGCGGAGACGCCGGGCGTTACCACAACTTCGCAATTCAGATCGCCGACGTGTGGCGGGACCTGGAAGTGCCCGACCTGGCAACGGTGGCCTTCGGGAGCCAAGGAACCAGGTTCATCGCCTGGGTGACCGGGCTGTTCTACGGTCCATACGAACCGTCCCAACTCGGCGGCTTCTTCATCTACGCATTCCTCGCCTTCGTAGGGCAATTCTTCTTCTACCTCGCATTTCGCACGGCTTGCCAGCACAGCAGGTGGAGACGGTATGCGATCCTCATCTTCTTCTGGCCCACCCTCATCTACTGGCCGTCGAGCATCGGCAAGGAAGCGATGATCATCCTGTTCCTCGGAGTCGGATCGTGGGCCGCCGCCTCCCTCTACCGCCGCTACGAAGTCCGATGGCTCCCGCTCGTCGGGGTCGCCGCCTTCATGGTCAGCTTCATTCGTGTCCACGTAGCGGCCCTGTTCGTCTTCGCACTCCTGGCGGCGGTGATCGGCGAGAACCGCAAGAGGAAGAATCTCGTTCCCTTTGGGCGCCTCCTGATAATGGTCGCCGGGATCGTGACGGCGGTTCCTCTCGCCCTCGCGGTGGCCGATGAGTTCAACCTGGACTTGACCGCGATCAGTGCCGAGGACCTCGAGCCCATCTTCGCCGATGTCGGCGATACCACCGAACAGGGTGGCTCGTCCGTCTCCGGGGGCGTGATCAGAGGTCCCCTGGACATCCCTGGTGGGGTCCTCAAGGTTCTCTTCCGTCCCCTACCCAACGAGGCCGGGAACCTGCAGTCCCTAGTTGCTAGTGCGGAAGGAGTGATCCTCCTCGGCTTGGTCCTGTGGCAGACGCCGGCGATGTTCCGCAATCGCGCCCAACTGAGACGGACCCCGTATCTCGCATTCAGTCTCGTCTACACCGGCTTGTTCATATGGGGATGGAGCGCCATCCTCAACCTCGGGATCCTGGCCCGTCAGCGGTCGCTGGTCATCCCATTCTTGCTCGCACTCATCGCCGGCTTGGGTTGGGAGTCCGACGAGGAGGAGGTGGACTCCGAACCCGGCGAGGGCGAGCTGGCGGATCGCGAGCCCCGGCGTGTCTCGGAGGTCGTTGCGCCCGCAGAGCTGTCGATGACGACATGAGCTCGGCCCTCCAAGCTATCCAGGACCTCTTGGCGAGCCCCGAGTTCATCGGCGGTCTGATCACGGGCGGAGCCGCCCTCTTGTTCGGCCTAGTGGTCGGGTTGGGGCGGGGAGGCATCGGTTGGGGGCTGGCGGTCGGTGCGGCCACGTTCGCCGCCGTATATGCGACCTTTGGGAGACGGCTTGGCCTCACCGCGGGGCTCTTGATCCTGGTCGCCGGAGGTTGGCTTCTCGAACGCGCAATCAGGGACGGCATGCGGACCGACCTCCCACTGGCCTGGGCCCTGGTCCTCGGAGGGGCGGTGTTGTCGTCCCTCCGAGCGGGACTCGCAGGCACACCGTGGATCCAGGTGGCCACGCCGGTCTTCATCGTGACGTTCGGCTACAGCCTGGGTGGCTGGCGTCACATGAGCCACCATCGCCTCCTTGGCCCTCTGTTCGCCATCTCTGCGTTCGGTATCTGGGTCACGGTGCCGGAGACGAACACCGCACGCATCCTCATCGCAGTGGCCCTCGTGCTCGCGGTGGCCACGACAGGCCGCATCGACATGAGGGTCTCCCTGGCGGGGGCACTCGTCGTGGCCGCCACCGTGGCTTGGATCGGAGCCGACGGTGGCGCCTCCCGACCGGGAGCAATCGTCGGAGCCTGGGGCACCGCGGGCCTCCTCATGCTGCTGCCGTGGTTCGGGGAGTCGGAGTCGTCGATCCCCGGGTGGTTGGTCGTGGGGTTGCACATCGGCCTCGTCCTCGTCTCCTCCCGGCTCTTCGGGCTCTGGACAGACGCGGGAACCGCAGCCCTGGGGATTCTCGCCTCCTTCGCCGTTGCGTGGGGGTTGCTCTTCCTCGTCTTGCCGATGAGCAACGAGGCGCGCGACTTGGGGTGAGGTGTCAGGGACCGGCGTAACCCCGGATTCGTCTCCGCACCTTCTCCTCGAGCAGCAGACCACCAATGAGACGTCGCCGAAACCACACTCTTCTATCGCTAAGCTGTACCGGGAAACGGTGCATCAGATAGGGATCCCCCGTCGTGCCCGGTCGATGCGGCGATCCCAGGGTGGCAGAGTCGTATCGTCTCCTGACCTCGTTGTCGGCCACCTCCGACCAATACCCCCACGGGTAGGCGAAGTGTCGCGGTGTGATTCCTAGACGCTCCCCTATCAGGTCGTCTGCCTTCGACAACTCCTCTTCCACCCGGTTTGGCCCCGCCGCGCGGAGATCGAGGTGGGTGTGAGTGTGCGATCCCACCGTGACCAGACCTGACTCGACCATCTCCGCCACCTCCCCCCAGGTGAGTGGTTCCGCACCCTGCGGGCCGTCTCCGTTTTCCATGTGCGCGGTGGACAGATAGAGCGTGAATGGCAATCCCCGGTCTCGTAGCGCGGGGAAGGCGACTCGGTGGGTGTCCCGGTAGCCGTCATCGAACGTGATGACCACCAGCCGGTCCGATTCGGGCTCGTTCCAACGTTCGATGGCTTCGGCGATCGGCACCACCTCACGATTGTGGACCAACCAATCCACCTGCCAGAGAAAGTCCTCCCTATCCACCTCCATTTGACGCTGCAGCCCTGCCCCCACCTGGTGATAGATGAGCACCCTCGGCCCGGTGGGGGTGCGGTACAGGAGGTCTGCGGCCGCGAAGACGGCCTTGCCCACGACGCGCAATGCCGTCATCCGGTGGGCAGCAGCTCGGAGAGCTCCTCGTCGGTCAAGACCGGCTCGGGAAGCAGGCCGAGACGCTGTAGCGGTGCGATGTTGGGTCTGATCCCCTCGGACCAGACCGGATTCCAGCCGCGAGGGTTCTGGTCGCTGCGCCTCCACGAGTAGGTCAGACGAGCCTCCTCGGTGCCTCCCCCTCGCAGCAATCCGAGGGAGACCTCGAACAGATGGGCATCCTTGAGCTCGGCTTCGAGGGCGTCTGCCTGGGCACGATCCCCGATCTCCTGCGCCTCTTTGAGTCTCGTCTCCAGGTCGTGGATGATCCGACGCACAACCTGAGAGGTCATCTTGGCCAGTCTCTCGTCGCTCAATCTCCGTCCCGTCACCAGGATCTGAACCGTCCCTTCGGGAGATGTCAGATGCCACACCTCAGGCTCGCGATCGGTACGGGCCAGATGTTTCCCGAAGAACTCACTCCTGATCCACGAATTGATCGCCCAGGCTGGATCGAGGTGTTGACTGCCGTTGAGCGCGGTCGACATCTGTGAGGCCAGACTCGCTCCCAGTTCCTTGCCCACCTCCTGTTCCAGCTCGAACACGAGACGCTCTCCGATGGACGGAGTGCCCTTCACCCGGCACAGAGGAATGAACCCGTCGGTGGTCACGACATCGATCAGGTCTCCGGTGACGTTGGTTTGGCCGGCCACAGCAGTCATCATGTCCTCGACCCGGGCCACCACGTAATGTGCCACGGGGTCGTAGGCCAAGGCGGGATCGGTATTGGCCAGGGTCTCCACGATCTCCATCCCGATCTCATCCCTCATTCCCGGCTGTTGGCCCTCTGCGAGCCGCGATCGGTCGCGGTCGAGACCTTCGGCCAGTTGGTCGAGGGAGGCATCTCGCGAGCCTCCGGTGCTCTTCGACCCGGGGAACGGGTAGTACTCGAGCCGGCTCAGCGGCTGGCCTGCAGGGTGGGATTGCTGCTGTGGTCTTCGGACCACACCCGGCCTGATAGCGGGGAGCCGAACCCTCGACTCCTTGCCCCAGATCATCATGACACCGGGAACGACGACACTCTGATTACGCATGTCGGCAAAGATGCTGTTGAGACGGGGGACCGTGGTTGCACCTGGGGAGACGACGACTATCGCATTGCCCGTGCGCTGCACGATCACCTGGGTCGAAGCCGCCTCGGCCTCACCACCCACGACCGCCACGAGGTCGAAGCGCTCGCGGACCAGCTCGAGGAACCGTCGAAACTGGGGGCCCGCCAGGGAGTCTGCCGGCGATTCGGGAGCCGGCCCGGCCGGCATCACCGCGAGACCGCTGCGGATGTGGACGGCTTCGTCGAGCATGCGGGCGATTCGCCGCTCGAACTCGACACCCATCGGCAGACGCAGGACCGAGCTGAGCGTGGGCTCGCCGACATCGAACTCGGTCATGTCGACCTGCCCTGCGAAGTCACCACCAACGAGGAGCACTGAACGGCCGGCGCTGGCGAAGGCTATGGCCAGATCGGCAGCGAGGGCGTGCCGGGTCACCTCACTGACATGATCGCCAACGATCGCCAGGGCGGCACGCTCGTGGTGTAACGACGCTTCGATTGCCGTACGCGAGGCCTGGATGCCCTCCTTGCGAGCCCCAATATCGGTGCTGTCGTACCAGGTCGGCCCGGGGAGCGTGGTCACCCTCCGGTCAGGGATCTCGGCGAGGACGGGCACCGGCGGATCCTCTTCCACCCACACCTCACGTCGTGATCTGCTGAGAACGACCAACGCGAAGATGGCGAGACCGCCGCCACCGAGGAGGCCGATGATCCCGTTCATGAGCGGGCTGTCCGGTGGAGGGGTGCGATCGACTACCTGGGTGGGCTCGAGGACCTCCCCGGTCTCGAGGACGCCCACCGAGCGAAGCGCAAGCCGTTGATATTCGAGAGTTATGGCATCGAGTTGTCTCTGCAGAGAGTCCCGTCTCAGCTTGTCGACCACGTCCAACTCGGCTTCGGGTCGGGGAGGGAGATTGGCCTTCCGCTCGTTCAATTCGTCGAGGTCGGCGTTCAAAGCCGCAATCCCTGCCTCGTTGGGAGCTCCGAGGGCACCCTCCACCATGAGGGTCACTATCTGTTCCCGGAGACGGGTGATCGCCAGGTCGAGAGTGTCGTGCTCTCCGGCCAGAGCCCGCTCCTCCGGTGTCAACTGTGGCTGGAGGTCGGCCATCTGCGCTGCGATCGACGCCGCCTGTTGCTCGTACTCCTCCATCTGCGAGGTGACGTCGGAGTTGACACCTGAGGTGCTGGAACGATAGGTGTTGACTAGGGCATCGACCTTGGCCATCGCCTCCTCGCGGGTGTCTCCGATCGCGGTGAAGACCAGCCTGCCCGCGGTGGCGTCCGGCGCTATCGACAGGTTGGGGTCTTCAGCGAGCAGGTTCTCCGCAGCGAGCAACGCAAAGGAATGGGCGTCATTGATGGCGGCGACCAGATCATCGACATTCTCCCCTTCCAGGGGGTCGAAACGGATCGAGGCGGTGCCGGCGTAGCTCGCGGCCTGATTGCGATTCCCCAACGTGGTGAAGGCGAACGCGCTGGCGAACCCGATGATGGCGACCGTGACAACGACCAGCCAACGGGCCCGGATGACCCGGAAGAGCCGATTCAGCTCCATGCGACGGCGTGTGCGCCCTCTGTGAGGTCCACCGTCGGAAAGGCCGAGGCGAGGGTGCCTCCGGCGAGGTCGTTCAGGACCTCGAGTAGCTTCTGGGTATCACCTGTGGACACGGCGTTTTCGATTGTACCGACGCTGTCCATGAGAGTTCCTGCGTGTGGATGGTCGAGACGCACATCATAGATCTTGTCGTGACTGGTCGACTCCAGAGGCTGGTTCGACAAGACCTCCACGAGTTTCTCACCAGGTCGTATTCCGGTGTACCGGATCTCGATGTCGGCACCAGGGGTGAGCCCGGCGAGTCTGATGAGACGACGTGCCAGAGCGTCGATGCGGACAGGCTCGCCCATGTCGAGCAAGAAGACCTCGGACCCGTCAGCCAGTGCAGAAGCCTGAAGGACGAGCTGAACCGCTTCGTCGACCGTCATGAAGTACCTGGTCATCTCGGCATCGGTCACCGTCACCGGCCCGCCACCCTTTATCTGTTCTTTGAACGTGGGGATGACGCTGCCCCGGCTCCCGAGGACATTGCCGAACCGAACCGCGGTGTAGACGCAATCGTCCTCCCGCTCGGTACCGGCCTGGACCAGGAGCTCGGCCACCCGCTTGGTGGCGCCCATGACACTCGTCGGGTCGACGGCCTTGTCGGTGGAGATGAGGACGAAACGCTCCATCCCCGCCCGCGAGCCGGCCTCGATCACGTTGAGGGTCCCGATCACGTTGGTCAGGATCGCCTCTTCGGGATGAGTCTCCAACATCGGCACATGCTTGAGCGCTGCGGCATGGAAAACGACCTGGGGCCGGAAGGTCTCGAACACACGGAGCATCCGGTTGGCATCGCGCACATCTCCCAACCGGGCATCGACCTCGCCCGGCCAGCGGAGCCGAGCATCGTGCAGGAGGGTCTCGTCCCGGTCGAGTGCACAAAGGCTCTCTGGCTCGAACAGGAGCACCTGGCGCACGATCTCGGATCCGATCGAGCCCCCGGCTCCGGTCACGAGGACTCGCTTGCCCCGAAGCAGCTCGCCGACCATGGAGAGGTCGGTCTCGACCGGTTGGCGGGTGAGGATGTCCTCGACGTGTATGTCCCTCACGTCTACCGCGGTCACCCCATCACGCATGATGTCCTCGACGCCGGGAAGGAGCCGCAGCCGGACATCGACGTCGAGACACCGGTCGACCACCTCGCGGGCGCGTACCGGGTCTCCGCCGATGACGACCACCTCGTCGATGTCGTGCGCCTCGATCACGTCGGCGATATCTGTTATCGATCCGAGGACCTCGCGTCCGGCAAGCCGCCGGTCGCCGTTGAACACTTGATCGGTGTCTCCGAGGAAACCCACGACCACCCGGCCTTCCCTGCGAAGAGGGACCTGACGGGAGAAGGCAGCCGCATCGCCGCCGGTGCCGACCACCAGCATCCGTACCGCACCGCTCGATTTGTGGAAGGAGAACAGACGCGACCTGAACCTGATCAAACCCATGGTGAGAAGAGACAGGAGACCCCCCATGACCACGACCGAATATGGGACCAGGACCCCGGGGTCGAAGAAACCGCTGGACTCACGCATGAACCAGCTCAGGAAGAAGAGGAATGCGGTCGCAGCTCCGTTGGCCGCGACGATACGAACTGCTTCACTGGTGCTGGCGTGCTCCCAGACATGGCCGTAGGTGCCGGCCAGGATGTTCGCGAGGAGATGGATCGCGACGATCACCGGCATCGCGGCGACCAGGTCGTCCCAAAGTCCCGAGTCGGCCTCCACCACCGGGTCGATCATCCGGAGTGCCAACCCCATCGTGTACGCCGAGATCACCACCACGACGTCGACGACGGCGAAAGCCAGGTCTGCCTGAATTCGAGCCGCCACCACCGCCACCGACTGCAGCCGTGAAGCAGAGTTCCCACCAGTCGCCCCAATTGACACGTTCGCCTCCCACAGTGTCTTGAATCCCGTTACGGTTCCATTGCCCGGGATGATCCTATCACCAAACAGGGGTTCGCGGAAAGTGTCAATTTGGTCACGTAGCGTGACAACCGGCAGAATGGCGGTTCACGGGGGAACGACAAGTTGCAGAGCGGGGCACAACAGGTAGAAAACGGTGCTCCGACGAGAGTGATCACGACGAGGGGGGTTCAGGGATGAGAGTGTTGGTGACCGGCGCCGCGGGGTTCCTCGGCAAGCACGTGGCGAGACTGTTCCTCGCCGAAGGGTGGGAGGTCCGTGGTTTCGACCTCAACGTTGCTGACCACTCCGAGGTCGAGATGTTGGTCGGCGACCTCACCGATCGGGCCACGGTCGACGAGGCTGTCGCCGGTGTCGACGTCATCGCCCACATCGGTGCCATCGGTGACGTGTATCTGGCCGGCGAGCGTCCCACGTTGGCTGCGGAGGTCAACGTCGTGGGAACCTCCAACATCGTCCAGGCGGCCTCGACCTCGGGAGCGCGGGTCGTGTACGCCTCCACCTGGGAGGTATACGGCGAACCCGAGTACGAACCACTGGACGAGGAACACCCCACCCGTCCCGATCATCCCTACAACATCACCAAGCTCGCCGGGGAGTCGATGCTCCTCTCTGCCTGCCGTCTCCAAGGCCTCTCTGGGATGGCTCTCCGGTTGGGTACCGCCTACGGTTCCGGCCTGCGACCCAACTCGGTCTTCCGCATCTTCCTCGACCGCGCCCGAGCCGGTGAGACGATCACGGTGCAGGGTGACGGCTCGCAGGGGAGGCAGTTCACCCACGCCAGCGATGTCGCCCGCGCCTTCGTCAAGGCGGCCACGTCGGAAGTGAGCGGGGTGGCGCTCAACATCGTGGCCCCCGAGACAGTGTCGATCAAAGAGCTGGCCGATGTCATCGTCTCCCATTACCCGACGGAGCTGGAGTTCGGGGAACCACGTCCAGGGGACGTGCCTCCAGCGAGGGTGACAGCGGCGCGAGCCAACGAGATTCTGGGATGGGCCAGCGAGGTCCCATTCGAGCGGGGCATCGAAGAGTTCATCTCGAGTGTCACCGACAGCAGCTGAGCCGTCCCGGGTCCTCGTCCTCGTCAAGGGTCTCGGGATCGGAGGGGCAGAGACGCTCATCGCCGAGTCGGCGGGACTCTGGGCCCGGTCCGAGTTCAGCTATCGGGTCGCCTACCTCCTTCCTTGGAAAGACCAGTTGACGCATCGACTCGTCGAGCACGGGATCGAGGTCGACTGCCTCGATTGGCGGGGGCCGCGGAGCATCGGGGTAATAGGCCGGCTCCGCCGTGTGGTGGCCGACTGGAAGCCGAGGATCATCCACTCCCACCTCCCCCTCACCGGGATCCTGGCCCGTGTCACGCTGACCGGAGAACATCGTCACGTGTACACCGAGCACAACGTCGTCGACTTCTATCGCCAGCCGACCCGGACGCTCAACCGCCTCACCTACTCCAGGAACCATGCGGTCATAGCAGTGTCCGACGCCGTGGCCCGGAGTCTCGACGGCTACCCAGGGCCCAAACCCCGAGTCATACCGAACGGGGTGCCCGGCGGAGCACCCGACGCGGAGCTGATCACCGGTCTCAGACGGGAACTCGGCATCCCGGAGCGAAGCCCTCTGGTGGTCCACGTGGGGAACATCCGCCCGCACAAGGGTCACGAGACCCTGACACGAGCCGTGGCCATCGCCGCGCGGAAGCGGCCCGACATCGTGGTGCTATCGATCGGAGGGGAGAAGACAGAGGGCGACCTCGAGCGGGTGAGGGAACGGGCGGCTGCACTCGGAGTCGGCGAGCATTTGCGGTTTCTCGGCCGGCGTCCAGACGCCCAACTGTTCGTTGCCGCCGCCAACGTGGTGGTCAACCCGTCCGACATCGAGGGTCTCCCTTTGAGCATCCTAGAGGCTCTCGCCATGGAACGACCCGTGGTGGCCACTTCCGTCGGCGGTGTCCCCTCGGTGATCCGTCACGGTGAGACCGGGCTCCTCGTCCCGCCGGGGAATCCCGAATCGTTGGCGGCGGCGCTACTCGAGGCCCTCGACTCGCCGGACGCGGCCGGTTGGGGAAGGGCCGGCGCCGAGCTGGTAACAGCGAGACACGGTCTGGCGGGAATGGTCGAAGCTCACGAAGAGGTTTACCGGGAGCTACTCGATGGCTGATCGGGAGATACGCGAGGCCACCTACTCTGACCAGGACGGGATCCTGGAGGTACTGCGGCTCGCCTTGGGGGAGACCCCGCTGCTGCGACGGACACCTGCACTCTGGGAGTGGAAACACCTGGCGAACCCGTTTGGCCATTCGATCGTGATGATCGCCGAAGAAGGGGGCGTCGTGGCAGGCGTCCGCGCCCTGATGAGATGGGATCTCGTCACGCCGACAGGGAACCTGGTGCGGTGTGTCCGCCCCGTTGACACGGCCACTCATCCTGCGTTCACCCGCAGGGGAATCTTCCGCGAGCTCACGATGACAGCGCTGGAGGTGGCACGAGCGAGAGACATCGACCTCGTCTTCAACACCCCGAACCAGAAGTCCGCACCCGGGTACCTCGACATGGGTTGGCAACACGTGGGATGGGTAGGAGCACAGGTCAGGATCCGCCTGGGAGTCTCCGAACAGCCGTCACCGACAGCGCCCCCGTCGATCGAACACCTCGCCCCCGGCCTGGTCCCGGCGGGCCCGGTCGGTGACCGCGTCGAGCTGCGCCCACCGCTCGGGATGCGGACTCCGAGAACTGCCGACTACCTGACCTGGCGATTCGCCCGACACCCGACCGCCAGTTACGGGTGGTTGGAGACCGAGGACGGCAGAGGAGGATTGGTTGCACGAGCCTCGACCCGGGGCAGCCGGACCGAACTGGTCGTCTCTGATCTTCTCGGACGGTCAGACCCTGCCCTGATAAGGGAATTGGCCCGTCTTTCCCGCGCCCGATACCTGGCAGGTTGGTTCTCTCCGGGCTCACCAGAGAGGTCCATCGCTTCTCGAGGAGGCCTGTTGCCGGTTCCCGGGCTGAAGACGCTGCGGCTCGTCGCCCTCCCCCTGGACGCGCTGGAGGCCAATCCGCTCGATCTCGGGTCCTGGGACATCTGCACCAGCGACCTCGAGCTGCTCTGACCCCACCGACTCCGAGGGAAGGCCGACCCCCTCGTCAGGGAGAAGAGATCCCTTCCCGGCGCGAACCCGGGGACCGGGGTATTCGGGACAAGATCCCGGCTGCTGCCGATCCCAGCAGCACCGCAACCGCCACCCCCGCGGTCTCGGAACGAAATCGTGTCACCGACCACAGGACGACGATCCAGATCGCCTGGGCGGCGATCATCACGCCCACGATCGTGGCGAGACCCATCCCGATACCGTGGAGACGGTCGTAGACATGGTCGCGGCCTCCCGAGGTGAGTACCGAGCCCGACGCGAGCCGACGCACCACCGTGGCGGCCAGATCCAGCAGAGGGACCCCGATCAACGCCACCGCCACGAGTGAGGTGCCCCCATCGACCGATGCATTCATGGCGAGCCACACCAATGTCACGCCCAGCACGTATGCCCCGTTGTCCCCCAGGAATACTCGCGCTGGTGGCCAGTTCCATCCGACGAACCCGATTGTGGCTCCCATCGCAGCCAGGAACGCGGTCGAATCACCACCGGGCCCGATCGACATGCCGAACCACCAGAGACCGGCCATCGCAACCACCGCCACGGATCCGGCGAGACCGTCGAGACCGTCGAACAGGTTCATGGCATTGACCACGACCAGGACTGCCACCACCCAGAGCCCACCCTGAAAGGAGAACAGGTCGGCATCGGACAAGACCACCAGGACCACTCCGGCAACCCCGACTCCCGCCAGCCTCACCCGTGGGCCGAGACCGTAACGATCGTCGGCCAGCCCGAGGGCCCACACGAGGAGGGTGGCTATGAGGAGGGAAAGCTCGAAGACCTCGGCTACGAGCAGGCCGGCGTGAAGTCCGACGAGGACACCGGCCCCACCCAACGGGGAAATGGGGCGGTCGTGAGGCTTCAGATCCCCATCAGGGCGGTCGACCAGACCGAGACGTGGCCCCGCCAGGATGCCCACCCCCGACACAACCAGTGAGACCCCTACCGCCGTCACGAACCCGACGATTGCCACAACAACTCCAGGGAGGGGAACCCACGGTGCACCTCGATCCGGACCGGATCCCCGAACCCGGCGGACTCATACAGCTTGATCGCTGCCGCGTTGTCGGCGCCAACGACGACGGTCATGCCCCGAACACCGGCCGATCGCGCCTCCTCGAGCAGGGCGTCGACCAGAGCGCGGCCCACACCACGACCACGCGCAGATGGTGCCACGGCCATGGAGAGCAGCTCGGCCCGAGCACGTGTGTCATGGCCGCCGTAGCGGAACGTCTCCCAGACCTGCCGCCAGGCGGCAGGTCGGAACAGAGCAGGCACCAACCGCCAACCCGCGGCGAGAAACCGTCTCCTCACGAACTCCTTGTAGAAGGCTCCGGTGTCGGACGTCCCCGCCACGAACCCGATCACTCGCCCTTCGTCGACGGCCACGATGACCCGCCCACGCTCGCTTTCGATGAGGGACCTGTAGAGCAGTCCAAGGAAGGGCCGCCCGAGCGAAGAGAGGAAACCCGAGGTGATGCTCCCCACATGCAGGGCGGCTATGGCCCGGTGGTCGCGGCGCACCGCCTCTCGGAGGGTCGGCTCACCGATGTCCCCATACTTCCAGGCCAGCCCCTTCTCCTCCGCAAGACGCTGGTAGGTCTCCATGACGATCTCTACTACCCGGGTCTCGTCGAATCGCTGTCGGGCGATCTCGACCGAGGCTTCGCCCATCGCCTCTCTCCTCTCGGGGTCCGACACCAGGGAGGAGATCGCCGACGCCAGCGCCGCGGCGTCGGCGACCGGGACCAGCAACCCGTTGACGCCTTCGTCGACCACCTGCCGGCATCCCCTGATGTCGGTGACCACGAGCGGTAGCCCACAGGCAGCCGCCTCCATGGCCGCTCGCGGGAACCCCTCGCGGTGGCTGGGCAACACGAACACATCGAGCCCGGAGTAGAACGCCTCGATATCCCTTCTCATGCCGACGAACTCCACCCCTGAGTCCCGACCACGCTCGAGCAGCTCCGGAGATATCGCGTCGTCCTTGTCGGGGTCGTTGGGCCCGGCAACGACGATCCGCACGTCGTCGCCGAGGCTACGAGCAGCCTCGACCAACTCGGGCACCCCCTTCTCGGCGACCAGACGACCCACCATCCCGACGACGATCTCTTCGTCGGCCACACCGAGCCGGGACCGCTCGTGGGCTCTCAGCTCTGCCACGACCTGGGGGTTGAACCGCCCCAGGTCGACACCGTTGCCCAGAAACCGGAGTTTCGACTTCTCGACGATATGGAGCCGGCCCAGGAGATCGAGGTCCTCGGGGTTCTGGACCAACTCGGCATCGGAGAAGCGCGACGCAACAGCCTCCAGGGCGTAGACCACGAGTCTTCGCCACCACGGTGAGTCGGTGGTCGCGTAGAGCCCGTGCACGGTGTTGACGACGATCGGCACGCCCGCGAGCCGACCGAGGATCCGCCCGTAGATACCCGGCTTTGGATTGTGGGTGTGCAGGACGTCGGGGCGGATGTCCCTGACGGCTCTCCAGAACTGTCGCATCGCCATGATGTCACCCCGGAGACTCATCCCCCGGGTCGAAGCGGGGAGAGGCACGTGAACGACTCCCCGTTCCTCGACCTCTGCGACAAAGGGCCCGGGGGCGCTGATGCCGTAGGACCTGCCTACCTCAGCCGCTGCCTCGAGTTGGGGAAGGATCAGGTAGCGCAGACTCAGATCCACTGTGGTCAGGTGGGCGATCTCCATCACCGGGCCATCTCCACCAGCACGGAACGGTATCGTTCCACGATGTCGGCCAGGCCGAATCTCGACCTCACGTGCCCTCGGCCGGCGGCGCCCATCTTCGCCAGCATCGCCCGATCTGCATCCAGAGTGCGCAACGCCGCTACCAACTGATCGAGGTCACGATCGACGACGAGACCCGTCTCCCCATCGAGCACCGCCTCGCGGACTCCTCCCACGTCGACCGTCACGACTGGCCGGCCCGCCGCACTCGCCTCGAGGATCACTCCGGGCAAGCCCTCGGACCTCGAGGTCAAGAGCAGCAGATGGGCCCATTCGAGGTGCGGCGTCACATCGTCGACCGGACCGGTGAACGTGACACGCTCGGCCAGCGCACCCCGCTCGACCTCTCGCTGCAGGTCATCGCGTAGAGGGCCATCACCGACGAAGCGAAGAGTTGCGTCTGGGAGCGAGGCCATGGCGCGCAGAGCCAACATCGGATCCTTCTCGGGGGACAGGCTGCCGACCATCACCAACCGCAAAGGCCCATCGCGGTCGACTTCTCCAACGGCAAACAACTCGTCGGGCACGGCGGTATACGTGGTGCTGGTCCGGTCTTTGATGCTCGGCTCCAGAGCCACCAACTGTTCCGCCGTGGCATGTGAGACCGCCAGCACCGCATCGACCCGTCGCAGCATCAACCGATTCGCCAGCTTGGAGAACCTGGAGCGGATCCAGTAGTCGGGCTCACCGATGCCCACATACGCCACCGCGGCACCCGAACCGATCCTCGCCGCCAGGGAGTATCGCAATGTCGCACCGCCGTTGGCAACGATCAGGTCGGGCCGATAGGTCTTCACCTTGCGGCGCAACGCCCGGACTACGGACCAGTCGAATCGGCTCCTCTTCGCATCGCCGTCGGACACGAGCGGCTCGATGGTGGCACGCCTCTCCTCGCCATAGCCACGCAGGGCGACCGCCTCCACCACCCACCCGTGCTGCAACAGACCGCTGCGGAGACGCTCCGTGAAGACCTCAGCCCCGCGACGACGATCGGTGGAGACGACGATGAGCGTCCGAGGAGTCTCGGATTGGCCCTGCTCGGCGGCCACCCTCCTTCTCCAAGCCGGGAAGGCCGATGGTGCCCTGACCAGCAGAGACAGCCGTTCTCGCGGCGAATCGTTGAGGAGCACCGACGCCAGGTTTATCGGGTGCGGTCGGTGGCCATTGAACCGGACGATGTCGGTCCGGGGCAGGGACCACTCGAGGAAGGACAGTGGGGCCGACCGAGGACGGATCGAGGCGAGGAAGTCCGCATCGACCGGCGCACCGAGCATTTCGCGGGCCATCCAGAGAGCGAGATGGGTTGTGGAACAGAGCCCGAATCGTTCGGCGACCGAGGCGAGCGGCTCCCAGTCGATCGGCTTAGTGGTCAGCTCGACGAAGTCACGAAACAGGATCAGGCGGAAGCGATGGTCGAGAACTGCATGGGAGGCGAGGAATGCGATCCGGAACTCGTCCGGCAGCTCCCAGCATGGACCGAGACCCGAATCGGGGATATGGACGGCCCGGTCCCACGCCTGCGCCGTGGCTCCATCCGCCGACCTGCGGAGCTGGGTGTACGAGAAGAGATCCCAATGAAGGTCGCAGTTGAAGACAACACCACTCTCGTCCCGCATCAAGACGTCCCGCTTGTCCGCCTTTGGGCGCTTGGCCGGCACTCGCTCGGTGTGCGGATAGCGGCTCAGACGCTCCAGAGCCCCTTCGACCTGGTTCTCGGGAACCAGGATGTCGATGTCGCTGTAGGGCCGGTGCCCCGGGTTGCGATATCGCGACGCCACCGCCGGGCCCTTGAGGACGGCTGCCTTGACGCCTGCTTCGTGCAGCTCGGAGAGGATCTGGGAGAGATGCCTCCTCAGGACCCGTCTCCTCGCGCTCTCCCGGGCGTTGATCGCCCTGACCATGGGATCGTCCACCCGATCGGCCAGCAGTGACATCAGACCATGTCTCTGAGCCATCTCGAGCAGACCGGCTTCAGCCGAGACCGGGCGATCGATGGCGCGATCGGCGCAGAGATCGACCAGCAGCCGACTCAGCGAGTCACCGCGGGTGAATTTGGCATCATGAGATAGATCAGCCATCGAGCGGATGCCAGACTAAGGGTGTGGGTGGCGACCGCAAGCAAGTGGCTGTCTGCAGCCGGAACGACTCCTTCAGCAGGGGCCTACGTCTCATGCTCGACAGCGTCGACGTGACAATCGGCTCCGATCCCGAGGATCTGGACATCACCCCCGACCTCCTGGTGTGGCGCATCGATCATCGTTTCCCCGCGGACCGGCTAGCTTCCGTCGTCGCCAACACACCCACGCTCCTGCTCGGCAGGCCCGAGCACCTGATTCCTGCTGTCGACGCCGGCTGCATGGGCTTTCTCTCCCGTCACGCCTCCTTCGACGAGATAAGAGAGGCCGCGTTCACCGTGCTCGACGGTGGTGCCGTGGTCCCACCGGACCTGCTGGGCCGACTCCTCCGTCATCTCGTGCGACGACGCCGGAGCCAGAACCAGGTCGCCGGGCTGGATACCCTCACCCCGCGCGAGCGTGAGGTGTATCAACTGGCTGTCGAGGGTCTGCGCAAAGAAGACATAGGAGACCGTCTCTACATCAGTGCGGACACCGCACGGACACATCTGCAGCGTCTCTATCGCAAGCTGGGCGTGCACTCCCAAGCAGAGCTGATCGCCCTGGCCAATCAGGGGCCACGAACCGAGGACTGACCCATGAGCAACCTCCCGAAACGCAAAGGCGAACTGGTGCAAGAGCCGAGCGGAGACGGCTGGACCGTCTACGAGGCCGAAACCGACTCGCTCCACGTCCTCAACGACAGCGCGAGGGCCATCTGGGAGCTCTGCGACGGTGAGACCACCCCGGAGGAGATGGCCGACGCAGTGGCGGAGCTCACAGAGTTGGATCGCGAAGCGGCGGTCGAACAAGTCGCCGCCGCCTTACGAGCCTTGCAGGATGCGCGATTGGTCGACTACGACACGTCGTAGCCGACCGTCTCAGCTCAGAGGCAGACGTTGCTCGGGTCGGTGATCGCCTCGCACTGGCCGCCACCGAAGACCTTGGCCTCCACGATGGTGCAACCAGACCCACCCAGGTTGATCGAAGCGCAACCGTCGGGCTTGATGGTGATGCTGATGCCGAGTTGGTTCCCGTCTGCCGGAGTTCCGGTGCTGGACAGCTGACAGTTCGGGTTCATGTTGCCTGGGTCGGCCTCGAAGCCTCCCTCGGTCTCCCACCTCACGAAGTAGGTGTTGTCGCCACAGCTGACGTTCATGATGATGAAGGAGATTCGTGTCTCCACCGGGCTTGCCGTCTGGGCAAATGCCCTTCCCATACCGAGAGTTTGCACGACCGGTGTCGTCCATACGACCGCGCCACCGAGCACTGCTCCTCTCCGCAACAGATCCCGGCGGGTTATCCCCTGGTTCGTCTCTTCGCCCACATTTCCCTCCATGAGTGCATGCCATCGAGGGACACGACCTTTTCGTGCCCTCATCACATGACTACTCTAAGCGAACACCGGTCACTCGTCTGTACGACGATGATCGTATTCAGCTGGGAAATCGGGGGAGGAATGAGTGGTGACATGAAGGTGGGGCCGGCTTCGTCCCAGATCCTGGAGACTGATGTCGGCGGCGAGATCAGTCTGTACAACCCGGCCAACGAGAGTGTCACCATCCTCAACGACACCGCGAGCGATGTCTGGCTCCTGTGTGACGGGGAGCACACGATCGACGAGATCAAGGATCTCCTCGCTGCCAGCTATGGAACTTCTCGCGAGGCGGTGTCCGACGACGTGGACAAGACGATCGACGAGTTCCGGTCGGCGGGCCTGCTCGAAGAATGAAGATCCGAAACCGCCCCGGTTGACGCCACGATCTCAGTGATCAGGTCTGGATCACCGATCAAAGGTTCCGTCTTCTGGACACAAATCTGAGGGTCCTGACCCAATCCGAGTCATTGGCCGGGAAACTGTCACGAGTGATGGGCGGCTTCGGCGAGGTCTCCTCCCCGGCACGTGCCCACAACATCCTCCAGGCAACCGGGGACTCTGATGGTGGGTTCGACGTCTTCCACGACTGCAACCGCCTCGCCCGGGGAGCCTCGATGAACGGGGCCGTCGCCGCAGTCGTCGCCGGGATGAACAACGCCGCGATATCACAGAGCCCCTACTTCGCCGTGCACAGTGGCGTGGCAGCCTGGGACGAGGGGATAGTCGCACTCCCTGCCGCGTCGGGTGGGGGCAAGACCACCCTCACCGCCGCTCTGGTGAGAGAAGGCTTCGACTTCCTCTCCGACGAGGCGCTCGCATTCGACGACGACGGGGAGGTGCTTCCCTACCCGAAGCCGTTCGCCTTCGCACCCTGGAGTGCGA
>CAZZIG010000133.1:0-27888 GCA_964653975.1 uncultured Acidimicrobiaceae bacterium
CCGAAGACTCGTTTGGGGACGGATTTGGCTTCGACGGATCCTCCATCCGCGGGTTCCAGGACATCCAGGAGTCGGACATGATCCTGATCCCCGATCCCGAGACCGCGGTCGAGGATGTCTTCCGTGCCCGGAGGACCTTGATCCTCTATTGCTTCGTGCACGACCCGATCACCGGCACCCCCTACGAGAAGGACCCGCGCTATGTGGCGAAGAAGGCCGAGGAGTATCTGGTCTCCACGGGTCTGGCCGACACCTCCTACTGGGGCCCGGAAGCCGAGTTCTACATCTTCGACGACGTCAGGTTCGGTCAGAACCAGAACTCGGGCTTCTACTTCCTCGACTCGGTGGAAGGTGCCTGGAACTCCGGCGTCACCGAGGATGGGTGCAACCTCGGCTACAAGCCGCGGTACAAGGAGGGCTACTTCCCGGTTCCCCCCACCGATCACTATCAGGACCTCCGCTCGGAGATGACCCACAATCTCGAGAGTGCGGGAATCGAGATAGAGGTGCAGCACCACGAGGTTGGCACTGCCGGCCAGGCAGAGATCGACATGAAGTTCGACACCCTGTTGCGCACCGCCGACAAGGTGACTCTGTACAAGTACATCGTGAAGAACACCGCATGGCAGCTGGGCAAGTCGGTGACTTTCATGCCCAAACCGATCTTCGAGGACAACGGCTCCGGGATGCACACCCACCAGTCGTTGTGGAAGGACGGTGAGCCGCTCATGTACGACGAAAGTGGATATGCAGGGCTTTCCGACCTGGCTCGCTGGTACATCGGAGGGCTCTTGAAGCACGCCGCGGCGGTGCTCGCCTTCGCCGCGCCGACCACGAACTCGTACCACCGGCTGGTGCCGGGTTACGAGGCTCCGGTCAACCTTGTGTACTCGAGTCGAAACCGGTCGGCGGCGGTCCGCATCCCGCAGTACAGCCAGAGCCCGGCGGCGAAACGTCTCGAGTTCCGCTGCCCGGACCCTTCGTGCAACCCGTACCTGGCGTTCTCGGCCATGTTGTTGGCGGGCATCGACGGCATCCAGAACCGCATCGAGCCCCACGACCCGGTGGACAAGGACATCTATGACCTGCCGCCGGCGGAGCTGGAGGGCCTGCCCTCGGTCCCCGGCAGTCTCGACGCCGCCCTGGCCGCCCTGGAGGAGGACCACGAGTTCCTGTTGCAGGGTGGGGTCTTCACCGAGGGGCTGATCGACGCCTGGGTGGGCTACAAGCGAGAGCACGAGGTCGACCCGATCCGTCTCCGTCCCCACCCATACGAGTTCCACCTGTACTACGACATCTGAGGTAGACGGGCGCAATCACCCTCTGCTGGTTGACAAATCGAAGGTGGCCGGGACCGTCGTTCCGCGAGGATCCGCGGCAGCGGGGAGAGATGTCCGCGATGGTCCTGGCCCGTTCCTCGAGAACTCGTGTGTGAGGTAGAGACGGCTCATCTCCTGGTCCTCGGCGAGTGCACGGGCGTCACGATCCAACCAGGGGATGGCTGACGTCCCACCGCTCGGCCTCGGGTGGTCAGCGGGGTATCTGGGGCTAGCCTGACCCGCAATGAGCAGGGACGGCGAGGGCTCCACGATCGCGACAATCCGGCTTGCGTTGTCCCTCGTCTGGTCGGCCGGACGCCTCCAGGTCGTTTTCATCATCGCCTCGTCCGTGATCACGTCGCTGGCGATCGCCGGACAGTTGTTGGTCGCCCGGACCCTGCTCGACCTGATCGCTGATGCGGAGGGCTCGGGAGTAGGGGTCGCTGAGCTCGCCCCCTATCTCATCGCGTTGGGTGCGTTGTTGATGGTGGCCGCACTGAGCCAGGCCATATCCAACGAGCTCCGTCTGCCGCTCGGCGAGGAACTGCATCGGTTGACGATGGAACAGATCCTGGATGTCGCCGCGGAGGTCGAGCTGGAGGAATATGAGGGCACGGAGTTCCACGATCGCATGCAGAGGGCCCGTTCTGCCGCCGGTGGCAAGTCTTCGGCTGTCGTGTTTGGCCTCGTCACCATCCTCTCGACGGTCGTGGTTGCACTCGGGGTCGTCGCGGTGCTCCTCACGGTCGCCCCGATACTCGTGCCGATCGCGGTGCTGGGCTATCTGCCTGTCGCCTACGTGAACGTGCGCAACAACCGAGCCAAGTATCAGCTCGAACTCGACCTGACCGAGTTGCAGAGAGAGAAGTCCTACTTCGAGTTCGTGCTCACGGAGCGTGCGGAGGCCAAGGAGGTGAGGGCATACGACTTGGCACCTTCCCTCCGCCGGTGGCACTCAGAGCTCTGGGACGAGCGGATCGAGAAGCTTCGTGCGCTCGTGCGCCGGCGTCTCGCCTTCACTTCCGTGGGAGCGTTCCTCACGACACTGGTGGTGATCGCCACCATCTCGATCGCCTTGTATCTGGCTGCGCGCGGTTCGATAACCATCGGTGACGCCGCAGTGGCCATCGTTGGCCTCCAACAACTGAGCTCCCGGCTACGGACGGCCGGGACGGCTTTCACCGGCGTTCACGATGGCATCACGTTCTTACGCGACCTGGGGCGTTTCATCGACTCGCTCCCGGTCATCCGGGCCCGTCGACCTCGAGGGATACCACCCACACCACCGGCCCGATTGACGGTCGACGGTGTGGGCTACCGATACCCGGGCGCTACCGATGACGCCGTGCGGTCGGTGAGCTTCGAGCTTCGACGTGGCCAGATCATGGCCGTGGTGGGGGCGAACGGGTCCGGGAAGACGACCCTCGCCAAGCTCGTCTGTGACCTCCTCCCTCCCGGTCGGGGAAAGATCGAATGGGACGACGTCGATCTGGCCGACTGTGACCCCCAGCTCGTGCGGGCTCAGATCGCACCCGTCTTTCAGGACTTCGCCCAATATCGACTGACGATCCGGCAGGCGATCGGGCTGGGCGACGTGACCCGCCTCGACGACGAAGACGGGATCTGGCGTGCGGCGACCGATGCCGGGTTGGACGAGCTCATACGTTCCCTTCCCTCGGGTGTCGACACGCGCTTGGGAAAGATGTTCTCCAGGGGCGTCGACATCTCCATCGGGCAGTGGCAACGTCTCGCCATCGCCCGCGCATTGTTCCGCGATGCCCCGGTCGTCGTTCTGGACGAGCCTTCGGCATCCCTCGATCCACGGGGGGAGGCCGAGTTGTTCGACCTGCTGCAGTCGATGTGTGAGAACCGCATCGTGATCTTCGTCTCCCACCGTTTCGCCACCGTCCGCTCCGCAGACCTGGTGATGGTCATGGATCACGGCGAAGTCGTGGAGATGGGCTCACACGACGAGTTGATTGCGATCGGCGGGCTCTACCGCGACTTGTTCACCATCCAGGCGGAGCGATATGGCCTCCACTCGTAGCGGAGGAACCTCCGTGCCGGGGAGTACGGGGGCGAAGGGTCCGGTGCGGGCCAGCGCTGCAGAAGCCCTGCAGTTCTTGGATCCGAAGTTGGCCCGGATGCGGTGGGGCGTCGAAATGGTCCGTGTCCTCCTCGATGAGAGCTATGACACCCAACCGATCGTCCTGGAAAGAGACGAAGAGCGTGTGCTGTTCGAACGGGCGGTCTCCCATCGACTTCACCCTCAGTTGAAAGCTGCGATCGACTCGAGTCGGATCGTGGTCTCGCCCCGACTGGCGGAAGCGCTCGACGAGGCGAACATGTCGCTGGCCACCAGGAGGCTGTCCCTCGAAGGACTCGTTGTCCATGTGTCGGAGACGTTGTCGGGTGGGGGGATCGAGGCTCTGATCCTCAAGGGCATCGCCACCGGGCGTCTCGACCATCCCGACCCGGCGCGGCGCCACACCACCGACGTCGACATCCTGGTTCGACCCGGCGACTTCGAGAGGGCGATCGAAGCCCTCGCCGACGCGGGGTTCACCCATCGGAACGTGTTCAACCTGTTGGACAAAGGACAGTCATGGGCGTCCGCAGCCGGAGTCGTAGACGTGCACACTCGCCCTCACGCTGCGGGCAGACCTCTCTCCGAGCGCTGGTGGACATCTGCGGAGAGTTTCCTCGTGGCCGGGAGGGAGATCAAGTCTCTCGCACGCGGCGGGCGTCTGGCCCATGCCGCCAGCCACTTCTCGGTCTCGTACCCGAGCAACAGGACCCTTTCGTCGTTGCTCGATCTGCTCGTGATCGGCCGGGCCGCCAGCAGCAGCGATCGGGCAACGGCAGAGGAGTTTCTCGCAGAGGTCGGGGTGAGCGACATCACCTCCCGGATCACGGGACGGGCCGCCGTCCTCGTGGGAGACCGGGCGGTTGCGCTCGGCCGTAGGGGTCATCGACCCCTGGACATCGTCCTGCGCCGCGCATACGACCGACCAGACCTCGACCTGGTGTCGATCAAGCTGGCCAAGACCTTCGGTATGCCCTGGAGGGAGAAACCGCGCGCCATCCGCACGTTGGTGGTGCCCGAGGGCTCCTTCCTCGAGGAGGGTGGGTACACCTCACAGGTCGACCGCCTGAGGACTCTGATCAGACGCCGCTGGATACGATCCAAGTCCGGCTGAAAACCGTCTCGGTCCCGGGCGCGTCAGCGGCGCCCGGTTGATCCGGGCGCCGCTGAACCTGACGTCGTTACGTCAGCTTGTTGATGCGTGGAACAAGTCGCCGTCATAAGCGATGGCGAGCTTGTCCTCACGGGTGAAGTCGGCGACCGAACCGAGTTCGGTGATAGCCGGTGCTTCGTATGCCATTGGCATCCTCCCGTATACGTTGAGACCATCTCTTGATGGTCCCACCGCGACCGGTAGCCCCACTAGCTGCCCCCTACAAGGTCTTGCCCTCCCCATAGGTCTGCCCACCGTTGAGTGTCCCGCCGCCCGCGGATCTGCGGATTCTGGCGCACGGTGCCTCGGGTTGCAAGCAGAAAGTGGCGCCTGGTCACTCCGCGAGGCGGTTCTCCGAGGGGCCGGCGGCTCGCCGCGGAGGGTGCTCGGACAACCAGGCCGTCTGCAGGAGGGCAGCGGTCAGGGCCGTCCCATGTCCGGACAGCCACATGCGTCGCAGCTCATCGATGTCCACCATCTCCTCATCGAGCCCGGTACCACTCCAGGACTCGGCGAAGTCAATGGTGTGTCGGGCGTTGAACGCACCCCTGAACTCGGCCTTGGTGGTTCGCGCCAGCACGGCATCGGGGAGGAGATCAGGGACCAGGCTCCTCAGGGCCGAGGTGCGATCACCAACACCCAGGAACCGCCCTTCGCGGGAGATGGCGTGAACGACTTCGGAATGCAGCAACGGGCTCCATGCTTCGACGTCGCTCCCTTGGGCCAGAAGACCGCGGTTGTGCGCCAGGTACACCTGGGTTCGTCGCCGGGGCACTCGTCTCACGCTGGCCGAAAAGGCCAGTGGCTGCAGGCGTTCTTGCCGGACGACCGCGTCGATGAGAGATTTGCGGCCTTTTTCGGTCAGCCAGGGGGTCGGAAAGCTCTCGTATCGCAACCGGGTTCGACTCTCGCGCAGAGCACCGGGAAGGAGTGCACCGAGCCCGGATCGAATCTGATTCCAACTCGAGGATCGTGGAGAGCGGATGGCGTTGCTGAGGGGAGCGACACGGTGGGCCTTCACCCCCAGGACCTCGTCCCCACCTTCCCCATTCAGCAATGTTCCCCCGGCCATGGCTTCGATCATGGGGATGTTGCCGTGCAATGTGGGAGGCCAAACGACCCCGTGGCGCGAGATGTTCGAAGTCGCCAGTGGGCCGACCACGTCGAGCTCGTCGTGAAACTCGAGACGCACCCACTCCTCGAGGTGGAGGTGTCGCAGCACCTTCTTCTGCCACGCCGTCTCGTCAGTGGCGGGCGCGTCCGGGAAGACTCTGGTTACGGCGATGGGTGCTGCCAGCCCCTCACGCCGAGCCACGTGCGTGGCCACCGCCAGAACGGCCGACGAGTCACGCCCGCCGGAGAACGCCACTCCGCATGGAGGCCGCTGCAAAGCCCTCACGATGACTGCCTCGAGGGCCTGACGGGGGGTGCGGGAGGGATCCTGTGGCGGCGGCAGCGATCCGGTGTGGCCGAGGAGGTATCCCCAGACGATCTCCAGTGGGGACATCACGTACATTGCGTCCTTCGGCATCCGGCGTATCCTATGAGGGGCTTGCGGAGCGGAAGCCGCGGGCTCCGGCGAGTAGTCACCAGACGTGCGGCAGGGGGCAGGGGATCATGGAACTGAGGAATACCGACTTGACCTGGCACGTCGCCGGCGACGAAGTCGTCGTACTCGACCTGGAGGGCTCGGTCTACCTCAAGTTGAACGGAAGCGGCCGGCTCCTGTGGGAGAGGTTGAACGAGCCGTGTGATGTCTCCGACCTGATCGAAGCTCTCGTCGCCGAGTACGGAATCGACGAGGAGCGCGCTCGCACCGACGTCGAGTCCTTTCTCGCCGATCTGCGTGAGCGGGGCCTCCTGGTCGAGTAAGAGGACGATGCCCATGGCGACCCTCGACGTCCGGATGCGACGGTTGGCGCGTGGCCTCCTCCGCGTGTTTCGCCTGTCGACCCGGGAGATCCTCACCACCCTGCATGCATTCGTCATCATCGTGGTCGTCGAGTCACTCGTCCGCATCGTCCCGCTCCCGCGGCTGAGCCGGGCCCTGGGTTGCCAGGTAAACCTGGACCCGGTCGTCCCCGGAGCGCAAAGGCTGCCGCTGAAGGAGCTGCCGGACCGATCCAGTCGAAGGGTTCGGAGCGCGCGGCGGGTCGCCCACGCATGGCCTTTCAGCGAGGGCCCTTGTCTCCGAGGAGCGTTGGTGACCGGTCACCTGTTACGCGAGCACCATCCTGCGATCCGGCTGGGTCTGGCCACGGCCGGCGACGAGTTGCATGCGCACGCCTGGGTCGAGATCGACGGTCGCCCCCTCGAGTACGTCGGTGCCTTCGACGCCTTCCAACGACCACCAGAAGACCATCGTGCCGTGTCTCCGGGTGAGGCTGCACCGGAATCGCCACCGAGCAAACGGCGGTAACCCGTGTCGACGAACCCTGTCTACATGCAGTGTGGCCTGCGAATGAGATCGGAGGTAGAGGTCGCTCTTCCCGTCGCCGCCAACTTCGACGTCGGCGTCGACGTCGAGGTGTGGTGGGGCACGGATATCGAGAACTCCGCCGAGCCGCCCCCGGGCGAGGTCATCGCGGCCTTCGGCGAGGGCGAGGGCGCCTGGTACAAGGTCACCGAGACCGATTCCGGATATCTCGTTCGCTTTCGCGAATGCGGCGAATTCGTCATCTCGGCCGGTCTCGACCAGATCGAGGTCAGACCCGATGCGGCCGGCCGCCACGAACTGCTTCCGATTCTCCTCGCCGGCACCGTCAGCGCCATCCTCCTGACGCTGCGAGGCAACACCGTGTTGCATGCCAGCGCCGTCTCGGTGGACGGGCGGTCGTTGGCTTTCGTGGGCCAGTCGGGACGGGGTAAGTCGACTGTGGCGGCATTGATGTGTGTTGCAGGAGCACGACTCGTCACCGACGACGTCCTGGTAGTCGACCCGGGACCCGACGCCACCTGCATCGGAGGGGCGCCCGAACTTCGACTACGCGAGAAAGCTGCCGAGATCGCCCAGATGGGACCCAATGCGAACGCCAGGAAGACCAAAGACGACCGAATCGCGTTCGCCCCCGAGGTAGCCGCTCCCGTGCGGCTTCCCCTGGGTGCCATCGTCATACCGGAGCCGTCCCAGTCGGTGACCCGGGTGGACGCAGAGCGGATGACCCCGAGTGACGCTCTGATTGCACTGTTGTCTTTCCCCCGTGTTCACCGATGGCGCAAGCCAGAAGTGCTCACCCGGGAGTTCGCGACGTTGAGCCGGTTGGTGGGCACGGTCCCGGTCTACCGAGCCACCATCCCATGGGGCCCACCCTTCTCGAAGGAGATCGCGCCGGCCTTGGCCGATCTGGTGCGAGTCCGCCAGGAGGAGCCGGTCAGTTCACGAGAGGGCTGATTCAGCCGTCGTCGCCGGCGTCGTCGCCCGTGTCGGCTGCTGTCGTGTCCGTGGTCGATGAAGCCCCGGCGGCGTTGAGGGCATTGGCCACCTCGGTGTCGTAGTCGGCGGCCGCGGTCGTGTAGGCCTCGACGGCGCTGTTTCGCTGCTGGCCGGTGTCGGTGGAGCGCAACCCCTCGAGGGCGGAAGCGATGCTGTCGGAGGCGAGACCGATCGCGGTGACCAGGCTCTGGTGGTTCGCGGCGAGGATCTCTGGTGGAGTCAGGGCACCTAGCCGGGAGGCCAGCTCCTGGGTGGCCGTCTCGACGGCTTCGAACCGGTCCTCGGCCTCACCGAACTCGACCTCACGCGGATCCTGGTTGAAGGCCGTGTTGACTGTCACCAACTCGCTGCGCTGCACCTGGAGCTCCTCGTTGATGGCATCGATTTCGTCGAGGTATGCCTGCAGTTCGGGGTCGACCGGGGTCTCGCCTCCCCCGCCGTTCTCGCCGGTCTCACCTGTCGTCGTGGTCCCGTCGCCTCCAGTCGTGGTCGTGGCCCCACCCGTGACGAGAGTGGTCTCCGTGGAGGCCTCCGGGAGCTCGCGGACGAAGAAGTAGGTGAATGCGATCATGCCCAGCACGACCAGCGGAAGTATCCAGCGGCCCGGTTTCGGGTCGGGGTTGACTGCCATTACCAATGAGACGATAGCCAAGGACCCGTCAGTTCCCGTAGATCCCCGGGTTCTCAGAACGACCCTCTTGAACCGGCGAGGAGGTCCTCATACGTTCGGGACATGGACCAGGACCGTCAAGAGGTCTACGAGCGGATCCCGTGGGAGACCTTGGAGAAGAGGGGCGGTGACCGTCAGTGGCTGGTCTACGTCCTCGCCGGAGCCGTGACACTGGGTGCGCTGGCGTATTCCTTCGTCCGCAACCAGCCGACGGCGCCGCCACCGGTCGAGGCGGTCGACTCGACGGTGCCGGCAACGCCGACGACGGTCGCAGGCGCCGCCACGACCCCGACCACGGTGGCCAGCCCGGTCGTGGTCGCCGAGGCCGATCTGTTTGCCGTAGACCCCGAGCGTCTCATCGATCAGGCGGCCGCCCACGCCGAATGGTTCGCAGTCGAATATGTCTCCTTCGATGGCTCCGAGCAGTCGCGTCAGATCCTGTCATCGCTGTTACCCGGGGAAATGCCTCTACCCGAGGCACCAGAGGGCACCCAGGTGTTCGTCGACTGGGCCGGGGCCCGCTCCGTGACCCAGACCGGCCCCACGACCTTCGAGGTGGAGGTCCTGGTGAGGTCTCTCTCCTCCTCCGGCGACGCCGGGTTCACCCGGCAGCCACCGCTGCTGTTGACGATGTCTGTCGAGACAACCGACGACGGTCGGCCGAGGGTGACGACAATGCCGACCCTGTCGACGGCCGCGGTCGCGCCCGCCGCGGGGCTCACGCTGGCTCCCGTGCCCGATGAGGTCATCGCCGGGATCGAGGCCGGAGGGGAAGGTGTGGTCGGTGGTTTACAGCAGGCCGACGGAACTTGGCAGGTGGTGATGATGGTCCCCGGAGCCGACGGGGTCAGCCGCCCGGTGACGATCGAGCCCTGAGCTCAGCTTTCGAAACGGGCCTCTAGGATCGCCGTGGCCGCGGGTGTGATCGCATCCCACGAGCCGTCGGGAGTCTTGGATATGGTCACGAAGTCAGCTGTGAAGAAGACGCTGGCGACACCATCGATCTCCAGCAACTCTCCGAGCCAAGGCTCCTCCGGTGCGGCACCTTTGACGTGGGTGCCGGGACCGCCGACCGACTCGCCGACGGAGAACTTGAGGGCGTTGGGGTTCGGTGTTCTCTCGACTTCAACGGCCATGCCGGACCGAGCGTAACGGGTGGGCTCCATCATCGGCGTCGATGTTGGTGGGACGTTCACCGATGTCGTGGTGCTCGAAGAGGGCACAGTCGCCAGTCGCAAAGTGCCCACCACCCGGGACCAATCCGACGCTATCGCCGAGGTGGTGAGAGGAGGGCCCGAAGACGTCTTCCTGCATGGGACCACCGCCGCCACCAACACCCTGTTGGAAGAGCGTGGGGCCGAGGTGGCTCTGCTCACCGACGAGGGGTACGAGGATCTCATCGAGATCGGCCGTCAGGACCGTCCCTCGCTATACGACTCCTCCATCGACCGACCCGCCCCGCTGGTGCCGCGACACCGAAGGACGTCGGATCCCTCCGGGGTGGGCGATGCCGAGATCGTGGCGGTGGCGCTGCTCGACTCCCACATGGACGATCGCCACGAACGGGAGGTGGCGGCCAGGATCGATCTGCCAACTGTGCTCTCCTCGGTGGTCTCTCCGGAGTTCCGCGAATACGAGCGAATGGCCACCACCGTTCTCTCCGCATATCTGACACCATCGGTGGACCGCTACATCGGGTCTCTCGACCAGCGTCTGTCGATGAGGTCGAGACTGGTGATGACGTCATCGGGTGGCCTGGTGCCCTTCGACGAAGCCGCCGGGTTGGCGGGACGCCTGGTCCTCTCCGGCCCTGCCGGCGGTGCGGTGGCAGCGGCCGCCGTCGGTACCCACCACGGTCATGACTCGGTCATCTCCTTCGACATGGGTGGCACGTCGACAGACGTCTGCCGCATCCCGGGAGGCGTGCTCACCGTCGGCAGCGGGCATCTGGTGGCGGGGAGGGTCAACAGGGTGCCCTCGGTTCCGATCCACACCATCGGGGCGGGAGGAGGAAGCGTGGCCTGGGTGGACGATGGGGGCGCCCTGAGGGTGGGCCCGCGCTCCGCGGGAGCCGACCCGGGGCCGGCGGTGTATGGCCGTGGCGGCACCGAGGTCACCGTGACCGACGCCAACGTGCTGGCCGGCAACATTCCTCGGGACCTGGCTCTCGGCGGATCGGTGACCCTCGACGTGGACGCAGGTCGTTCTGCAGCCAGACGTCTGGCGTCCGCGGCGGGCATCGATGTGCAGCGACTGGTGAGCGGAGTGCTCGAAGTGGTCGACGCCCACATGGAACGCGCCCTCCGGACCGTGTCTGTCGAGGAGGGGTCCGACCCTCGCGATTCGGTTCTCGTCGCCTTCGGTGGGGCGGGAGGGCTGCATGCCTCTCGTCTCGCCAAACGTCTCGGCATCGCCAGGGTCCTCATCCCTCCGCTTTCGGGTGTCTTCTCCGCCCTCGGGCTACTGCTGGCCACGCCCCGTGCCGATGCGGTGCGCACCGTCATGCTGGACTACGGAGACGACCGGCTCTCTTCGCTGGTGGAGTCGGTGGAGAAGGACGCCGGAGACAGGTTCGCCGCGATGTTCGGGCGGCACCAGAGCCGGGTGGCCGTCGGCGCCGATATGAGATATCGAGGCCAGTCGCACGAGTTGGAGATCGTGGCCGATGGCGACTGGCCCACCATCGTGGAGAGGTTTCACGTCACGCACAGAGAGAGATTCGGGTTCGCCAGGACCGGGGAGAGGGTCGAGGTCGTGAACCTCCGGGCGGTTGCAGAGGGCGCTCCACCGATCACCTGGAGTGATCTTCCCCGGTTGACCGGAGGGACCGAACCGGTCGAGACCGCCGGTGTCTGGGAACGTGCCTCGCTTCCTGCAGGTTTCGAGATCACCGGGCCTGCGGTAGTGGTCGAGGAGAACTCGGCGACCCTGTTGGAGGGCGACGATCGCTTGCGCGTCCTGGACGACGGAACCTTGGAGATCACACCCCGTGGTTGACAATACTGTGTGACGCACAGTATTGTCCCCCACGTGACATATGACGATGCACAGCTAGAGGCGTATCTCAGGGAGCTGCGAAGGGGCTCGGTGCTCCTCGCCTGTCTCCTGGTGCTGCGATCCCCCGGCTACGGCTACGGGCTGTTGGAGAAACTCGAGGCGGTCGGTGTCGACGTCGACGCCAACACTCTCTATCCGATGCTGCGACGTCTCGAGAAACAGGGTCTCTTGACCAGCGAGTGGGACACGGAGGGCAATAGGCCGCGCAAGTACTACGTCACGAGCGATGCCGGTGTCGCACTGGCCCAAGAGCTGACGGCCGCCTGGCAGGACATGACCGAGAAACTAGAGCGGCTGGAGAGAGGAGAAGTGTGATGAGAGAGCTCACAGAGAGATATGTGGCGGCGACCCTGAGGTCGATCCCGGAGATACAGAAGGCAGACATCGAAGCGGAGCTGCGCACCTCCATCGACGATGCGGTCGACGCCAGAGTCGCCGATGGCGACGAGCCGGAGACGGCGGAGAAGCAGGTTCTGACCGAATTGGGTGACCCCGATCGGCTCGCCGCCGATTATGTGGGCAGACCGACCTATCTCATCGGCCCGGAGCACTTCTTCGACTACAAGCGGCTGGTCACGGTCCTGCTGATCACTGTTGTCCCGGTCGTCCTGGCGGTGGTTGCCGTGGTCCAATTGATCGCCGGCCAAGGTATCGGCCGGGTGTTCGGCGAAACGATCGGAATCGGGCTCTCACTGGTCTTGCACATCGTGTTCTGGACGACCCTGGTCTTCGCCCTGATCGAGCGGAGTGGCGAAAAGGCCAAGACACCGGACTGGACATTGACCGCTCTGCCCCCGATGCCAACCGCAGGCACCATCAAGCTGGGAGACACCATCGGCTCGGTGATCTTCCTGGTGATAGCGGTGGTCGGAATGATCCTCGCCCGATCTGTGTCCCCGCTCACCGCGGGCGACGGGACCCCTATCCCCATATTCAACCAGGAGATGTGGGACTTCTGGTTTCCGTTCTTCATCACGATCCTCCTCGTCGAGGTGATCTTCGAGCTGGTCAAGTACCGGGTCGGGAGATGGACCTGGCTCCTGGCCTCGGCGAACCTGGCCCTGAACGCCGTCTTCGTGATCCCCGCGGTCTATGTGCTCGCATCGGAGCGAGTCTTCAACCCGGTGTTCTTCGAGGAGTTGGGATGGGGGCTCGAGCCCGCCGGTGACGGCGCCCCCGTTCTGATCACCGTGGCCTTGATCGTCCTGATCGCCGCGTGGGATATCGTCGACGGCTTCCGCAAGGCCAGACACGTGAGATGAACACAACCGAAGCCGTCGCCTACGTGCGCTCGTCACTCGCCGCCGAGGCCGACCCCGACAAGGCGGTCGGAATGCAGGCATACATGAAGACCGAAATGCCCTTCTACGGCGTCCAGAAACCGGCAAGGGCGAAGATCCTCCGCCACTTGAGGAAGGTGTTCCCGCCCGGAGACCGGGACGAGTACGACGCTCTGGCCACTGCCCTCTGGGAGCTACCCCACCGGGAGGAGAAGTACCTGGCCCAAGGAGTGGCCGCCGGGTTCCCGCTGTTCGTCGTCCCGGCATCGATGCCCCTCTATCGCCGCTTCATCGTGGAAGGTGCCTGGTGGGACTTCGTCGACGAGACAGCCACGCACATGATCCGTCCTCTGGTCGTCGACCACGCCGGCGAGACCTGGCCGATCGTCGACCGGTGGATAGGCCACGACGACATGTGGCTGCGCCGGG
The DNA here is from genome assembly GCA_964653975.1 of uncultured Acidimicrobiaceae bacterium. Taxonomy (GTDB): domain Bacteria; phylum Actinomycetota; class Acidimicrobiia; order Spongiisociales; family ZC4RG35; genus JANQRA01. The sequence continues at coordinate 13,428 of CAZZIG010000133.1, forward strand.
CCGCGATTCTCTGTCAGGTGGGGGCCAAGACGCGGACCGACGCCGACCGTCTCTTCCGGTATTGCGTCTCCCGTGCTCACGAAGAGGAGTTCTTCATCCGCAAGGCCATCGGCTGGGCACTCCGTGATTACGCCAGGACCGACCCCGAAGCGGTGGCCGTGTTCGCCCGGAAGCATCGTGGCGACCTCTCCGGGCTCAGCTACCGGGAGGCCACCAAGCACATCGGGCACCTCGTCTCGTGATCGACCCGATAACCCTCGAAGTCGCCCGCAACCGGTTTGCCGCCATCGCCGACGAGATGGGGGTCGTGCTCCGCCGCACCTCCCTGTCGCCCAACATCAAAGAACGCGCCGACTGCTCCGCGGCGGTGTTCACCCCGGATGGTGAGATGCTCGCCCAGGCCGAGCACATCCCGGTTCACCTCGGCTCCATGCCGGCGTCGGTCCAGGCCTGTTTGGAGCGGTTCGACCCGGTGCCCGGTCTCCAGTACGCGGTGAACGACCCCTACCACGGTGGCACCCATCTCAACGACCTCACCATCGTGGCCCCGGTCTTCGTCTCCGGAAACCATGTCGCCTGGGTGGGGAATCGGGCTCACCACGCCGACGTGGGTGGTGAGGCCCCGGGTTCGATGCCCGCCCACGCCGTTCGTCTCGAACAGGAGGGCCATGTGGTCCCCCCGGTCGTCGCGGTGCGTGACGGCGTCTGGGATCCCGGCTTCCTCGACCCGTTCGTGTCTGCCTCGCGAACACCTTGGGAGCGTCGTGGCGACCTCGACGGCCAGATGGGCGCAAATGCGGTGGCAGTGACACGGCTCGCCGAACTGGTGGAGTCCGAAGGTCTCGACCGCTTTCTCGAAGTCGCCAACGCCTTGCTCGGCTACGGGGAGCGTCGTATGTCGGCTGCACTGGCCGACCTGCCCGATGGGTCCTACCGGTTCGACGACTTCATGGAGCACGGTGATCGTGATGTGGCCATCAGGGTGGAGGTGACGGTGGATGGGGAGGGCCTGCGCGCCGACTTCACGGGGACCGACCCTCAGGTGGAGGCCAATTTCAACGCAGTGGAGGCTGTGACCCGATCCTGTCTCTACTACTCGGTCCGGGTAGCCACCGACCCGACCATCCCCGCCAACGGAGGGAGCTACCGCCCCATCGAGCTCCGGGCTCCGGAGGGGAGCATCGTCAATGCCCTGGCCCCGGCAGCAGTCGCCGCCGGAAACGTCGAGACCAGTCAGCGCATCGCCGACGTCCTCCTCGGTGCTCTGGCCCAGGCGGCTCCCGATCGGGTGCCCGCGGCCTCCCAGGGGACAATGAACAACGTCCTGGTCGGCAACGACGACTTCGCCTACTACGAGACCGTGGCGGGAGGCCAGGGTGCCCGGCCCTACCGCGACGGCCAATCGGGTATCCAAACCGGGATGACCAACACCCAGAACACACCCATCGAATCGCTCCACAACCACTACCCGTTTCGGGTCACCGCCTACACGCTGCGGAGGGACAGCGGGGGGGCGGGCCGGTTCCGGGGCGGCGACGGCATCAGGAGGGAGCTCGAGTTCCACACCGACGCCACCCTGTCCCTCATGGGTGAGCGTCGACGCAACCCGCCGTGGGGGTTGGCCGGGGGCGAGCCGGGTGCGGTGGGCGAGGACTGGCTGGTGCGGGCGTCGGGTGGGCGGGACCGGCTTTCGGCCAAGACCACCGTGGAGGTGGCCCCGGGCGACCGTCTCGTGGTGCTGACACCAGGGGGTGGGGGCTGGGGTCCATCCTGACATACCGTTCTGTGTCAGTTTGGGGAGCCATAGGGGGGCGAGACTGACACAGAAGGGGTGGGTAGCCTGAGGCCCATGACTCTGGTGACCGACCTCAGGGCGGTTCTCGGTGCGGAGGACGTCATGGAGGAGCCGGTGGAGCTCCACCTGTACTCGAAAGACGCCTCGTTGATCCGGGGACGACCCAGCTGTGTCGTCTTCCCCGAGGACACCGACGAGGTGGCTGCCATCGTCCAGATCGCCGAGGCCCATCGGGTGCCCATCGTGGCCCGCGGAGCCGGCACCGGGCTCGCCGCCGGCGCCAGCCCCACCGAGGGCGGGATCGTCCTGGTGACGACTGCCATGAACGAGATCGCGATCGACGCGGAGAACAGAACAGCCTGGGTGGGAGCAGGTGTCATCAACCTCGACCTCTCCGACGCCGCCCGCCCCCATGGGCTGTACTTCGCCCCGGACCCCTCGTCGCAATCGGCTTGCACCATCGGCGGCAACGTGGCCAACAACTCTGGCGGTCCGCACTGTCTCTCCGAGGGCAGCACCACCAGCCATGTCCTCGGGATGGAGGTGGTTCTCACCGGTGGTGAGATCGTCACCCTCGGCAGCCAGGCACCCGACCCTCCGGGTCTCGACCTCAAGGGTGTCATCGTCGGTTCCGAAGGCACCCTGGGCATCGTCACCCGCGCCCTGGTGCGTCTGCTCCCCATCGACCCGGACGTGCGCACCCTGCTCATGGACTTCCCCACCGTGGAGGACGCTGCCCGGGCGGTCTCCGAAGTCATCGCCGCCGGTCTGGTCCCGGCGGCGTTGGAGTTGATGGACCAGCGGATGTGCCAGGCAGTGGAGAATTGGCTGCAGGCGGGCATCCCCACCGACGCCGCGGCCGTGCTGTTGGCCGAAGTCGTCGGGGAGACCGACGGGGTGGAACCACAGTCCCAACTCATCGCGGAGATCGCCAGGCTCAACAATGCCCGCAATGTCGAGATCGCCTCCGATGCCGTGCATCGGGCGCTCCTCTGGAAGGCGCGGAAGTCCGCGTTCGGGGCCATCGCCCAACTGGCCCCGGATTACTACCTCCACGATGCGGTGGTTCCCCGCACCAGACTCGTCGAGACGATGAAGGCGGTCTACGACATCGCCGACCGCTACGGCCTCACGATGCTCAACGTCTTCCACGCCGGGGACGGCAACCTCCATCCGCTGATCGCATTCGACGCCGCCGACCCGGAGATCAACGCATTGGTGCACCAGGCCGGCGAGGACATCGTGGCGGTCTGTCTCCAGGCCGGCGGGGCCCTCTCCGGTGAGCATGGGATCGGAATCGAGAAACGTGACCTGATGCCGGCCAACTTCTCCGAGATCGACCTCGACGCCCAGGCACGACTCAAAGAGGTCTTCGATCCCCGGGGAGTGTTCAATCCGGCCAAGGTGCTCCCGGAAGGCTCGAGATGCTTCGACTTCGGAGGCGTCCGCCGGGAGCTGCCCGACGGTGTCTGGGTTTGACGTACCACCCCACCCACATCTCGTGGCTCGAAGTCGAGATCCCCGGAGCACCCGAGTCGGCCTTCCAGTTGGCGCCGAAGACTGTGCGCGATGTTGAGAACATCCTTCGCTATTGCTCGGAGCGGGAACTCACGGTCCAGGTGTGGGGTGGGGGCACCCACTCGGGGTATGGCAGCCCCCCCGAGCCCGACTTCGTGTTGTCGACCGAGAGGCTTGCCGAGGTCGAGACCTGGGAGCCCGACGACCTGACCGTCGTCGTGGGCGCCGGTACGCGGGTCGAGACCATCGAGGCCATGCTCGCCGAGCGCAACCAGACCCTGGTCATGCCGGAGCATCCGGGAAACGCCACGATTGGCGGGGTGATCGCCGCCGGGGTCTCGAGTCTGCGTAGAGGGCGTCTGTACGCCACGAGGGAACGGGTGCTGGAGATCACCATGGTGACAGGGGACGGCCGGGTGGTCCGGAGCGGCGGCCGGGTGGTCAAGAACGTGACCGGCTACGACCTGCATCGTCTCGCCGTTGGCGCGTTCGGCTCACTCGGGGTCATCGTGTCTACTTGCCTCAAGCTGTGGCCGACACCACAAGGCGCCGCCACCGTGGTGGTGGACGACCTCGAGCAGGCGTCTACGATCGCTCGGCCCTTGGCGGTCCTCGAGTCGGACGGGCAGCTGAGGGTGTATCTGCAGGGAACCGAGGCCGAAGTCGAGACTCAGTCGGAGCGTCTTGGAGGCAAGGCCAGTTCCGGGCTCGACTGGCCCACCGACCCAGCCGGCCCCTGGCAGTGGTCGCTTCGTCTCCCGCCAGCCCGCACCGCCGACGGGATCGCACGGCTGCCCGACGACTGGTCCTATCTCGCGGTGCACGGGGTCGGCGAAGTGCGGGCAGCCTCCGACGACCACGACGGAGCAGACGAACTGCGCTCGTGGGCCGAGTCGACGGGAGGGCACCTGGTGATGACGCGTGGTGACGCATCTCGCTTCGAGCCCTGGGGCAGTCCTCCTCCCGCCCTGAGTCTGCAACGTCGGCTCATCGCCGAGTTCGACCCGAGACGGGTCCTCAACCCCGCTCGTCTCCCGGGAGGGATCTGAGTGGCACCCTGGGTCACCGAGCATCATCCGACCACCGAGGAGTTGAATGCCTGTGTCCAGTGCGGGTTGTGTCTCCCGGTTTGCCCCACGTTCCGGCTCACCGGCCGGGAAACAGCTTCTCCCCGCGGCCGGCTCCACGCCATGTCGGCGGTGCACAGCGGAGTCATCGAGGTCGACGAGTCGTTCGCCGGCATCATCGACTTCTGTCTCGGGTGCCGGGCATGCGAGCCTGTGTGTCCGGGACTGGTGCCCTATGGACGTGCACTGGAAGGGACCAGGGCCGAGATCGACGCCCAGATCCCCCGAAGAGACCGTCGCAACCGCTGGATCCTGGGCACCGCTCTCGGCTCGCGGCCGTTGATGCGTCTCGCCGGTGTCGGTCTCTCTCTGGCCCAGTCTCTGGGTCTCACCCGTCTCGCCCCCAACCGCTACCGGAGGATCACCGGCGGGATGCGCACCCTGCGCGGTCGTCCCCCGTCCTCGATCGGGCATGCAGGAGGCCCCGGTGATGCCGGCACGGTCGGGTTGTTGGCGGGTTGTATCCAGGATGAGTGGTTTCGCCCGGTCAACGACGCCGCAATCGTCCTGCTCGAGATGGCCGGGTACACGGTGGCTGTTCCCGAGCGCCAGACCTGCTGTGGAGCTTTAGCCGCCCACGACGGCAAAGCCGACGCCGCAAATGGGTACATGACACGCAACGTGGACACCTTCGCAGGGTTCGACTTCGTCGTCGCCACCTCCGCGGGTTGCTCCGCCCACCTCGCCGACTACCGATGGCCCGGGCACGAGCCGGTGACTCTCGACGTGACCGTGGCCGTGGCCCGGGCCATCGATGCCGGTCTGCTCCCGACTGTCGATGCGGATCGTGGGGAGATTGCCATCCAGGACCCGTGCCACCTCCGACACGCTCAGCGGGTCATCGCCGAGCCGCGCACCATCCTGGCCGCGGCCGGATACCAGGTGGTGGAGACCGACGAGGTGGCTTTGTGTTGTGGCGCAGCCGGGATGTACACGGTCCTCGAGCCCGAGGCTTCAGCCCGGTTGGGCACCCAGAAGGCGGACCAGGTTCGCGCCACGGGGGTGAGGAAAGTGGCATCGGCCAACCCGGGATGTGAGATGCAGTTGCGCAGCCACCTGGAGGACGACTATCAGATACGGCACCCCATAGAGTGGTACCTCGAGTCTTTGCGAGCAGAGGAGTTGGGCTGAGGGTTATGGTCGAATCCGTGTCGGAGAGCACCCCTCCATCGAACAGATCCGACCAGCTGAAACGCTACGGGATCCTGGCCTACGGGGCCTTCGGGACGATGGCCGACGTCGGTCTGATGGTGCTCGGAAGCCTGCTGGTCGGGTTGTCCCTCGCCGTGCTGATCGGCGGGTTCGGTCTGGTGGATGTGACCACCCAGGAGCTTTCGACGGGTGCGATGCTGATCTCGGCCATCGTCCTCGCCGTTGTCGGGCTGTTCTGTCTCGGTGTCGCCTCCGAGGGGCCCCTGGGGCGGGGTCGCCGGCTGGTGGGTTTCAAGCTGTGGGAGGTCGGTATCGGCCGCATCCTCGCCGTTTTCGTCTCCGGGCTGATCGCCCTCCTCCTCTACAACTTCATCGGCGGTCTGCTGGAGGGAGTCCCGTCTCCGCTGTTCAAAGGGGTGGAGGGGTTCCGCGCTGTCGGGGTCGCCGGTGTGACGGTGATGCCATTGCTGGGAGTGCCCCTCTCGCTCGCCGTGCGGGCCGCGCCCGACGAGTACGCCTGGTGGCGCCAGGCCGACATCCCCGTCATGTACATCGTCTGGACCGTCGCCGCGATGCTCATCCTCACCTGACTGGACGGTACGCTTTCCTCAGGAAGTACGACCCGGATGTGGGTCTGTGCGCCTCGAGAAATTCTCGAGGCACACAGACCCACATTTCTCGAGGCGGTGCGACCCGGATACGGGTCCCACTTCCTGAGGAAAGGGGGAGCTCACGCCTCAGTAGATGGGTTTGGCGTGCACGATGACCGGGTGGGGCTCGCTGCCGGAGCGGATGATGGCCTCCGACGTCCAGGGGAGGTCTGGCAGCTTGACGTCGAGGTCGGTCGCTCCTCTCTCGGCGGCGAGGTCGAGAAGACCATCGATCAGGCCCAGCATGTCCTCGGGTGTGGTGGCGATCCAGGTGGTGCGAAGCCAATCCTCGGCGGGCTGGTCCAAACACACCCATCCGGCAGATGACTGGACGAGGTCACCGGCCACACCGCGGATGTCCTCGGGGCGAGCGGTGCGCCACTGCCAGCCAAGAGCGATCATCTCACGCGACTCCCGGGCCAGGTCGGATGCGGCCCAGAACAGCCATGCGGCTTCGGAGTCCGATCCCGGTGCGGGCCGCATCCGGTAGCGCTCGGAGGTTCGATGGGCGGGGTCGACTTCGAACACGGCATATATCCAGCGGGAGACCTCCCGGTATCCGAGCCGTTTCACCTGGCTGCGTGCCGCCAGGTTCGACGCCTCGGTGGACAGTCTGATCACCCTCGCCCCGCGCTCCCTCGTCCACTCGACACCGGCGTGGTTCAAAGCGGAGCCGACCCCGGTGCGGCGTCGGTCGGGGTGAACCCGCGCTCCCTCCAACCAGCCTTCCGTCGGGGAGAGCATGGCCACATGACAGAGAGCTATTGGAATGTCTGACTCGTCGACCGCGACCAGGACCTCCGAGTCCGCGTCGTCCAACCAGGTGTGGATCCGGTCCGGGACGTAGTCGCCCCAACTGAAGGTGTCTGTGGTCCAGGGGACGATGGAGGCCACGTCAGCCTGGCGCGCGGCCCGAATCGTGAGATCCATCGCTACATCCGCTCGGGCACCTCGATGCCCAGGAGGTGCAGCAAGGTCTCGAGGGTGGTCTGGGTCCAGCGAGCCAGCGACAACCATGAACCCTGTCTCACCGGGTCGGTCTCACCGAGAACATGGCACTGGTCATAGAACCGGTTCCATCGTCCGGCCAGCGAGTGGGCGTACTCCGCCACATGGTTGGGCGCCCGCAGGTCGATGGCACGGTCGACCACCTCGGGGAGGTGGAGCAGCTCCAGCATCAGGTCTCTCTCTGCGTCGACGGTTGGCGCCACGATCTCCCCGGGCGCCAGACCCTGTTCGGCCGCTTTTCTCAGGATCGACTTGATCCGGACCGTGGCATATTGGAGGTAGGGGCCGGTCTTTCCCTCGAAGGAGCTGAATCGCTCCAGGTCGAAGATGTAGTCGGAACCACGGTTGTTGATCAGATCACCGAACTTGAGGGCAGCAACCCCAACGAGGTGGGCGATCCGCCCTCTCTCCTCTTCGGGGTATCTCTCTGCGATGTGAGCCTCGTCGAGTCGCTCTCTGGCAGCGGTCTCGAGCATCTCGATCACGTCTCCGAGACGGACGACACCGCCTTCCCTGGTCTTGAATGGTTTGCCATCGGGGCCGTTCATGGTGCCGAACCCGATGTGCTCCATCTGGACGTCGTCACCGGCTATGCCGGCTTTGCGGGCCACCCGGAACACCTGGTTGAGGTGGTCGCTCTGTCTCCGATCCACGACGTAGAGCATGACTTCGACGCCGAGGTCATCGACTCTCATCTCGACGGTGGCGAGGTCGGTCGTGGAATAGAGGTATCCACCGGCGGTGGAGCGCAGGATCAACGGTGGCCACTCCCGGTTGTCGTCGGGGAGGTCGACCCGAACGATCAAAGCCCCCTCCGACTCCTCGGTCACCCCCGCCTCGATGAGGCGGTCGACCAGTGGACCGAGACGGCCGGCGACGTCAGACTCGCCATACCAGAGATCGAATTCGACCCCGAGGGCGGCGAAGTCCTGGCGTTGCGAGGCTTCCGAGACCGTCTTCATTTGTTTCCAGATCGCCAGTGCCTCCCCGTCGCCCTGCTGGAGCGCCACTGTGGTCGTCCGTGCCCTCTCGGCAAACTCCTCGTCCTCGTTGGCCCGTTCCGTGGCCTCCGGATAGAGCCGTTGTAGGTCGGCGAGGGTGAGGGTCGATGGGTCGAGGCCCTGTTCCTGGACCGTGGCGATGAGCAGACCCATGTTGAAACCCCAGTCTCCGAAATGGGGGTCACGGATCACCCGATGACCGGCGAATCCAAAGAGTCGCGCCAGGGAGTCTCCGATGATGGTGGCCCGGAGATGCCCGACATGCATCGACTTGGCCACGTTGGGCCCGGCATAGTCGACCAGGACTGTCTGCGGGTCGGCCGGTGTCTCATAGCCGAGGTGTCGATCCCCGGACGTCCGGTTGGCCCAGTGTGCAAGGGCCTCGTCGGTTACGTCGATGTTGATGAAACCTGGACCGGCGACATCGGTGTTGGCGATCTCGGGATGAGTCGCCAAGGATTCCGAGACCGAGGCCGCGATCTCACGGGGAGACGCGCCGGTCTGTTTCGCCGCCGCCATCGCCCCGTTGCATTGGAACTGGGCGAGCTCGGGCCGCTGGGAAGGCAGGACCTTCCCGAACTCGACGGGAAGACCGAGGTCGGCGAATGCCTTCCCGGACAGCTCCGACAGATGTGACTGCAACGACATGGCCGACCAAGGTTAGGGATCGGCCGGCCTTTCACCAGCATGTTCGCGGGTCCGGGTCGACTCCGACGGCCACTGCCGGGCCCAATGACACGATTGGGAGGTGAGCCGACGCCCAACGTGGCCGCTCGGTCGGGTCTCAACGTTCCAGCCATGGAGAACTACTGTCGGCGCTGGAAAACCACCCATGAGTCACGCTCCACTCAACCAGTCAGACCTCGAGCGGGTGATCGCTCCCTTTGGCCAGAACCGCACCCTCACCGCGGACGCCTATCTGTCCCAAGAGGTCTTCGATTGGGAGATGCAGAACCTGTTTCGGGCCTCATGGGTCTGTGTCGACCGCGGCGACGAACTCGTGGGACCGGGCCAGATTCGCGCCGTCGAGGTGGCCGGTGAAGGTGTCCTCCTGGCACGGGACCGGGAAGGCGTGCTCACCGCCTTCTCCAACGTGTGCCGGCACCGAGGACATGAGCTGGCTCCGGTGGGCGAGGCCATCGACGCCCGTCTCATCCGTTGTCCCTATCACGCCTGGTCCTATCGGTTCAACGGAGACCTTCGCGCCGCCCCGACCTTCGCCCAGACTCCTGACTTCGACATGTCCGAGTTTCCCCTCATCGGGGTCGGGGTCACCGAGTACCTGGGTTGGGTCTGGGTCGACCTCTCCGGGCAGGCACCGCCGATCGAGGAGCACTACGGCAACCTCGCCGATCTCGCCGCGCCCTACGAGACCGCGAGGTTGAGGAAGGCAGCCGTCCACAGCTATGTCGTCGACGCGAACTGGAAGATCATCGTCGAGAACTACAACGAGTGTTACCACTGCTCCTCGATCCACCCCGAGCTGTGCGAGGTGACACCGCCTGATAGTGGCCTCGACCACCAGCCGACCGGGATGTGGTGTGGTGGCACCATGGTCCTCAAGGACCATGCCGTCACCATGTCACTCGACGGCGCCTCCAAGGGGATCAACTTCCGCAACGTCGACGGGGAGATGGCGCGCATGGTGTGGTACCTCACGGTGGTGCCGAACCTGTTGGTGTCGATGCATCCCGACTACGTCATGACTCACCGCGTGGTCCCGTTGTCCCCGGACCAGACCCACATCGAGTGCTCCTGGCTCTTCCCACCCGAGACCTTCGAGCTGGAAGACTTCGACCCGGCCTACGCGGTCGACTTCTGGGACATCACCAACCGTGAGGACTGGACCGCCTGTGAGCACGTGATGAGAGGGGTACGCAACCAGGGATACCGGCCCGGGCCGTTGTCCAGCTGGGAGGGCACCGTCTATCAGTTCCTCGCTCTGATGGGCCATCTGTATCTGGGCCACGGCTTCGTCGTGCCCGACGTGCCCGTCCGCGAACACCGGTAGACCCCGGTCGAAGATCCGATTCGGGCTCCTTGGACGTCACTCGTCGCCGATGCTCTCTTCGAAAGCCCGGGCGGTGGCCGGGTAACCTGGCCGATCCATCCAACTGGAGGCAGCCAAGGTGTTCTATCGCATGTCGCGACTTCATTTCGACGACGACCGGTTTGGAGAGCTTCTGGCGTGGGCAGAGTCGGTCAAACCCGGGGTCCAGGACATCGAGGGACTCGTTTTCGCCGACATCGCCCGCACCGGGCCGGGCGAAGGAATGATCCTGGCGGGGTATGAGAGCGAGGCTGACTTCGAGGCGGTGCGTGGCGATGTCGGGGAGTTGTTCGACGAGATGGCCAGCTATCTCACCGATCGACCCCACACCCATGCCGGGTCATCGGACTTCTCGTTCAAAGACTGAGCCGCGGCTAACCGGTAACGCGCAGATCGAGGAAGGCGATGATCCCTGAGATCATCTCCTCTCCGTCGAGGAGCACCGGGTCGTTGTGTCGAGCACCATCGATGACCAGGAGGCTCTTGGGCTCGTTGGCGGCCCCGTAGACCGCGCGGCTCTGGTCGATGGGGACGATGCGGTCGTCACTCCCCGCGATGACCAGCACCGGCGTGGTGATGGTGGGGATCCGCGCCACATTCTGATACTCGTCCCTGAGCAACAGGGAGGCCGGGACCCAGGGGTAGTGGACTGCGGCGATGTCGGGGAGTGAGGCGAACGGTGATCGCAGTATCAGCGCATCCGGTGGTGTGTGGGCAGCCAACCCGATGGCAACACCCGCGCCGAGCGACTCGCCGAAATAGATCAGCGGCAGAGAAGGAAACCGATCGACGGCGAACTCGAGAACCGCCCGGGCATCCAGAGCCAGACCGTCCTCGCTGGGCGACCCGGGGTTCCCGCCGTAGCCGCGGTAGTCGGTCAGCAGCACCGTGTAGCCCTGTTCGGCCAGACGCATTCCGAGAGGGAGACGGGCGGAGCGATTGCCCGCATTGCCGTTGAACACGATGACTGTCGCACTGGGAGCCTCGGCTGGAACCAGCCAGGCAGCGAGGTGGAGACCGTCTCCGGTCTCGAGGACGATCTCCTCGACTCCGGGTGGTGGCTCCGGGGCGACTCGGGTGGGGAGGTAGATGAGGTTCCGTTGGAACACCCAGAGCAGGCCCAGCGTGGCCACCATGGCCAAGGCGATCCATCCCAGCGCGGTCACGAGTCTCTTCCCGGTCAACGCGATCGGTTGCCCATCCCAGGAGGGTACGGGGCGGCCCGCCATGGCGCACGAAACCATCGCGCTCTCTCCGATCGGGGTCGGGGTTGATTGGAGCGGAAGCTGCGGCACGGTTACGATCTCACTTGGCGATGGGGCTCGCCTCTCAACCGCAGTTCGAACTGCTGATGGCTCCTACCTCTACTCGAGACACGAGGGATGACATGCAGTTCGTATGGGTAGGTCTCGCCGGAGCCGCCGGCTCACTCATCCGTTACGTGGTGGGCTTGGCCATGGGGGGAACCCATTTCCCCTGGGCGACGATGCTGGTCAATCTCATTGGCTCGTTCGCCATCGGGTTCTTGTTCACCTGGGGTCTCGCCCGATATCCGCCCGAGGTGACCACCCCGATAGCCGTCGGGCTCCTCGGTGGATTCACGACCTTTTCGGCTTTTGCCTGGGAGGGGTTGTTCATGGTCGGCATCGGCCGCTCCGCCCACGCCGCGGTCTACGTGGTGGCTTCGGTGGTCGGTGGCTTGCTCGCGGCCCTTCTCGGGCATCTCGTGGGAGAGGTTTTGGCCTGAGCGAAGGGTGGCGGCTCCCCTTACGATGAGCTCCCCCAGCGAGCTACCTTCCCCGAGTCATGGTTCAGGAGTCCACGTAATGATCCTCGAGTCCCCGTTCCACCCCCGCACCAGCGCCGCCAACAAGACCGGCCTGTGGAGTCACTGGGCCGGGTACCTCGCTGCCGAGCGCTACCAGATGTCGGACAAGTTCGAGTACTTCGCCATCAGGAACTCGGCGGCCGTCATCGACACATCGCCGCTGTACAAGTACCGCATCTTCGGGACCGACGCCGAGAGATACCTGTCCGGGGTGCTCACCCGCGATATCCGCAAATGCCGTCCGGGCCAGGCGCACTACACGGTCTGGTGCGACGACGAAGGCTGGGTCATCGAGGACGGTGTCATCCTCCGTCTCGCCCAGGACGAGTTCCTGCTCACGGCCGCTGAGCCCAATCTCGCCTACTTCGAGGGTCTGAACAGCGGTATGTCGGTGGAGATCGAGGACGTGTCCGACGCATACGGCGCCCTCGCCCTCCAGGGCCCTCACGCCCGGGAGATCTTGAAACAGCTCGCCCCCGAAGTGGAGGACATCGGCTATTTCCACCTCACACCGGCCAAGATCGGTGACGCCGCGGTCACGGTTTCCCGCACCGGGTACACCGGCGATCTGGGCTACGAGATCTGGGTCGGGGTCGACGACGCCCTGGAGGTGTGGGATCGGCTCTTCGAGGTCGCGACACCCTACGGGGCGGTTCCCGCAGGCCAGACCGCCTTGCTCATCACGCGGATCGAGGCCGGTCTGATCCTGATCGACGTGGACTTCCATTCGGCACGCTATGCGTGGAACGACGACCAGAGGGCCACACCGCTCGAGTTGAACATGGGGTGGATGCTCCGAGACCTGGGCGAAGACGACCGTTCCTTCATCGGCCGCAACGCGATGGAGCGGCAGATCGCGGAGGGAACCACACGGTGGAAGACTGTGGGCATCGTGGTCGACTGGAAGCATTGGGCGAAAACCCACAACGACCGGGGGCTGGTCACCCCGAAGGACCACACCCCTGTTCACGGTGGCATGATGCTCTACGACTCCGAGATCGAGAGGATCGGATATGTGCCCAGCTTCGTCTACTCGCCGGTCCTGCAACAGCACATCGGGATCGCCCGTCTCCGTCCCGAACACGCAGACGTCGGCACCCGGGTCGGCCTCGAAGTGACAATCGATCATCGCTACGAGGTGGTCGACTCCCATGTCACCAGACTCCCCTTCTACGACCCACCGCAGAAGACAGGCTGAGGTCGAAGCCATGGCTAGCAAGAAGAAGTACGACGCGATCATCGTCGGAGGCGGTCACAACGGGCTCGTCAACGGGGCCTACCTGGCCAAGGCAGGATTGAAGGTGCTGATACTGGAGCGTCGCCATCTGGTGGGGGGAGCGGCCATCACCGAGGAGCTCCACCCGGGCTTCAGCTTCACCACCTTCTCCTATGCCCTGAGCCTGCTCCGTCCCGAGATCATCCACGAGCTGGAGCTCACCAAACACGGGTTCATGCCGCTCGCGATGCCGTCGAGTTTCGCCCCGACCGACGATGGCGACTACTTGCTGATCGGAAAGGACAAGGACGAGAACCACCACCAGATCGCGCGTCACTCCAAGCACGACGCCGATGCCTACGACGCATACGGGCACATGATGGAACAGGTCGTCCACGCGATCAGGCCCTTGATGGACTCCATACCGCCCGACATCACCTCGAAGGATCCCGGCGAGAGGGCACGGATGGCGGCCATCGGCTCCTATCTGGCCGATCTTCCCCCCAGGGTGCTCCACAACCTGGTCCGGTTACTCACCGGAAGCGCGGCCGACATCCTCGACGACTACTTCGAGTCGGACATCATGAAAGGTTGGCTCGCCAGCTCAGGGATCATCGGAACCAAGGTCGGCCCGCGGTCGCAAGGCTCGGGTCTGGTGCTGCTCTACCACTCCTTCGGCGAGCACGACTCGGCCTATGGCACATGGGCCTTTCACAAAGGGGGCAATGGCGGGTTCACCCAGGTGCTGGCGCGGGCCGCGGAGGGTTTCGGAGCCGAGATCAGGTTGGAGTCGCCTGTCGACCGTGTGATCACGAAGCATGGGCGCGCTACGGGCGTGGCCCTCGAGGACGGCACCGAGTTCTCGGCCAAGACCGTGGTCAGCGCGGTCGACCCGCGCCGAACCTTCATGGAACTGGTCGACCCGAGAGAGTTGCCGGCCGAACTAGTCGGGGACATCTCCCGCTTCAAGTTCCAGGGCACTTCGGCCAAGGTGAACTTCGCCCTCGATTCCAACCCGAACTTCCCGGGGTTGGAGGGGAACGATCACCTCAAGGGGTTCATCAACATCGGGCCCAGCCTCGACTATCTCGAGCGTGCCTTCGACGACGCCAAGTA
>CAZZIG010000134.1:0-20749 GCA_964653975.1 uncultured Acidimicrobiaceae bacterium
GGCGAGCCATCCCCGAGGCGCGACGGGGGTTCATCGCGGTGAAGAACAGCCCGGCCAACGTGTTCTGTGCGTCTCGCCAACGGCGGTCGAAAGACTTGACCATGTAGTGGTTCACAGTGGAGGTGAGCCGTTCCGCGGCCGAGCCGTGTGACCTCTTCAGACCGGCGGAAGCCGCCGACCTGGCCTTCACGTAGGTTTCCTCGGTGTCGTGCGGCCGCGCCGCGAAACCCCGGTTGAACACCGCCACCTCGAAGTCGATCTGCAGCTCGTCGCAGAGCCGGGCCATGCTCCACGCCCCCAACACGGCTGCGGGCATGGCCCATTGTGTGCCGGCGTGGGCACTCCTCCCCGGGCTGAGCATCGACGCCGAGCCGTCCACGAGGAGGGAGACGGCGTAGCGTCGCCGGGTGCGGGCCGATCGCCTCTCGTACAACCGCTGGTAGAGCCCGGCGCCGATGAACAGAGCGGCGTGAGGGGAGACGTCGCCCTGGTCGAACCCCGAGCGCAGCCCGCGCCGCTGGTTGGCGGCGAACAGGGGGAACAGCTCACCGGAGACGTGACGTTGGTCGACCGACCACCTCTTGGACGCTTCGGCGATGGCCTCGATGCCTTCGGCCCCGAATCCGGCGAACGCCGACGGGATCGGGGCGACCACCAAGGTGCCTGCCTGCCCTGTGGGAAGAAAGACCTGAGGGGCCTGGCTGACCCGCAACAGTTGGCTGGTGGATTCGTCGTCTGCGATGTCGGAGGCCCCCTTGCGATCGGAAGGGCCGGAGCGGGCGTCGGCCGCCCGTCGTGTGTTCTGGTAGGACTCGGCGTCGGCGACGATCGGCGAGATCATCCGCACCGTGTCCACTCCCTCGGCGGCTTTCTCCGCTTCCATCCTCTCGGAGGCTTTGCGTTGTGAGTTGCTGGCGTTGTCGGGCGCTTCGGTGATCAGGCCGTGGGCCCGGGCGATCGCCTCGAGCTCCAGGGCGAGCTGGGCCACATACCACGGGTCGTCCGACTGGGCGGCCTCGTCGCAATGGCCGGTGGCGTCGTCGAGAGCCACGGCAGCCCGAGCCTCGAATCGCTTCTCGAGGACTTCGCGCTCGACGTACCCCGCGGTGAGGAGGAAGCAGCCGAGTACGAACTGGCTGAGCCCGCCGGATCGTGAGATCGCCTGGCCGAGAGAGGACAGATAGAGATCCTGCAGAACCGAACGTGCTCCGGGGTAGATGGAGAGGCCCTGAGCCTCCTGCCGTGCGTCCTCCAGCGAGAAGAAGAGGACTTCGGCCACGGGCTTCTCGGTGCGCTCCAGCGCGGTGAGCAGGTCCATCTTCGTGTCGGTCTTCAACTGGCTGTCTACGGGCCAGTCCTCGGGAAGCGGCCTCTCTTCGTCGAGATTGGTCGATACCAGGTGCATCACCTCGTGCAGCGCCGATGCGAGGGCGACCTCGTCGGGGGTCACCGGGGCGTTGCGGTGGTAGGCGGCCTGGAAGATCCGGGGGTCACAGATGATCTCGTCTGCGGATGCCGACGACTCCGGCCCGAGACGCACCCGCAGGTTGGGGTTCTCGGCCAGACTTCGGGCCAGCCGGGTCACGGCAGGGGCGACCCGTTGGTATCGGCCCACGACGGCCTCGATGGCCTGGTCTTCGGGGCCGATCAGGTCGGTCAGGAAGGTCTGGTCTCGTCCGCGCACAAGCCGTTCATTGTCTCACCCCTGTCAAACCTCACGAAATGCGCCACCGGCCGAGCCACTGACCATTAGTCGACGCGATGCCTTTACCCTGCGCGACGTGCATTACGACTTCACGACCCTGCCCAACGGTCTCCGGGTGATCACCGAGACCATGCCGTCGCTGCGTTCGGTGGCCATGGGCTGCTGGATCGACACCGGCACCCGCGACGAGAACGAGAACGAGGCGGGGGTGTCCCACTTCCTCGAGCATCTGTTGTTCAAGGGCTCGGAGAAGCTGTCGGCACGGGAGGTGAACGAAACCCTCGATGCCATCGGTGCCGAGTCGAACGCATTCACCTCCAAGGAGGCCACGTGTTATTGGACACGACTCCTCGACCAGGACCTGTCGGTGGGTCTCGATGTGCTCTGTGAGATCATCCAGCGGCCCGCTTTCCGTCCTAATGAGATCGACTCGGAACGTCAGGTCGTGGTGGAGGAGATCAACATGAACGAAGACGATCCCAGCGATGTCGTCTTCGAGAACTTCACCACCGCCGTGTTCGCCGGTCACCCCCTCGAGCAACCGGTGCTGGGGACGCGGGAGTCGATCCGGGCGATGACCCGTGACGACATTCACGGCTATTGGAAGCGTCGCTACGGAGCAGGGTCACTCGTCATCGCCGCCGCCGGTTCGGTCGACCACGACAGTGTGGTCGAGATGGTGGCCGAGCGGTTTGGCGATTGGTCGGGTGACGGGGTCGACCACCACTTCTCACCCACCACGGTCGTCTCTGTCGTGAGTCTCACCCGTCGTGAGACCGAGCAAGCCCACCTCGTGCTGGGCGGGCCCGGTCTGGAGCGGTCGGATGAGCGGCGTTGGGCCTTCGAGGTGCTCAACCATGTGATGGGCTCGGGGATGTCGTCCCGTCTCTTCCGTGAAGTCCGTGAGGAGCGGGGCTTGGCTTATGCCGTCTACGGGTTCAAGTTGGCCTACGCCGACAACGGTGCCTGGGGGGTGCACGTCGGCACCACCCCCAATCAGACCGACACCGCCCTCACCGTGATCCGTGACGAACTTGCCAAGGTGGTCGAGGAGGGAATCACCGCGGAAGAGCTGGAGCGGGCCAAAGGCTCGATGCGAGGCGGTCTCGCCCTGTCCCTGGAAGACTCCAACAGCAGGATGGTGCGTCTCGGCCGGGATGAGCTGGCGGGCATGCCCCACCTGTCGGTCGATGAGCGTCTGGAGAAGCTCGAAGCCGTCGATCTCGACATGGTGAAGGCGGTGGCGAGCGACGTATACGGGGGTTCCGTCCGGGTGATGGGGGCGGTCGGCCCCTTCGACGACGGCGAGCTGGATAGCTACCTGAACGTCGGTTGACCCCTGGCGGGCGTGGTAGTTGCCGGCCGATCTGCGTCTGTTGGGCGGAGGATCAGTCCCCGAAGCTGAACCGGACAGACTTCGGCATCTCGCCGATGTTCACCGTGCCCGCTGTTGGATTCTCGGGCGCCTCGATGACGAGTGCACCGCCGAGCTCATGGACTCCGTCGCTCGAGGGCCAGCCGACCGTCTCCACGATGGTGACGTTGCCGGCCAGCGAGGTCCACATGATGGCCTGATTCGACTGGACGAGGCTGACCAGTAGGTCAGCCTCGTCAGCCGGTGTGAGAGTCTCGCCGGGTCCGCCCGCCGTGTAGACAGCGACAGCGCCCCCAGCTGCCGTCAAAGTCAACAGTGCGGCCAATCCCATCCCAACGAGACGCTTGGTTGTGATCACTCTCTGCATGCAGTCACCACGGTAAGCGGTCGAGGGCCATTTCTACAGGGCTATTTCGACTAAAGAGGAAAGGACTAGTCCGTAGCCTGCGACGAGTAGAACAATGACCAGCACGGCTCCCAGGACGTTCCGGCCCCGGTTGTCCGCCCAGCGGGCGGCGAGAAAACCGGTCACCACCCAGAAGGTGATGTCCAGAGGCCAGGCGAGCACCAGATCGCCAAAGAAGACCCCGAGCGCCGCAGAGACCGGGAGACCGGTGTAGAGCAGGGTGAGGGCGATGGTCTCGCAACCTCCGGCGCATGTCCGATCGTTGACCAGGCTGAGACCGATCGCCATGAAAGCCAGCCCCAAACCCACGAGGAGGACCACCGCGACTGCAGCGTTGCGACAACCTGGAGGTTCGGTGGTCCGAGGCACGCGAGCGATCGTATGATCCCACCGAGCTGAAGACACAAACAGCAACCAGGAGACCCATTGACCTACCGCGACATCCTTCTCGTCCTCCACATCGCCGGGGCCGGAACCTGGCTCGGTGCCAATGTCGTCCAGGCCGTGGTCCCGCCAGCCGCAGCGCGGGCCGGGGCGGCGGTCCTCGCCGGGTGGTATCGGATGACCTCGGTGATGGCCCGTCGGCTCTACATACCGGCCGCAGTGCTGATCTTGATCACCGGTGTCCTCCTGGTGCTCGACAGCGATGCCTACGGCTTCGGAAGTGTCTTCGTCACCATCGGTTTCGGGATGATCATCGTCGGCGCCGTTCTCGGCTCGTTGATATTCGGTCCGGGTGGAGAAGCCGCTGCGGAAGCCGTCGAGTCGGAGGACCAATCCGCGATCCGGGCTGCGGTTGCCCGAATCACCCGCTGGGGTCTGGTCGACACCCTCCTCCTGCTCTTCACGATCACGGTCATGGTGATACGTCTCGATTGACCCGTACCATCGGCCGGGTGATTCGACGTCTGGCGTTCTCCTTGGTCGCCGTCCTCGCCGCGGGATGCTCGGACGATCCCGGCGGTGCCGGTGACGACATCGGAGACACCACGGTGCCGGTCACCCGTCAGGACCGCAGTCAGGACACCACCACCACGATCACGGTCACCACGGTCCCTTCCACGACGACCACCGTCCCAACGTTCTACGTGACGGGGAGGGTGGTCGATCCGGGTGGGTCACCCGTAGCCCGAGCCTTCGTCACGATGGGGGAGACACGGTCGGTCACCGGCCCCGACGGGTGGTTCTCGTTCCAGGTCACCGAGCCCGGGCCGATGGATGTGTCCAAGCCCGGGTGGGCCGGCGCCGAGGTGGCCTGGGCCCCGGAGACGGTCCGCTATGAGGCGACCATCACCCCACTGACGATCAGGGGTGTCCGGGTGAGTGCGGAGTCGGCGCAGAGTGATGCCGCTTTCGACGACCTCCTCGAACTGGCCGAGTCCACCGCGGTCAACGCCCTGGTCTTCGACACCAAACAGGAGGGGGGAAAGGTCCTCTACGACACCTCGGTCCAGGACGCTCACGACATCGGTGCGGTCGAGGCCTTCTACGACGCGGCCGCTCGTGTCGCCCAGGCGCATGAGCGCGGTCTCTACACGATCACACGGATCGTCACCTTCGAGGATGCCGAGCGGGCCGACGCGTTCCCCGACGAGAAGCTCGCCGGTCCCTGGCTGGACCCGACGTCGGCCACGGCCCAGGAGTACAACCTCGCTCTGGCGGAGGAGGCGTGCGAGCTCGGGTTCGACGAGATCCAGTTCGACTACGTCCGTTACCCGACAGGACGTGCCGCCGAGGTGTCAGGCCAGCGCGATCTCACCCAGGAGCAACGAACCTCGGCCATCGCCGCTTTCCTCACCGAGGCGCGGGAGAGACTCCATGCCATGGGCTGTGCGGTCGGCGCGGCGGTGTTCGGGATCGTCGTCTCGGTCCCCGACGACCAGGGTCTCGGTCAGCGACCCGAGGAGGTGTCGGCGCAGGTCGATACGCTGAGCCCGATGGTGTATCCGAGCCACTACTCGGACGGTTGGCTCGGCTACGACGACCCCAACGACCACCCTTACGACGTGACCGCGGACGCGATCGGCGACGCCATTCCGCGTCTCGCGTCGGGGACGACGCTTCGTCCCTATCTGCAGGCGTTCTGGTGGACCAACGACCAGATCAGGGCGTCGATCCAGGCGGCGGAGGACGCCGGGATCGGATGGCTGTTGTGGAACATCGCCTCCAACTTCGACGTCGCCGCGATACCCAGCGACGCCGAGGTGGAGGGATCGGCTTCCTAGGCGGCACCTTCGCTCTGGGTCACCACGAGTGTTACTCGCTACGACCGGTGCGCACGTCGGGCGCCCCCATGCGGGCGGCGTCGGCGGTGTGGTCGTCGGGCTGGCTCTGTGAGTCGAGCTCGGCGCGCACCCTGGCCTCGTAGTGGTCGATCTCCCCGGCGGTGGTCGCCTCATCCCAACCAAGCAAGGCGCCCATGACCGCAGCCACCGTGGGACCCGCCGCCACACCTCGGTGGGTGGTCTCGACCGACATCCTCGTCCTCCTCGTGAGCACGTCGTCGAGGTGCAGGGCGCCCTCATGGGTGACCGCGTAGGCGACCTCGGCGACGAGGTACGGGGCGTCCTCTACCACCGGCTTCCCGTAGTGGGGGTTGGCCGCGATCGACTCTCCGATGTCTGTCTTCAGCGTGCCGTAGCGGGTGTGGATGCGCTCATCGATGAAACGCGTCGCTCCGAGGAGCGGGATCTCGTCGGTGCGGGAGCCTGGCGGGTCCTCTTCGAGATAGCCGGCGATGGCGTCGACGGCATCCGAAGCCATCACCCGATAGGTGGTGTACTTGCCGCCGGCGACGCTGACCATCCCGTTGCCGCGATCGACGACGGCGTGCTCCCGGCTCAACTTCGAGGTCTGTTCCGACTCGCCGGAGAGCAAAGGGCGAAGCCCGGCGTAGACGCCAACGATGTCCTCTCCTGCCAGCGGTTTGCGTAGTGCGGTGTTCACCCAGTGCAACAGGTACTCGATGTCGGACCGGCTGGCCGCGGGATGGGCCCTGCCCAGGTTCCACTGTGTGTCCGTGGTGCCCACGATCCAATGCCGGTCCCAGGGGATGACGAAGAGGACGCTGGCTTCGGTCCGGAGGAGGATCCCGGTCTCGGATTCGATCCTGTCCCGGGGAACGAGGAAGTGGATCCCCTTCGAGGAGCGCACATCGATGCCGGGGTCTCCCGCGAGCGCTTCGACGTCGTCGGTCCAGACCCCGGTGGCGTTGATCACTGCCCGGGTGGTGATCGAGATGTCATCGCCACTCTCGAGGTCTCGCACCCGGATCTCCCGGATCTCGTCCTCCGGGGCGAACCCGATCACCCGGGCGCTGTTGGCGAGGACGGCGCCGTGAGCTGCCGCTGTCCGCGCCACGGTCAGAGTGTGTCGGGCATCGTCGAACACCGAATCCCAGTAGCGGATCCCGCCGAAGGCGGACAGCGCCGGAGCGAGATGCGCCAGGCCCTCACGGCCGAGATGGCTGTGCCAGGGGAGGGGGTTGGAGGCGAGACGGGCCAGGATCTCGTAGAGGAGCACCCCGGCACCCACGTAGAGACGTTCCCAGAAACGGTGCTCGAGCGGATAGACGAAGGAGGTGGGACGGACCAGATGGGGGCAGAGACTGTTCAGCATCAGATTCCGCTCCACCAACGCCTCCCGCACCAGCCCGAATCGGAGCTGTTCCAGGTAGCGAAGCCCGCCGTGAAACATCTTCGACGAGCGACTGGACGTCCCGGAGGCGTAGTCGCGCTGTTCGACGAGGGCGACGCGGAGACCACGTGTGGCGGCGTCGAGTGCGGCTCCGGCACCGGTCACTCCACCCCCGATCACCACGACATCGAATTCCTCCGAGGCCATCCGCGCGAGGTGTCGGGCGCGTTGTGCCACATTGAGCGCCGAGCGATCGTCGACCGGGAACACCGATCGGAGCTTACGATCGAATGATGCGAATAGGTGTGCAGCTCCCCGAGGTGGAGCGAGAGGTGGCCTGGGCAGAGCTTCGTGACGTGGCGAGGACTGCTGAGGACTGTGGCTTCGACTCGATTTGGGTGGGAGACCACCTCCTCTATCGGGACCCAGATGGGTCGGTGCGCGGGCCATGGGAGGCGTGGTCGCTGCTCGCCGCCCTCGCCGAGGCCACCAATCGGGTCGAGTTGGGACCGCTGGTGGGCGCCACCGCATTCCACTCGCCCGCGATGATCGCCAAGAAGGCCGCCACCGTGGACGAGATCAGTGGGGGCCGGCTGGTACTGGGCTTGGGGGCGGGTTGGAATCGCACCGAGTTCGACGCATTCGGCTTCCCCTACGACAACAGGGTGTCCCGATTCGAAGAGGCGTTCACGATCGTCCGCACCCTGGTCCGGGAGGGAGCGGTCGATTTCGAGGGGCGGTTCTACGCCTCTCGCGACATGGAATTGGCCCCGCCAGCCCGGCCGGACATGAAGATCATGGTCGGGTCCAACGGGCCGAGAATGCTTCGAGTCACCATGCCCCACGTCGACATGTGGAACACCTGGCATCTCGACTACGGGAACCGGGCCGGGGGTCTCTCCGAGCTCAACGAGACCGTGGACGCGGCCTGTGAGGACGTCGGCAGGGATCCGGGTGACGTGGAGCGGACCGCAGCGGTCTACGTGCAGTTGGAGCGGGGCTCGGGACGAATGGCCGGGAGCAGCGAGAAGCAGCAGTCGCCGCCGATATCGGGAAGCCATGAGGAGATCGCGGGGCAGCTGAGGGCGTTTCGGGATGCCGGAATGGGTCACATCCAGATCGTCTTGGACCCGATCGACTCAGCCGGTGTCGAAGAGTTGGCCGAGATCGCCCGGTTGGTGAGATAGCGCCGCACCCCGTGCCCCCCGGGCGTACGGGTGCTGCCCGGAAGGCACCGGGCTGCGATCGCTAGTGTCGGAGCCATGGAGATCTCAACCAACAGCTTCGAACCTGGTGGGCCGATCCCCTCCCGGTGCGCATTCGCCGAGCACGACCCGGAGACCCGGGTGGCTCTCGCCGACAACGTGAACCCCCATCTCGAGTGGACCGATGTCCCCGACGGGACCAAGTCGTTCGTCGTCCTCGTCCACGACCCCGACGTGCCCAGCCGGGGCGACGACGTCAACCAACCCGACCGGGAGGTTCCCGAGGATCTCCCCCGGGTCGACTTCTTCCATTGGGTGCTGGTCGACATCCCGGCTGACAAGACGGCCATCGAGGAGGGCGAGTTCGCCAGCGGTGTCGAGCCGGGCGGGAAACAGGTGCAGGAGGGACCGTATGGCACCCGGCAGGGGGTGAACGACTTCACGGGTTGGTTCGCCGGCGATGAGGAGATGGCCGGCACCTACTACGGCTACGACGGATGTGCCCCGCCGTGGAACGACTCCATCGTCCACGATTATGTGTTCACCGTCTACGCACTCGACGTCGAGAGTCTGGACGTGGAAGGCGACTTCACCGGTCAGGATGTGAGAGAGGCCATGGACGGCCATGTGCTCGCCGAGGCCTCACTCGAAGGCACCTACACCCAGAACCCCCGACTCCTCGACTGAGGAGGCGCCGGGGTCATCTCTCCGTGATGGTCACACTGTTGATGACGACGTCCTCGTGGGGTCGGTCGGTGTGATCGGTGTCGGATGCGGCGATGGAGTCGACAGTGTCCATCCCTGAGGCCACCTGGCCGAAGATGGTGTAGCTGTGGGGGAGACCGGTGTCCTGGTGGACGATGAAGAACTGGCTCCCGTTGGTGTTGGGACCGGCGTTGGCCATGGCCACCGTGCCTCTCTTGTACTCACCCGCGCCTTCCAACTCGTCACGGAACCGATAGCCGGGACCGCCGCGTCCCGTCCCCGTCGGGTCTCCACCCTGGATCATGAAGTTCTCGATGACCCGGTGGAACACCACGCCGTCGTAGAAGCCGTCGTTGGCGAGGAAGACGAAGTTGTTGACTGTCAGAGGCGACCGACCCGGATCGAATTCGATGACGATCTCGCCGTGGTTGGTGTCGAGGGTCGCCGAGTAGCTCTTCGAGGGGTCGATGGTGAGGTCGGGGGCGGCGTCGTATTGCTTGGTCATGGGTTCCTTTGTGTGAGGGCGGACAGAAAGGGCTAGCCGAAGTAGGCGGGCTCGTTGCCCGGCTTCCACTTGATCGAACAGCCCATCGAGGGGAATTGCTCGTCGGGGGCTTCGTCACCGGCCATGACCGCGTCGATGGCGGCGCGTAGCTCCTCGCCGGTCACCGGGATGCCCGAGTCGGGTCGTGACCCGTCGAGCCGGCCCCGGTACACGAGCTTGCGGTCGGGTCCGAAGAGGAAGAAGTCCGGGGTGCACATCGCTGTGTAGGCCGCGGCCACGGTCTGGTCCGCGTCGTGCAGGTAGGGGAACACGTAGCCGTGGGTCTCCGCCTCCTGTCTCATCATCTCCGGGGCGTCGTCGGGGTAGTTGTCCGGATCGTTGGCACAGATGGCCACGATCCCGATACCTGACTCCGCGTAATCCCTGCCCAGTCGGGCCAGCTCCGGGCGGACGTGTTTGACGTAGGGACAGTGGTTGGAGATGAACATCACCAGGACCCCGGTCTCGTCGGCGAAGTCGGAGAGGGAGACCGTCCGACCCGACACCGTGTCGGTGAGGGAGAAATCGGGGGCCTCGGTGCCGAGGGCGAGCATTGTCGATGTAACAGCCATGTGCCGAGTCTAAGTGGCGGCGAAGTTTGCGATCACCTCACCAAAAACCTCCACGGATCCTTCGGAGAGGACATCGGGGATGGCAACGATGGAGTGGTCGGCTCCCGCCGCGGAGTAGCGAGCGAACAACTCGGTCAGATCTTCGACGGTGCCCGCGTTGTTCCTGGCCATGAAAGTCTCCGCGGGTGTGTTCCGGTCACGGAGGCTCTCCAGCCGCTCTCTCAACTCCTTCCGGTCCGACGCGACCAGAGCGTTGGTGAGATGTGTCACTTCGACGTCGTCGGGATCGCGGCCGAAGTCGGCGCAATGACCGGCCAGTACCCGGACCTTGTGCCCCACCCGGTCGGGATCGCCGAACACGTTGCAGGCGTCGGCGTATCTGGCCACGAGACGCAGGGTCCGTTTCTCACCGCCACCGCCGACCAGGATGGGGATCGGGTTCTGGACGGGGCGGGGATAACAGATCAGCCCCGGCGAGGCGACGTGCTCACCGCGGAACTCGGGGCTTCCGCTGCCCCAGAGGAGTGGGAGCATCTGGAGGGTCTCCTCGAGGATGGCGTAGCGGGTGGAGCGGTCGGGGAAGCCGATGTCGAAGACGGTGTGCTCCTCTTGGTCCCACGCCAGCCCGAGCCCACAGATCGCCCTGCCTCCGGAGAGCACGTCGAGGGTGGCCACCATCTTCCCGAGAACGATCGGGGGACGGTGGGTGATCCCGGTGACCAGGGCGCCGATCCTGATCCGGTGGGTGACGCCGGCCACGAACCCCAGGGTGGTGTATGCCTCGAGCAGGTCCTCCCACGGTCGCCCGATCCCCCTGATCTGGCGGAAGTGGTCCATCACCCAGATGTCCCGGAATCCCGCCTCCTCGGCGCGTTTGGCCACCGCGGCGAGTTGCTCCCCACGATCCCCCTCCGGCCAGTCCATGCGGGACACGATGAGACCGAAAGTGTGCCCGGACCGGGACCGCCCGGTGGTTCCCTCTTCACCGGTCGTTGGGGCGCGGGTCGCCAGACCCGGCGCCACCACCGCCACCGGTTGTTGGTGGTGGATCCCGTCGAACCCATCGCCCTCGAGCCGAGCGAGGACTTTGGAGAACCGTGACATCTGCTTGTTCAGGACTCCCTTTGGGATCGGCCGCGGTCGGGTCTGGTTGCGTTGGTGGCAGACCTCGGCCGGTGTGTCGAAGACGACCGCGTGAGCGGGCATGCCGGCTTCGTGGGCCTTCTCGACCCAGCGTCTCCGGGACTCGTCGTGGAACCCCAGGGTGTCGATCACCACGGTCAGGCCACGTCGCAGACGCTCGTCGACGATCCGTTCGAGGATGTCGAAGGCGGCCGGGCTGGCCGACTGGTCGTCCTCGCCGGCGCCGACCATCTCCCGCAACGCATCCGAGGACACAACGTCACCAGCTGAGAAGTGCTCCCGGGCCCAGGTGGTCTTGCCGGAGCCGCTCGGTCCGAGGAGGACGATCAGGCTCGGTGCGGGCAGTTTCAGCTCCATCCCCGCGTTTCTAGCCGGTCTGCCGGTAACCTTGCTCACGTGACTGACACAGATCCCGCACCTTTCGGGCTGCTCGTCACCGCGATGGTGACACCCTTCGACGACTCGGGAGCGGTGGACCATCAGCGGGCTCATGAGCTGGCGCGCCATCTCACGGAGAACGGGACCGACACACTCTTCGTGGCCGGGACCACCGGGGAGTCGCCGACCCTCGACGATCAGGAGACGCTCGCTCTGCTCAAGGCGGTCATCGACGCCGTGGCGGAGAAGAAGACGAAGGTGATCGCCGGCACGGGGAGCTACGACACCGCCCACTCTGTCGCGTTGACGAAGCGAGCAGCCGACCTGGGCGCCGACGGGGTCGTGGCCGTGACCCCTTACTACAACAAGCCGTCACAGGCAGGTCTGGTAGCTCACTTCGGGGCCATCGCCGATGTCGGCCTTCCCGTGGTCCTCTACAACATCCCGGGACGCACGAGCAGCCGAATCGAGGTGGAGACCCTGGCGGAGCTGTCGGCCCACCCCCACATCGTCGCGGTGAAGGATGCGGTGTTGGACCTCGAGTTCACGTCCGCCACGGTGAATCGGGTCCCCAACCTCGCCGTCTACTCAGGTCAGGACAGTCTGACCTTGCCGATGATGGCCGTGGGCGCCGTCGGAGTGGTGTCGGTCATCTCCCATCTGGCAGGCCCCACGGTCAAAGCGATGCTCAAGGCAGCCATCAGCGGCGATTACGAGGAGGCCCAACGTCTCCACCACGAGCTGATCCCTCTCTGCCTCGCCTGCTTTCTCGAAACCAACCCGACACCGGTCAAAGGGGCCTTGAGCCGGGTCTGGGAGCCGGTGGGTGAGCCCCGTCTCCCCCTCGTGGCCGCCTCGGAGGACACCCTCGCCGAGATCGACAAGGCGCTGGGAGCGATCCGGCACTCGTGAGCGTCTCCGTAACGTTTCTGGGTGGATTGGGGGAGATCGGTCGCAACTGCGCCGCCCTCGAGGTCGAGGGCAAGATCGCCCTCATCGATGTCGGGCTGATGTTCCCCGAGGAGGACATGCTCGGGGTCGACCTCGTGTTCCCGGATTGGTCCTGGCTGGTGGAGAGGAAGAACGACGTCTCCCTCGTGGTGCTGACCCACGGGCACGAAGACCACATGGGCGCCCTCGCCTACTTCCTCCGCGACATCGAAGTCCCCGTCTATGGGACCGAGTTGAGCATCAAGATGGCCGAAGGACGCATCGAGGAGGTCGGGGTGAAGGCCGACCTGCGGACGGTGCAGCAGAACAAGTGGGTGAGCCACGGGCCGTTCAAGTTCAAGCTGATTCGGGTGACCCACTCGGTGCCGGACGCATCGGCCATCGCCTTCGACACGCCCGAGGGCCTGGTCCTCCATTCCGGTGACTTCAAGCTCGATCCGACTCCGATCGATGGCCGCCCCACCGACCTTCCTGCCTTCGCCTCCCTGGCCAAGCAAGGGGTGAGGTTGCTGCTCGGCGACTCGACGAATGCGGAGAAGGATGGATTCGAGCCGTCCGAGAGCTCGGTGGGCCAGCCGATCGCCGACGTGATCCGTGACGCCCCGGGGAGGGTGATCGCCGCCTGCTTCTCGTCGCATGTCCATCGGGTACAGCAGATCGCCGACGCCGGTGTCGCCGCCGGCCGCAAGGTGGCCTTCTTCGGCAGGTCGATGCACAAGTACACCTCCCTCGCCACCGACCTCGGGATCCTCCACGTGCCCGAGGGCTCGTTGGTGGACATCAAAGAGCTCCCCGACTACCCCCAACAACAGCAACTCCTCATCACGACCGGCTCGCAGGGTGAGCCCTTCGCCGCCCTTTCGTTGATGTCACAAGGACGACACAAGTTCGTCGAGCTAGGTGAGGACGACACCGTCCTGATCTCCGCAAAGCCCATTCCGGGGAACGAGACCGCAGTCTCGAAGGTGATCTCCAACCTGATGCGACGTGGCGCCAGGGTCATCCATGGACGCAACTCCCATGTCCACGTCTCCGGTCACGCCGCCCGGGACGAGCTGCTCACGTTCCTCAACCTGATCCGACCGAGGGCATTCGTGCCGGTCCACGGTGAGTACCGGCATCTCGCGGCTCACGCTCAGCTGGCCAGAGTCATGGGGGTGCGTCAGGTCGACGTGCTCGAAGATGGCGACCGCGTGATCATCGACGGCGAGAAGACTTTCGTCGAGCGGCGAGCCGTCCCTGCCGGATACGTCTATCTGGACGGTTCGGGTGTGGGTGACGTGCAGGGAGGCGTGCTCCGTGACCGGTCCCATCTCGCCGACGAGGGCGTGGTGGTGGTGACGGTGGGAATCGACCATGACAACGGGGAGATCGTCTTCGGGCCCGACCTCGACAGTCATGGGTTGATGGACGACCCCAGCGCGGTGCTGGAGAAGACGGCCGACGCGGTCCGCTCCGCGATCGAGTCCCACGACTCGGGTCGCACCGATCACGCCGAGATGCAAAAGACCGTCCGTTCCGCGGCGGGGAAGGTGATCAGGGCCGAGACCGCCCGCCGTCCCGTGATCCTCCCCATCGTCATGGAGGTCTGACGGTCCTGCAATCCTCAGGAAGTGGGACCCGTATCCGGGTCGCAGCGCCTCGAGAAACCCGGACAGAGCTCAATTCACCGTAATGAGTGAACGTCTGGGTATTGTTTGCAGTCACATGCCATCCCGGACATCCACCCGCAAGGGCTCCGGGCGGAGACGGGTGTCCTCGAAACAAGAGAAGAAGACCCAAAAGACCACGACCGCGCAGAAGCTGGCAGCGGCTCGGGCCCGGGTCAGGAGCACTCTCGGTCGTCAGACCGACGACGTGTGGGGTCTCGTCCTCCTCGTCATGGCCATCCTGACGGTCCTAGCGTTCTTCGGGCTCGCCGGACCGGTGGGCGACGGATTTGCGTCCGGGTCCCGGTTTCTCTTCGGCGTCTGGCGATTCGCCGTCCCCATCGCCCTCGCCGGGATCGGGATAGCCCTGATCGTCGGCAAACCCCGTGACGGGGCGCGCCGACTGGTCGTTGGGGGCATCGCCACCTTCGTCGGCACACTCGCCCTGTTCCATCTCCTCACCGGTGCGGTCGCCTTCCGCTCCAGCATCGAGTTGGTCCAGGAACGTGGGGGCGCGGTGGGTTCGCTGATCGCCTTCCCGCTCCGGCGTGTCCTGGGGCACTGGGGCGCTTTCGTCGTCCTGGCGGCGAGTATCGGGATGGGTGTCCTGGTGATGACCCAGACCTCGGTGCGTGAGCTCTCCCACGGGATCGCCGACCTCTGGAGGAGGCTGCGCAAGCTCGCACGAGAGGTGGTGATGCCTGATCCGAGCGGCCGCGGGGCCCATGTGGCGCGTCAGGTCCCGATCGTCGAGCAGAAGCCGAGAGGCAAACACCAAAAACCCGCCGGCCAGCGTCCCCCCAAGAAGAAGGAGCCCGAGCCACCCATCGAGAAGACACCCGAGCCGGAGCCGGTGGAGGTGAGCTTCGACCTGTCTGACTCCGACTACGAGTTGCCGCCGCTGTCACTGCTCGATGGCGGGACAGGAGGGGAGATCAACAAACGCTCTCTCGAAGAGACGGCCCGTCAGCTGGAGGACACGCTGATCCAGCACGGTGTCGACGCCCAGTTGACCAAGATCGTCCCCGGGCCGACCGTGACCCGCTACGAGATCGAGCTCGCCCCCGGTGTGAAGGTCAACCGGGTTTCCAACCTCTCCCACGACATCGCATATGCACTGGCGACACCCGACGTCCGGCTTCTCGTGCCCATCCCCGGGAAATCCGCAATCGGGGTCGAGGTGCCCAACGTCAAACGACGTCTCGTCTCCCTCGGGGACATCCTCTCCAGCCCCGAGGCGGCCCGACCGGCACATCCGCTCACCGTCGGGCTGGGCATGGACATCTCGGGCCAGCCCAAGCTGTTGAACCTGTCGGAGCTGCCCCATGTCCTCATCGCCGGGGCCACCGGTGCGGGGAAGTCCTCGTGTATCAACTCGATCGTCACCTCTCTGTTGATGCGGACCCACCCCGACGACGTGCGGGTGATCATGGTGGACCCGAAACGGGTCGAATTGGGACAGTACAACGGGGTGCCTCACCTGCTCACCCGGGTGATCACCAACCCGAAGAAGGCAAACGAGGCGCTCAAGTGGGCGGTCGCCGAGATGGACCGTCGCTACGACCTCGTGGCCGATGCAGCGGTGCGTGACATCGAGGGTTACCGGGAGAAGCTCGACGCAGGGCGTCTCGACCCGGAGGGCTTCGACCGTTTCCCGTACATCGTGGTCATCATCGACGAGCTCAACGACCTGATGATGGTGGCCGGCCGCGAGGTGGAGGAGTCGATCGTGCGCATAGCCCAGATGGCCCGTGCCGTCGGGATACACCTCGTGATCGCCACCCAACGACCGTCGGTCGACGTGATCACCGGTGTCATCAAGGCGAACGTTCCCAGCCGTCTCGCCTTCAGTGTCGCCTCCCAGACCGACAGCCGGGTCATCATCGACTCGGCCGGTGCGGAGAAGTTGGTGGGCATGGGGGACATGCTGGTGGTCACCGCTAAGGAACCTCGTCCCCAACGCATCCAGGGTGCATGGGTGCGGGAGACCGAGGTCCACTCCGTGGTCGAGTGGGTCAAGCGTCAACGCGAGCCGCAGTACCAGGACAAACAGGTACTCGAGGCCGCGGCCGCCGCGGCGGCGGCTCATAGCGCCGAGGAGGACGACGAGGACGCCGAGCTCATCCGTCAGGCGATGGATCTGGTGGTCCGCTCCGAGCTGGGATCGACCTCGATGCTGCAGCGCAAGCTACGGATCGGTTTCGCCAGGGCGGGTCGTGTCATGGATGCCCTGGAGCGTCAGGGCGTGGTCGGCCCTTCGGTCGGCAGCAAGGCACGCGACGTGCTGATGACCGTCGAGGAGCTGGAAGAGGTCTTCCGGTCGGAGTCGACGTCGGTTTGAACGGTTGATCCTCTGTCTCTCGGCGCGTTTAAGCTCGCCCGCCACAGGGCTGGTCTTCATGAGGAGAATGGCGTGAACTCACGCAGGTCGGGGCTTGGGCGCGGGCTCGACGCTTTGATCCCGTCTGCCCCTGACACGACATCGTCTGGCGGGACAAGGCAGACTCAGGGTGATGACGGGGGCGTTTCGATGTTCTCTTTGATCAACCCAGACGGGTCGGTGCGGGGTCGTCTTCCGATCACGGTGGACGAGATGAAGCTGCTCTACGCCGACATGGTGGAGGCCAGGGTTTTCGACGACAAGTCGATGGCGATGCAACGACAGGGTCGTCTCGCCACCTACGCCCCGTTTCGTGGTCAGGAGGCCGCTCAGATCGGTGCTGCCGCCGCCCTGCTCGACGACGACTGGGTCGCAGCCACCTACCGTGACGCCGCCCTCAACTGGCGTTCCGGCTACCCGTGGGAACTGTTGATCCTGGGCAGGACCGGTGACGAGCGGGGCGGACAGGTGCCGGACGGGGTCAACGTGTTGCCTCCGTCGATCACCGTTGGTGGCCACATGATCCATGCGGTCGGCCTGGCGTGGGCGGAGAAGCTCTCGGGGAGCGATCGCATCGCCTTGACGTCTTTCGGCGACGGGGCCACCTCGGAAGGCGACTTCCACGAGGCGATGAACTTCGCCGCGGTCTACCAGACCCCGACGGTGTTCTTCTGTCAGAACAACGGGTACGCCATCTCCTATCCAACGTCGGAACAGACCAGGTCGGAGACGATCGCCATCAAAGCCAATGCCTACGGGATGCCCGGGATCCAGGTCGACGGAAACGACGTGGTGGCGGTGCTGGTGGCGGTGCAGGAAGCCGCCGCCCTGGCCCGACAGGGCGGTGGGCCCAGTCTCATCGAGGCGGTGACCTATCGGCTCGGCCCGCACACGACCGCCGACGACCCGACCCGTTATCGCGAGGGAGACGAGGACGAGGAGTGGGAGGCCAAAGATCCTCTCTTACGCGTGCGGCGACTCCTGGAACAGCAGGGGCAGTGGTCCGAGGATTGGGAGACGGACGTGAACGGTCAGGCCACCCGGGTCATCGAGAACGCGGTGGACTGGGCCGAGTCGGTTCCCGAGCCGACTCTCGAGGAGATGCTGGGCCGGATGTACGCCGCACCCACCCAACCGCTGCGTCACCAGCTAGAGCAGGGTGGAGGGCCTGGTGTACGTTGAGACGCCCACCGCGGGCTTCGATGCAGACTCGACGGAGGCGCGACGTGGCTGAGGTCAACCTGGCGGTGGCGTTGAACGGGGCGCTACACACCGCTCTCGAGACCGACGAGAGGGTGGTGCTGCTCGGGGAGGACATCGGTCGCACCGGAGGGGTGTTCCGGGTCACCGACGGTCTTCGCGGTCGATTCGGGGAGAACAGGGTCTTCGACACCCCTGTCGCCGAGTCGGGGATCGTGGGAGCAGCATTCGGGATGGCGGTGGCCGGGATGCGACCCGTCGCCGAACTCCAATTCATGGGTTTCTCCTACCCGGCCTACGACCAGATCATCAACCATGTCGCCCGGATCCGAAACCGGACCAACCACCGTTTCACGGCCCCGATGGTGATCCGGGTGCCCTACGGAGGGGGCATCGGGGCAGCCGAGCATCACTCCGAGTCCACCGAGACGATCTACGCCCACATCCCGGGGCTCAAGGTCGTGGTCCCCTCCACACCTCGGGACGCTCGCGGTCTGCTCCTCGCCGCCATCGAGGATCCGGATCCGGTGCTCTTCCTGGAGCCGATCCGGCTCTACCGGGCGGTGAAGGAGGAGATCCCCGAGATCTACTTCACGGTCGAGATCGGGCCGGTGCGTGTGGAGCGACCGGGTGAGGACATCACTCTGATCAGCTGGGGGGCGATGATGAAAGAGACCCGCGCCGCTGCCACCGTCCTCGAGGGGGACGACATATCGGTGGAGGTCATCGATGTCCGCACCCTCTCACCGCTCGATCGGGACGGGATCCTCGCCTCGGTCGAGAAGACCGGACGTGCTGTGGTCGTCCACGAGGCCCCCCTCACGGGCGGTTTCGGCGGCGAGATCGCGGCGACGATCCAGGAGCGGGCGCTCTTCTCGCTGGAGGCGCCGGTGCGTAGGGTCACCGGCTGGGACACGGTCTTTCCGCTGAAGAGGTCCGAAGGTCACTACCTTCCAACGGTGGATCGCATCGTCGAGGCGGCACACGAGACACTGGAGGTTTGAGTGGCCCGCGAGTTCAGGCTCCCCGACATCGGAGAAGGTCTCACCGAGGCCGAGATCGTGCGCTGGCTGGTGCAGGTGGGTGAGGATGTGGAGGCGGACCAACCGGTGGTCGAGGTCGAGACCGACAAGGCCGTGGTGGAGATCCCCTCTCCTTATGCCGGTGTCGTCCTCGCACACGGCGGCGCCGAAGGTGACGTGATCGAAGTCGGTGAGGTGCTGGTGACCATTGGTGAGCCCGGGGAGGCAGACCCGGGGAGTGGGGAGTCGGCGGCGGAGGCGGAAGCCGAAGACCGTGGCGACTCCGAGGCGCCGGAGGGTTCCGACCCGGCACCGATCGTTGGCACCCTCGGCGACGAGGTCGAGACGCTGCGGACGTCTTCGCCGGCGGAACAGACGACGCCGGCTGCGGTGAAGGCGCTCCCGGTGGTACGCAAGCTGGCCCGGGACAACGACGTGGACCTCGAGGAGATCATCGGGTCGGGCCCCGGTGGCCGGATCCTGAGAGAGGACGTCGAGAAGGTGATCGCAGCACGTGCGGGTGACGAACGAGTCGAACAGCCCCACGAGGTGGTCGACTACGAGCCCGTAGGCGCCGGTCATGGTGTCTACGACTATGACGAGCATCAGGCAGAGGAAGCCGAAGCCGAGACGGGGGCGAAGCCGGCCGCCGCGCTCCGCCCGGCACCGGCAGCGACCGCCGAGGCGGGCGGCCGGCGCCAGCCGATGTCCCGACTCCGGCGCACCATCGCCGCCAACATGTCGAAGAGTTGGTCGGAGATCCCTCATGTCACCACCTTCGACGATGTCGATGCCACCCGGCTCCTCGAGGTGCGCCGCGCCCTGGGCGAAAGACACGGGACCAAGCTCCCCGTGGAGGCCCTGGTGGTGAAGGCTGTGTTGCCCGCACTCGACCAGTTTCCCGAGTTCAACGCGGCGCTCGACGGAGACGACCTGATCCTGCACGAGACCAAGGACATCGGGATCGCTGTCGACACACCCGACGGATTGCTCGTCGCCGTGATCCGCGACGCGGCCGACAAGAGCGTGATGGATCTGGCCGGGGAGATTCGCCGGCTCGGGGAGGGGGCCCGCGACCGGAAGCTGACGCCGGACGAGCTCAGCGGTCAGACCTTCACCGTCTCCAACATCGGCGCCGTGGGTGGTGGGCACGGCACACCGATCGTCCCTCACGGGACCGTGGCGATCCTCTCGGTGGGGGCGGCCAAGCTTCGCCCCGTAGTGCATGACGAAGACCTTGCCGTCGCCCCGGTCATGCCACTGTCCCTGTCGTACGATCACCGGGTGATCGACGGGGCAGTCGGGCGGCGCTTCATGGCCCTGGTTCTCGAGAACCTCGAGGAGCCGGCGCTGTTCCTGGCCGGCTGATGCCCCACGTCCACGTCTTCGACTACGACGAGACCACCGGGGTGGCGCGACGTGAGTACGATGCCGCACTGCGTCGGGCGGGGAGGATCTGGAACATCGTCTCGATCCAGTGTCAACTCCCCGAGGTGATGCGCGATTCGATGCGCATCTACCAGTCGATCATGTACGGCCCGTCGCCACTCACTCGCGCCCAGCGGGAGATGATGGCGGTGGTGACGTCCCAGGCCAACGACTGCCATTACTGAATCGCGGCGCACTTGCACGATCTCCGGGCAGAGATCGACGACCACCGACTCGCCGATCAGATAGCCGCCGACTGGCGGTCGGCCGACCTGGAGGCGGTCGACATCGCGCTCTGTGAGTATGCCGAGAAACTGA
Source organism: uncultured Acidimicrobiaceae bacterium (assembly GCA_964653975.1). Taxonomy (GTDB): domain Bacteria; phylum Actinomycetota; class Acidimicrobiia; order Spongiisociales; family ZC4RG35; genus JANQRA01. The sequence goes on from CAZZIG010000134.1 coordinate 20,618, forward strand.
CCCGTAGCCCCTCGTCGGTCGGTGCCGGCGACATCGCCCGTCTCCGGGGCCTGGGCCTGGACGACAAGGGCATCACGAGCGCCACCCAGGTGATTGCCTACTTCAACTACATCAACCGCATCGCCGAGGGTC
>CAZZIG010000135.1:0-8416 GCA_964653975.1 uncultured Acidimicrobiaceae bacterium
AATCGTGACAGTCTCGAGCCGAAGATCTACACCCTGCCCGATGACATCGACGACCAGGTGGCGTCGATCAAACTGGAGCACATGGGGGGAGGTCTCGAGACACTCACACAGGACCAGATCGACTATCTCAGCGGGTGGCAGGAGGGGACGTAGGGCTCGCTGTTCGCGGCAGGGAGAGGGGCGTCCGCTCCCCGTTTCTGTCGGCGCCATCTCGTATACCCGGTCACATGGTCTGCCTGGGCTGTCAGAACTTCTCTCGCGAGCGGCTCTGCCCTCCTTGCGCGGCCACGATGCGTGCCGCACCGGAGCGGCTCCTGGGCGGAGGTGTGCGCCTCGTCGCCGCCTTCGAGCACGGCGGAGCGGCGCAGGTACTCGTCCATCACCTCAAGTACCGGGGAATCACCGGGTACTGCGACGTGGTAGCCGACAGACTCGAAGCTCTGGTGCCGAGGGTGCCCCTCGTCCCGGTCCCCCGGGCCTTGACCCGGAGACTCAAATACGGCGTCGACCCGGCCAGGGAGATAGCCGCCACCCTGTCACGGCGTCTCGACGTTCCCATGGTGGAGATCCTGGCGGCCCCGATCCACAGCCGGCGACGGGCTGGGAGAGACCACTCCCGCCCGGTGCGCCCGTTCCGAGCACGATCACCACTCAGGTTCCCGGTGGTCCTTGTCGATGATGTGGTCACGACCGGAGCGACGGCTCTCGCTGCAGCCGAGAGTCTCGGCATCGAGAGGGTGCGATCGGTCGTGGCGGCAAACGTGGTCCCTGACGTGTCTAACGTGACTGCAGGTGTGACTAGTCCCAACCCAGGATTGGACGAGGTTTGGCAACCGTTCTGATAGTCGACGACGCGGAGTTGTTCCGTGAGGCGTTGAAAGCAGCCTTCTCCCAAGAGGGCTTCGAGGTCGTCGGTGTCGCCGCCGACGCGATGGCCGCGATCGACCTGGCCAGAGAACACGAGCCCGACCTGGTGATGCTCGACCTGTTGATGCCCGGGATGTCGGGTCTCGAGGTGGTGGGCACCATCCTCAAAGCCAGCCCACGCAGCCGTGTCGTGTTGCTCACCACGTCGGAGTCGGCCGAAGACCTCCTCGCCGCGATCAAGGCGGGCGCTTCGGGCTATCTGACCAAGGACACCCCTCTCCCTCGTCTCGCCTCCGGCATGCGAGAGGTGCTCGACGGGGGCGCCGCCATTTCCCCGGCCATGGGCGGAAAGCTGTTCACTGCTCTGCGTGACCTGCTGCGCCACCCCGGATCGGCCTCCCCCCGCCGCACCGAGCTGACCGGCAGGGAGATCGAGATCCTCGGTCTCGTCGGTGAGGGGAAGACCTCCAAGGAGATCGCCGACGAGCTCTACATCTCCGAGAACACCGTGCGCAACCACGTACGCAACATCCTCGACAAGCTCGGCATGAAGTCACGTTTCGAAGCCGTCAACTGGGCATACCGCGAAGGTCTGATCAACATCCGGTAGACACCGACTACCCGGTCAATCTCAACCGGCCGGTACCATTGAGGAGCCAAATGCCCATCTTTCAGAAGCTCCTTCGTGCTGGAGAAGGCAAGACCCTCAAACACTTCGAGGAGATCGCCGCCGCCGTCAATGACGTCGAGCCCGAGTTCGAGGCTCTCAGCGACGAAGAGCTGAAGTCGAAGACACCCGAGCTCAAGACTCGCATCGCCAACGGCGAGGAACTCGACGACGTCCAGGTCGAGGCGTTCGCCACGGTACGCGAGGCGAGCAAGCGCACCCTGGGTCAGCGGCACTTCGACGTCCAGGTCGTCGGTGCCGCTGCCTTGCACCGGGGGATGGTCGCCGAGATGAAGACCGGGGAAGGCAAGACCCTCGCCTCCACGATGCCCGCCTACCTCAACGCTCTCACGGGCCAGGGCGTCCACATGGTGACCGTCAACGACTACCTGGCCAGCCGCGACGCCGATTGGATGGGACAGATCTATGGGTTCCTGGGGCTGACCGTCGGGCTCATCCAGAACAACATGCCCACCGCCGACCGCCACCCCGCCTACGCCTCGGACATCACCTACGGCACCAACAACGAGTTCGGCTTCGACTATCTCCGCGACAACATGGCGATGGCAGCCGAGAACCGGGTGCAGCGGGGCCACCCCTACGCCATCGTCGACGAGGTCGACTCCATCCTCATCGACGAGGCCCGGACACCATTGATCATCTCCGGCAAGCTCAGCGACAGCGCCAAGTGGTACCGGGATTTCGCCAAGATCGCCCGCCGGCTCCAGCCCGACGTCCACTACGAGGTGGATGAGAAGAAGCGCCAGGTGCTGATCACCGAGGATGGCGTCGCCCGAGTGGAACAGATCCTGGGAGTCGAGAACCTATATGACCACGCCGCGGTCGACTTCGTCCACCATCTCGAGACCTCCCTGAAGGCCGAGACCCTCTATCACCGGGACAACGAGTACCTGGTCGACCATGGGGAGGTGAAGATCGTCGACGAGTTCACCGGCCGCGTCCTCGAAGGGCGTCGCTACAGCGAAGGGCTCCACCAGGCGATCGAGGCCAAAGAGGGTGTCGCCATCAAAGAGGAGAATCAGACACTCGCCACCATCACCCTGCAGAACTACTTCCGTCTCTACGTCAAGCTCGCCGGCATGACCGGCACCGCCGAGACCGAGGCCGCCGAGCTGGCGTCGATCTACAACCTGGAGGTGGCGACGATCCCCACCAACAGGCCGCTGGCACGGATGGATCAGGGTGATCTCGTCTACAAGACCGAGGCGGGCAAGTACGACGCCCTCATCGCGGACGTCAAGTCACGTCACGACAAGGGTCAGCCGGTCTTGTTGGGCACGGTCTCGATCGAGAAGTCGGAGAGACTCTCCAGAGCCCTCGACAAGGTCGGGGTCAAACACGAAGTGCTCAACGCCAAGCAACACGCCCGTGAGGCGGACATCATCGCCCAGGCGGGGCGTCCCGGGGCGGTGACGGTGGCCACCAACATGGCCGGCCGCGGTGTCGACATCATGCTCGGCGGCAATCCCGAAGGCATGGCCAAGACCGAGCTGAAACAGCGCGGTGTCGACCCTTCCGACCCCTCATACGCAGAGCTCGAGCAGAAACTCGCCCAGGAGTACGCCACACAGATCCGACCCGCCAAGGAGAAGGTCATCGAAGCGGGTGGTCTCTATGTCGTGGGCACCGAGAGACACGAGTCACGGCGCATCGACAATCAGTTGCGGGGACGGTCGGGACGTCAGGGTGACCCCGGGGAGAGTCGTTTCTACCTCTCCCTCGAAGACGACCTGATGCGCCGTTTCCAGGGCGAGTGGGTGGCGAACATCATGGAGCGGCTCCGCATGCCCGAAGACCAGCCGATCGAGGCCAAGATGGTCAGCAAGTCGATCGAGCGGGCGCAACGTCAGGTCGAGTCGCAGAACTTCGAGATCCGCAAGAACGTCCTCAAGTACGACGAGGTGATGAACTCGCAAAGGGAGAGCATCTACGCATGGCGTAAGTCGATCCTCGAGGGAACGGCCTCCGAGGATCTGATCGACGACTGGATCGACGACACGTTCACCGGCATCGTCGAGTCGCACTTCGCCAACCTCCCCAAGAGCGAGTGGGATTGGGATGCCCTCAAGCGGGATCTGGAGCAGTTCTACCCGACGAAGATCGACGTCTCCCAGTTCGATTCCGGCTTCGACATCGACGACGTCATCGACTTCGCCGTCGAGGAGGCCGTGGCACGCTACGAGGAGCGGGAAGAGGATCTCGGCAAAGACCTGATGCCGAAGGTGGAGAAGTCGGTGATGCTATCGGTCATCGACAACAAGTGGCGGGAGCACCTGTCGGAGATGGACTACCTGCGCGCCGGTATCGGTCTGCGCGCCATGGGCCAGCGCGACCCCCTCACCGAGTACCAGCGGGAGGGCTACGACATGTTCATGGACACCGTCGAGTCGGTGAAGCGCGACGCGGTCCGATATCTCTTCCACGTCGAGGTTGCCCAGCCCAAGACCCAACCCCAACGTGTCGAGGCCAACCCCACCGGGGGGAAGGGGCCGAAGACACCGGTGACCTCGGAGAAGGTGGGACGCAACGACCCATGCCCCTGCGGGAGCGGCAAGAAGTACAAGAAGTGCCACGGGGCCGCCGCCTGAGCAGAGGGATGCAGCAAGCCGAAAAAGCCTAGGTGGGCTCCACCAGTTGCTGGGCGAGCAACGGCTCGGAGCGGGCTCGCAGATCGACGTACCAGACGACATAGGCTGCGGCTATCGCGGCGAGCAGCGGGCCCTGGAGCAGCGCTGAGAGACCAAAGCCCATCGCAGTCATCTCGGGTATGAGCACACCCACCAGAAAGACGGGCACCAAGACGACACTGACCAGTTGTGAGGCAGCGGAGGAGATGATCCCCGCCAATGCCACGTACCCCAAGGTGATCCACCACCTTCCCTGCACCAATGAGAAGCTCCTGGTGAGCGCAGCTACGACGCTCGCGTCTTCGATGGCGATGATCGGTAAACCGAAGGAAACCGACAGCCCCAACCAGGTCAGAACAACCAGCGCCGTCAACCCGGCCACGGTGGTGACGAACACAGTGAGGAAGTTCGCCCCGCCGGAGGCGATGAGGACCCAGCCCAGGGCGACGGCTACCCCGGTGAGCGCCAGCCCTCCGGCCAGCACCGCGAGGAACCACCCAATCCCCGTCAAAGTCCTCGCCGCGGCGAACCGGTTCACCTCGCCGACAGGAATCGGGTTCCCCGCCATCTCACCGGCCAGAGATCTCGCCGCGGCGAGGTAGACGAAAGCTGCCGCCGGGATCTGCAGGACGACCCAGATCCCGATGGTCCACATCATCGGGATCAGCGCCTCCAGGACCTCCTCGGCGGGCATCGTCTCCACATCCGGGTCCATGAGGATGTCGAAGTACTCGGCGGCTCCAGTCATCCAGAACACGAACATCACGACCACGCCCAGCGGGACATGGACCACGAGAGAGCTGAGCAGGAGGTTCTTCCAGTTGCTGCCCAGTGCACGGAACCAGGTGTTCAGGGTGTCACCGAACTTCTGCGGTGCGATCTCCATCGCCGGAACGGTACCCAGACACACAGACGCACCGCATCCCCATCGCGTACGGACACTCGCGAACATATGCTGACGATGTCTTGGATATCAACGATCCAACCGCCTTCGCCACCGAGCTGCGCAAGCGGCTCGACGAGGCGCGTCTGTTCCTCGACCTCGACGGGAAGGCGAAGGAACTCGAGGAGTTGCGTCAGGAGGCTTCCTCACCCGATCTCTGGGACGATCAAGAGCAGGCCCGGACCGTCAGCCAGCGTCTCTCCCGGTTCGAGGGTCTGTTCGACACGGTGGACGGCTTGGAGAGACAGATCGAAGACGCCGAAGTCCTGCTCGAGTTGTCCGCAGAGGCAGACGACGCCGAGTCGCGAGAAGAAGCCGTCGGTCTGTTGGAAGTGGCTGCAAAGTCCCTGGACCGCCTCGAACTGGAGTCGTTGTTCTTCGACGAGTACGACGAGGCCGATGCCATCCTCAGTGTCCATGCCGGGGCCGGGGGAGTGGACGCACAGGACTGGGCCGAGATGATCGCCCGCATGTACCAGCGCTTCCTCGCCGACGCCGGCTTCTCAGTCACTGTCGAGGAGGTGACCGAGGGTGAGGAGGCCGGCATCAAGTCGGCCACGATGACCGTCAAGGGAGACCGGGCCTACGGGACTTTGGAGTCCGAACGCGGTGTGCACCGACTGGTCCGGATCAGCCCCTTCGACGCCAATGCGCGGCGCCACACCAGTTTCGCCGGAGTCGACGTCGTGCCCGACCTGGGCGAGCAGGCCGGCATCGAGATCAACGAGGAGGAGCTGCGCATCGACACCTACCGCTCCCAAGGGGCGGGTGGCCAACATGTCAACACCACCGACTCCGCGGTGCGCATCACCCATCTGCCCACCGGGATCGTGGTGCAATGCCAGAACGAGCGCAGCCAATTGCAGAACAAGGCGAGGGCGATGGCGATGCTCAAGGCGCGACTGGCCGAGCGGGCGCGTCTCGAGCGTGAGGAGCATCTCGCCGAGATAAGAGGTGAGAAGGGTGAGGCAGCCTGGGGCCAGCAGGTCCGCAGCTATGTTCTCCAGCCCTACCAGATGGTGAAGGATCTACGAACCGACCACGAGGTGGGCAATGTCCAAGGGGTCCTGGACGGAGATCTCATGGGTTTCGTGGAGGCGTATCTCCGCTGGCGTCGCTCCGAGTTCGAGACAGCCGACAATTCCAGCTAATTGCGAGATGGCAGGTACCGTTCCCTCCTGTTCCCCAGCAAGCGATCCGCAAGCTGTGAGAAGTTCTCCCTGACTCAATGATCAGACTCGATAGCGTCACCAAGGTCTACGAGGGCGGCACCATCGCTGCCAACGACGTCTCCCTCGACATCCAGAAGGGTGAGTTCGTCTTCCTGGTCGGTGCCTCCGGCTCCGGCAAGTCGACGCTCATCCGCCTCATGCTGCGTGACGAGCCGGTGACCCGGGGCAAGATCTGGGTAGCCGGCAAGGACATCACCACTCTCCCCAAGTGGAAGATCCCCTATCTGCGCCGCTCGGTTGGCACCGTGTTCCAGGACTACAAGCTGCTGCCCAACAAGACCGTCGAGGAGAACGTGGCCTTTGCCCTCGAAGTGCTGGGGCGACCGCAGTCGGTGATCAGGCCCCAGGTCGATCAGGTCCTCGACCTGGTCGGGCTCGCCGACAAAGCCCATCGCTATCCGAAACAACTCTCCGGTGGCGAGCAGCAGCGTGTCTCGGTGGCGCGTTCGTTCGTCAACCGGCCCCCGATCATGCTCTGTGACGAGCCAACCGGGAACCTCGATCCGAAGACGTCCGTCGGGATCATGAAGCTCCTCGACCGGATCAACCGAACCGGGACGACGATCGTGATGGCCACCCACGACCACGCCATCGTCGACGCGATGAAACGTCGTGTCGTCGCGCTCGAGAACGGGAAGGTGGTCCGCGACGACGAGACCGGGGGATACGAGGCGATCCACGCGTGAGCCGAGTCCTCTTTCTCCTCAGAGAGGCGATGATCTCGCTGCGGAGGAACCTCCTGATCGTCGTCGGAGCCATCCTGGCCGTGTTCATCTCGCTGAGCCTCGCCCTGGGAGCGCTGGTGGTCAACGAGATCCTCCGTCTCAACACGATCGCCTGGCAGCAGGGCGTCCATGTGATCGCTTTCTTGAACGACGAGGGGCAGAGCGGAGTCCCCAGCGGCGCCCATGACGAGCTGTTGGCCGATGTGCGCACCTGGGAGGAGGTCGACGAAGCCTTCTATTGGGACAAGACCATGGCGTGGGAGGAGTACCAGGAGCTGTTCGCCGGCCAGGCCGAGTTGCTGGAGATCGATCCCACCATCCTCCCCGCATCGGTGAGGATCGAGTTGACCGACATCGAGTTCCACCAATCGGTCAGCTTCCGGCTCGAACAACGTGGGGGAGTCGTCCGCCAGGTGGCCACCGCCGCCGAGTCGATCGAACAGCTACAGAGCCTGTCCAACGTCCTGAACGTGCTCGGGCTGGGCATGGCCGTGGTGCTCGGCGTCGCCGCGGTGGTGCTGATCGCCAACACGATCCGTCTGGCCATCTACGCCCGCCGTGACGAGGTCTCGATCATGAAGCTCGTCGGGGCGTCCAATTGGTTCATACGTGTGCCGTTTCTGCTCGAGGGTTTGATAGAAGGGCTGGTGGGTGCGGCTCTCGCCGTGTTCACGGTGTGGCTGGGCGCGACCAACCTGGCCCAGGCGGGTCAGACGTTCGCGCTGTTCAGGCTCGATGTGAGCCAGCAGTTCTTCTTCAGGTGGGGTCTGTTGTTCTTGGTCTTCGGCGCTGCGGCCGGTGTGCTGGGGTCGATGCTCGGGTTGAGCAAATACCTCCGCGACGCCGACGGCACCGGCCCCGACGTCCCCACCGGCTTCTGATGGCTTCCCCGGAGAAGTCCGGGCGGGTCAAGGTGGTGGCCACCAATCGGAAAGCCCGCCGCAACTACACCATCCTGGACAGTTTCGAGGCCGGTCTGGTCCTGGTCGGCTCCGAGGTGAAATCGCTCCGTGAGGGCAAGATGGAGCTGAAAGACTCCTACGGCGACATCAGCGGTGGCGAGGCCTATTTGGTGGGTGCCCACATCGCTCCCTACGACTACGCCCACGAAGGTGGCCACGACCCGGAGCGAAGACGCAAACTGCTGCTCCACCGCCGTGAGATCGACCGGCTCGCCGGGGGTCTGGCCGAGAAGGGCCTCACCCTCGTGCCGCTCCAGGTGTACTTCAAAGACGGCCGGGCCAAAGTCGAGCTCGGCCTGGCGCGAGGTAAGACCACGGTCGACAAACGCCAAACCCTCCGCGACCGGGAGCACCAGCGCGAGATCGAGCGCG
>CAZZIG010000136.1:0-15964 GCA_964653975.1 uncultured Acidimicrobiaceae bacterium
AATCCGATGTTGGCGCCGACACCGCTGCGGAAGGCGAGAAAGCCCTCCGCCCAGACCGCCCCCGCCACCCCGATCATGGCCTGGACGGCGGCGTGGGGCACCAGGTGGGGCAGGACGTGACGGACGATGGTGCGTCCCATCCCCGCCCCGGCGAGACGGGCGGCGTCGATGAAGGGTTTCGCCATCACGCCCAGGGCGGCGGCGCGCACGGTCGCGGTCGCCGGGCCGAGCCCGTAGAGGATCCCGAAAGTGATCCCCACCGCGAGCGCTCCGAACTCGCCGGGGTCCTGGCCCACCCCGATGATGTAAACGGCGAGCAGGGCGGGGAGGAACACCATGGCGTCGCTGAAGTGGGTGACGAAGCTGTCGACCCATCCGCGTTTGTAACCCGCGATCGAGCCGAAGAGAAGCGAGACCAACCCGATGACCACGCCTGCGGACAATGCCACCACCACGCTGTAACGAGCCGAGTAGGTGAACATCGAGACCACATCCCGACCCAGCGAGTCGGTGCCCAGCCAGTGCTCACCCGACGGCCCTGCAGGATGAACCACCTGGGCGTCATAGCCGATGAACGGGTCGTAGACCCGAAACTGGCCCTCCCAGATCGTCGCCTGGAACAGGGGGTGGGCCAGGATCACGAATCCGAAGAAACCCACGAGAGCGAGCCCGGCCACCAGTTTGGGATTGGACAGGAGTTGGACCCGGCGGGATCGTCTTCTGTGGATCGTGGCCACTGCCACCCTCAGGCCCTCCTCTGTCTCGGGTCGAGATAGGCGATGACCACGTCGGCGACGACACGCAACATGACCCCCATGACACCGAGCATGACGAGCACCCCCATTACCAACGGGATGTCCTGGGTCTCCACCGCGTTGAAGAACGCCCACGACAGACCGCGGACCTCGAGGCCGAACTCGATGATCACCATCCCCGCGATGATCGTCGGCAATGCCAGGAACGATCCGGCGATGGCGGGGGCGAGGGCATTGCGGGCCACGTGCCGGTCACGGACCACGGCTTCGGTGAGACCCTTGGCCCGCGCCGTGAGCACGTAGTCCTCGTTGCGTTCGTCCTCGATGCCCACCTTCATCATGAACATCACCTGGCCGAAGCTGATCAGCACCAAACCCACCAGGACGAGGAGTGGGCTCCCGGTGGCGACGGTCTGTGAGATGTCGGATCGGTAGAGGAGGTCGATGGCCTCGACTCCAAACCCGGCGAGCCAGATGCCGGACGCGGCCGCGACCACCATCACCGGGATGGCCCATAGCGCAACCCAGCGGATCCGGTTGCGGTGCGCCCAGGTTCGCACCACAACCCCGGCGATCACCGCGCTGAACAGCGCCAGCGACATCAACAACAGAACCTCGTTCTGTTCCACCGCAGCGTCCCGCCATACCGCGAGGCTGTCGGCCGGAAGACCCATCGCCTCACGCAACTCCCAGAACGGGTCACGGAGGAAGAAGGCGATGAGGAACACCAGGAACGGGGGGAAGATCGTGGTGAAGAGGACTCCGATGGTGGACAGGGCCGTTCCGCTGACCCAGTGCCGATGCCAGGCCCCGAACCGCCCCATCGCCTCCCCTACGACGAAGGCGAGCAGGGCTCCCACGGCGAAGATGAAGATGGTCACTGGTGCGGTCTCGGCGATCAACGACATGACCGGCTGACCGGTGAATGAGTTCCCCAGATCGAGGCTGAGCAGACCCCCGACGAACTCCCACAGTCGCGTGGTGAGGGGTCGGTCCAAGCCGAGCGCCTCCAGCGCAGCCTGGTAGGCGTCGGGGCCAGCCATCCGGGCTGGGGTGGCGAAGTTGAAGGGCACCACCACCTGGATGAGGACGAAGACGACAGCCAGGTAGATGATCAGGGTGATCACTGCCCAGACGGCGCGCCTGGACAGGAAGGTGACCAACCAGGGGATGCGAGCGCGCCTGCCCTCGGGCTCAGGTCTGGCTTCGACCAGACTCACCGGTCACGGTGCGGTGGACTGAGCCATCAGATTTCGCCGATTCGGTAGCAGGCGGCGTAATGCTGTTCGCCGACGTCGAACATGTCGGGGTGTGGGTTTTCCCAGCACACTTCGGCGGCAAAGGGACACCGCTCGATGAACCGGCATTCGGGGGGCGGGTTGATCGCTTTGGAGATGCCGCCTTTGATTTCGACGGGAGTCCGTTTGACTTTGGGGTCGGGGACGGGGACGGCGGAGAGGAGGGCCCGGGTGTAGGGGTGTTGGGGGTGTGCGAGGATCTGTTCGGTGGGCCCGACTTCGACGATTTTGCCGAGGTACATGACTGCGATCCGGTCGCACATGTAGCGGGCGACGACGAGTTCGTGGGTGATGTAGAGGTAGTAGACCCCGAGCCGGTCGCCGAGTTCGGTCATCAATTCCATGATGGAGATGCGGATGGAGACGTCGAGCATGGAGGTGGGTTCGTCGGCGACCACGAACCTTGGGTTCATGACGAGGGCTCGGGCGACGGCGACTCTTTGGCGTTGGCCGCCGGAGAGTTCGTGGGGGTAGCGGAACAGGAAGTTTTCTGGCGGGGTGAGCCCGACGAGTCCGAGGAGTTCGAGGACTCGTTCTTCGCGTTCGGGGATGGTGCCGACCTTTTGGACGGCGAGGGGTTCGGAGACGGTGTCGAAGACGGTGCGTCTCGGGTTCATCGACTCGTAGGGGTCTTGGAAGATCATCTGGACCCGGGAGCGGAACTCTTTGATTCCGGAGCGGGGAACGTTGGCGACGTCGCGTTCGTAGTCGCCGTCGTTGAGTTGGATTTTCCCTTCGGTGGGGTCCAACAGTTTGACCAGCATCCGTCCGGTGGTCGATTTGCCGCATCCGGATTCGCCGACCAGTCCGAGGCTTTCCCCGGGTGCGATTTCGAAGTCGATCCCGTCGACAGCATGTACGAACTCGTTCGGGGCGCGGAACAGTCCCCGGGAGATGGGGAACAGTTTTTTCAGTCCGACGACTTCGAGGATCGGTTTGGTCTGCACCGGCGCTTCGACTGTCATCGCACCAACTCCGTCTCGAGTTCGGGGACGTCTTCATAGTTCCAACATGCCACCCGATGCCCGCCGCTGATCTCGGCTAGGGGGGGTTCTTCGACCGAGCATCGTTCGGTGGCGAAAGGACAGCGGGGGTGGAACCGGCATCCGGAGGGCGGGTTCAACAAGTCGGGTGGTTCCCCGGCGAGTGGGGCCAACTGGCGGCGGGGCCCGGTGATCGACGGGGTGGAACGCAACAACAGGTAGGCGTAGGGGTGGCGGGGACGGGCGAACACTTCAGCCGTTGGACCGTATTCGACCAGTTTCCCCGCATACATCACCCCCAACGAGTCGGTGACCTCGGCGATCACCGCAATATCATGAGAAATGTAGAGGATCGACATCCCCATCTCGGTTTGGATCCGTTTCAACTCTCTCAGGATCTGATCCTGGACAATGACGTCGAGTGCGGTGGTGGGCTCGTCGGCGATGATCAGTTCGGGACTGCATGCCAACGCCATCGCGATCACCGCACGTTGTCGCATCCCCCCCGAAAACTCGTGGGGGAACCGGTCCACCATCTCTTTGGGCAACCCCACCGCCGCGAACAGCCGTTCGATATGAGTGGTCTGTTCGTCGATGTCCATCTCACCACGGAAATGCGTGTCCAACACCTCACGGATCTGATCACCCACCCGGTAGACCGGGTTCCACGAGTTCATCGCCCCCTGAAACACCATGGCGATCTCTTTCCACCGCCGCTTACGCATCCCCTCCTCAGAAAGCTGGAGTAGATCCTCGCCGTTGAGACGCACCTCCCCCGAAATGTATTCGGCGTTAGCCGGCAACAACCGGAGCAGCGACAACGCAGCCGAAGTCTTCCCACACCCCGACTCCCCCACCAACCCCACCGCCTCACCCTGATGGATAACGAAACTGAGATTATCCACGGCAGACACCTCACCAGCTTTGATCCGGTAATGCATCACCAGATCATCCACCTCCAACAAAGGCTGGTTCCGGTCGACCCGACGAGCCTGTAGGTTCTCCAACGAAAGTGTCATTTCAACCCTTCCCTCTTACCGGGCGCGCAGCCGAGGGTTGATCACCTCGTCCATACCCCGCCCCACCACGAAGAAGCCAAACGCCAAAAACGACACCGCTAGCCCAGCAGGGAACAACAGCCACCAATACGACGTACCCGACAACAGGTAGCCTTCGGTGGACGCCTTGTTGATCATGATCCCCCACGACATCTGAATATTCAACAGGCCAAGGAACGACAGAGTCGCCTCCAAAGCAATCGCAGTGGTCACTCCAAACATCATGTAGAGCAGACTCAACGGCACAACGTTGGGGACGATATGCCGGAAAATGATATGCCGGTCCCCACCACCAGCCACCCGAGCCGCATCGATATACGCCTTCACCTTGATCGACAGGGCCTGGGACTTCAACACGATCGCATCCCCACCAAACCCCAACAACACCCCAATCATGATCCCCAACATCACCATGTTGATCTGCACCACCGCACTCATCACAATCAACAACGGCAACAACGGCATCAACAAGATCAGATCAGCAGTCCGCATCAAAAACCCGTCGATCCTCCCCCCGTAATACGCCGCCACCGAACCCACCGTCGTCGCGATGAACACCGTCGTGAACGCAGCCACAAACCCCAACAAAAACGCCGCCCGCGCCCCATACAGCAACTGAGAGAAAATGTCCCGACCCTGAGGGTCAGTCCCCAACACATGCACATTCTCCCCCTCAAACGACGGAGGAGCCGGCTGCACCGGAATCCGCACCACATCCCCCACCGACACCATCGGATTCAAATCAAACCGCGCCTGAGTCAACTCGATCTCAGACAGCTCGTCGGTCACCGCCCCGTCCTCGACAATCGTGTACTCATTCACCACCGCGTCATAACCCGACACCGGGTCATACACCACCGGATCCCACACCGTCGACAACAAGATCGGATGCGCCACCGCCATCACCCCAAAAATGGCGATGATCACCAACCCCACAATCCCCATCTTCGACTCTTTATACAAACCCCAATTCTTCGCAAACGAACGCCGGAACAAACGAAAACGGATCCGCCACAACGGCTCAGAACGAACATCCCCACCCCGAACCAACTCATCGAAAACAACCGCACCATCATCCTCATGCGAAGGATCAGTGTCGCTGCGGTGAGTCGTCTCCTTAGTCGCCATAAAACAAACCCCTCACGAAATACGAATACGCGGATCCAAGAACGTATACACCACATCCACCACGAGGTGAGCAAACAACGTCAAGACACCGGTAATCGCCAACGCCCCGGTCACCAGAGGGATATCCGAAACGATGATCCCCTGCAAGAACAACAACCCCATCCCCGGCCAGGAGAAGATCTGCTCGGTGATGATCGCACCGCCGATGACCGTCCCCATGGCGAGGATGAACGAGGTGACCACCGGCAACAAGGCATTACGGGCCGCATGCCGATCCCGGATCGCCTGCTTCGACAACCCCTTGGCTCGGGCCGTCAAGATGTAATCCTCACCCAAGGTCTCCAACATCGACGTGCGGGTGATCAACATCACCGCACCGAAGGTGACGAGACCGAGAGTGAGCACTGGTAGGACGGTGTGCCACACGATGTCCGCCACATAGGTGCGGGCCGGGTTGAAATACCAGTAGGCCACGAGCGCAGCGAGCACGATGGCCGCGGCCACCCTCTGCAACCGCAGCTGGGTGATCAGGTTCCCGGCGGTCCGCTTTATGGCCCACCGCGCGCCTGCGTAGACCATGACCGCGACGAACGACGAAAAGACGAGTTGCACGAAGACCGACGTGGCGTCCAGACCCGACCCTTGCCAGAGCCCGACGTCGATGAACCGACCGATCGGGAACCAGCCGAAGAAGAAACCAAACGTCCACAACATCACGATGGCGAACCACGGGTAGAACACGGTCTGGAGGAAGATCCCACCCACGATGAAACCCTGCTCGGTCCTCCCGCCCCGACCCCAAGCGATCAGCTTGCCCGACTTGAACCCCATCCAGTAGGCGAGAAGTGTCGCGGTCAGCACCAACACCAGGGTACGGGGGATCGCCTCGAACAAGATCGTCGACACATCCTGGGGGTAACGACTGAAACTCACCCCCATCTCACCCTTGAAGAAGTTGGTGATGTAAGTCCAATACTGGAGATAGAGAGGCTGGTTGAGACCAAGACGCTCCCCCAACTCCAGTCTCGTAGCCAACGGGATACTCGGGTCGCCGATGAGAGTGTCAGTGATATCCCCCGGCATCAACTGGAGGAGAAACCAGACAATCGTCAAGAAGATGATGAACAAGAACCCCATCTGCAACAGACGGCGGCCGAGAAATCGGAACATCTTGGACTGTCTTCCTCCGGTGGGGTCCTGAATCTAACGAAATCGGGCCGGTGTGGGGTTGGGCCCGCCGCGGCGGGCCCAACCTTTCACCGTACTTGCTATTTCCTAACGGGCGTTCACCGAACCGGGAAGTCCGTTGAGGAACTGCAGACCGGAGAGAGTGTCCGTGAACGGGAACTCCACCCGGTTGTTGTGGAACTCGAGGATTCCGGTGTCGAACAGCGGAACATGGGGCTTGTCCTGCGCAAGCAGACGCTCCATCTCCCACATCGCCTCGTAGGCCTCTTCCACAGTGCCTGCTGCATCGAACTGGTCCGCGAACGAGTCGAACTCCTCAGAGCTGTACTGGGTGTTGTTGGAGTCCCCCGCGGTCGCGAAGAACGACCGATGGAAAGTGGGGAACACCGGGTTACCCAGTGAGTAGCCGAGGATGAACATGTCGAACGGCGACGTGTAGACGCCTTCGGCATCGTCGAACTCGAACACGATGTCGATGATCTGACCGAAGTCGGTGGGCACCGAAGAGATCGGGATACCGACCTCACGGGCCACACCCGCGATGTAACCACCAAAGGTGGCACGGAGCGGGTCATAACCAGCGTTGGGGTGGATCAACTCCAACTCCTGCACCGCTTCACCATCAGGACCGATGATGTCGCCGGTGGCGGCTGAGTACGAGAACCCGTCAGCGGGCTCCGCCGAGTAGTTGCCATCAGCGTCATACCAGCCAGGAGCACCACCTTCGGGCCAGGTGTAGCCGGCGTCGGTCAACAGACCGATCGCGGTGGCACGACGGGTGTCGTCATCGAGACCCGCATAACCCTGCTCGGCCAGTTCCCCAGCCACATCGGCGTTGTACCAGGCCTCGTTGCCCTCGGGCAGAAGCACGTAGAGCGGGAAAGCCGCTCCCTGGAGAAGACTCTCCGTCACGTACTCCTTGTTGATCATCGCCGTGAGCGCATCACGGAACGCAGGATCAGACATCGGGGCGCGGGCATGGTTGAAGGCGAGGAACCGGTAGCCGTTGGTCGGGTTGACCGTGGCGGTCAGATCCTCATTGCCCTCCACCTGGTCACGAAGACCACGCTGCATGCCCAACGGGTTCAACAACAAGTCGACCTCGCCGTTGGCCAAAGCCAACACCGCAGCCTCCTGCCCGCCATAGAGCGGGTAGTTGAAGTTCGATGCGAACGGGCCTACGTCATAGGTGACACCACCGGACTCGATGGTCTTACCGGTGTCGTAGTAGTTCTCGTTCGCCGTGCTGGCAGCGAAGCTGCCCTCCTGGATCTCACCGTAAACGCTGGGACCAGCGGAAGGAGCACCGACACCAGAGGCCGCGATCAACGTGTCACGCGGAGCCTCGGTGCCTGCCGCCTCTTCGACGATCGGGCCCCAGAAGTGCTCCGGCAGGACCGGCAGGTAGGGAGGTCCGTTACCGACACCCCACACCGCGAGACCGGGCTCGGTGTTGAACGTGACCTGAATGGTCACATCGTCGACAGCCTCGACACCGGTCACACCCGGAGCGTCCTCGGTGGCAGCGTCCAGGTAGTCCGGCCAGTTGGCGGTCAAGGCGAAGTCGCGGGCAGTCTCGTAGGTGAACACGTAGTCGTTTGCGGTGATCGGCTCACCGTCCGACCAGGTCAGATCATCACGCAAGGTGATGGTCCCGACCCAGTTGTCACCGTCCTGCACCACAGGCTCCAGCTCACCGGCAGCCATGTCGGGCGCCGGCTCGAGACCGGGGTAGTTGATGGTGTAGGGGGCACCCAGGGTTGGGCCGAGCACGTAGCCGACCCAGACATCGCTACCCGAGCTGTCCAGGTACGACCACGGGTTGTCCGTGGTCACATCCTGGAAGATGCCCATGGTATAGGTGTCGAGTGCGCCGCCTTCTCCTCCGTCATCACCTTCCGTCGTGTCTGGAGTCTCTCCAGCAGTGGTGGTGACGTCGTCTCCGCCTGCGGTCGTTGTGGTCTCATCCGTTGTTGGATCATCGGAACAGGCCGCCACGACCATGGCGAATACCGCGAGGAGTGCAAGCAGCTTAAGCCCAAAGGGCTTTGTTACTTTCACTTAGTTTCCTCCGAACTAGGGGTACTGCGCCCCTCAGAGAGGCGCCGAGAGGACAGACTAGAGGCTCGGGTGCGTTTATGCCTAGCGGAGCCGCGGGAATGTGTCAGGTGCCCGACACGGGTTCCTCGTCGTCGAGGATCACCGCATAGGAGTTGCGTGACTCACCGATGATTGCCTGGATGATCCCGGCCATCGGCAAGGCCAGGATCACACCGATCCCACCCATCAGAGTGCCCCCTATGAGTATCGCCGCCACCGAGACCGCAGGATGGATCTCCATCGTCCGCTTCGTGATCCGGGGAGAGATGAGGTAGTTCTCGACCTGCTGGTAGCCGGTGAAGAAGACGATGACCCAGATGGTGGTTGCCAGGTCGTTGAAGGTGAGCGCCACCAGGGCCGGGAGCACCGAGGCGAGATAGGTCCCCACCACCGGGACGAATTGGCTGAGGATTCCAACCCACACACTGAGGGAGATCGCGAACGGCACGCCGAGCGCGGTGAGGAACACATAAGTGACCGCCGCGGAGACCACGGCCAGGATGAGCCGGGAGTAGATGTACCCACCCATCTTCTCCACCGCCACGTCCCATATGCGCATCGCCCTCCGCTGCTGCTCCTCGGGCATGAAGGAGAGCACCGTCCTCTGGAGCTTGGGCAGCTCGGCGATCATGTAGAAGGAGAACAAGGCGACCGTGGTGGCGAACAACAGGAACCCGAAGACCGTGGAGGCCAGACCGATCACGCCGCCGGCGATCACACCGGTGACATCCTGGATCGAAGTGAGGAAGTTCCGGCCCGCCTGTGCCGGATCGAGGTCGCCGAGATCGAAACCCAGGGTCTCGTTGGCAAAGAGGAGGAACGACTCGATCATCCCCGGGATGGAGTCGATGAGCCTCTGCATCTGCTGAACGAACAAAGGCACGAGGGCCCAGGCAAACAAGCCGATGACGATGAGGGCAACCAGGAACACCAGCCCGGTGGCCGAGCCCCTTCGCCATCCCCTCTTGGCCAGAAAGTGGACCGGTGGCTCGAAGGCGATGGTTAGAGCGATCGAGACGAAGACCATGAAGAGGATGTTGCCGAGCCGGAAGGCGAGCCAGAGGACCGCCGCCACTCCCAGCAGGACCACGGCGATGATGAGGATGCGCCAAACGAATTCGCGATGATCGAAATGGGGACGGTCGCTCATGTTCGCTGGGAGGGTAGAAACACCCGATCTCTGACCTGCGGATATCCCGATAGCCTCTGGACGAGACCAGGAGGAGCATGGAGAACTTCGACATAGCGTGGTCGCCAGACCCCGACCTCGCTCACGAGACCAACACCGGGCGATTCATGAGAGAACATGGCATCGCCGACTTCGACAGCCTGGTGTCGAGGTCGGCGAGCGACCCGGAGTGGTTCTGGGACGCCGTAGTCCGCTTCCTGGGGCTCGCTTTCGACCCGAGCCCGACAGCGGTCCGGGACACTTCCCGGGGTCACCCCTGGGCGACGTGGTTCGTGGGAGGGGGTTTCAATCTCTCCGTGGCCTGTGTCGACCGATGGGTCGCCGAGGACCCCAACCGACTCGCTGTCCGAGCCCAGAAGGAGAATGGCGAGACCAGGGAACTCACCTACGGCCAACTCCTCGAGCAGGTCGAGCATCTCTCCGGTGCGATCACGTCGCTCGGGGTGGGAAAGGGAGATGCGGTTGCGGTGTATCTCCCGATGTCGCCCGAGGCAGTGATCTCTCTTCTGGCGGTGGCCCGGGTCGGGGCGATCTTCATCCCGGTCTTCTCCGGGTACGCCGCCGAAGCGGTGGCGACCAGGCTCGAAGACCCCAAGCCGAAGCTGATGATCTGCGCCAACGGCTTCGAGCGCCGTGGCGAGATCGTGGCGATGAAAGAGACCGCCGACGACGCCATCGGGATGGCGGGTGGCCTCGATCACGTCGTGGTCGTCGACTATGTGAGACGTGGCGAGACGCCAATGAGGCGGGGACGTGACTCGTGGTGGCACGAGACGCTGGCTTCGTCTCCCCGTCTCGGGCCGGCCCGGACCTGGTCCGAGGACCCGGTGCTCATCGCCTACACCTCAGGCACGACCGGACGGCCCAAAGGGGCTGTCCATGTCCAGGCCGGGCTCACCGTGAAGATCGCCCAGGAGGGTGCCTTCCAACTCGATGTCAAACGGGACGACGTGCTCATGTGGGCAACCGACATGGGCTGGATCATGGGGCCCTGGATGGTCATCGCCGGGCTCGCCAACGGCGCCGCTATCGCCACTTACGATGGTGCCCCCAACCATCCCGGGCCGGACCGGATCTGGCAGGTGGCCCAAGACCTCGGACTGACCATCCTCGGCCTCTCCCCCACACTGGTCCGCGCCTTGCAGCCCCACGGCGTCGAGGACGCGCGCAAACACGATCTCTCTGCACTCCGTTTGTTCGGCTCGACCGGGGAGCCGTGGAACCCCGAACCCTGGTGGTGGCTCTTCGGCGAGGTTGGTGAACGGAGACGTCCCATCATGAACATCTCCGGGGGGACCGAGATCGGCGCCTGCATCCTCTCCACCAACCTCCTCCAGGGTCTCAAGCCGACCTCGCTGGGCAAGCCCGCACTGGGGATGGACGCCGACGTCTACGACGACGAAGGCAGGCCCGTCCGCGGCGAGGTCGGAGAACTGGTCGTGAGAGGGTCCTGGCCCGGAATGACCCGAGGATTCTGGGGCGAGCCGGAGAGGTACATCGCAACCTATTGGTCGCGGTTCGACGACACCTGGGTACACGGCGACTGGGCCTCGGTCGACGAGGACGGGTTCTGGTATCTCCATGGCCGCTCCGACGACACATTGAACATCGCGGGCAAGCGGATCGGCCCGGCCGAGGTGGAGTCGGTCGCCGTGGCCCTCGATGAGGTGGTGATGGCCGCGGCCATCGGGATCCCCGACGACGTGAAGGGGGAGACCATCGCCCTCTATCTCGTTCCCGGCCCGGACGTGACGCCGGACGACGACCTGACCGCGCAGGTTCGTGAGGCTTGTGCCTCCGCACTGGGCAAGGCGTTCCGGCCCAGCACCATCAGATGGGTCGCCGACCTCCCCCGAACCCGGTCCCAGAAGATCATGCGGCGGGTGGTGAAGGCCCTCGCCCTCGGTGGCGACCCCGGCGACCTCACCAGTCTCGAGAACCCCGAGTCGTTGCAGAGTCTCGAGGCTCTGTAACGGGCACGAAGTCGCCCCGGCCGTTATCTCGGGGGCATCCTCGCGGCCGCGTCGAGACGGATCACTTCGCCGTTGAGCATCGGGTTCTCGACGATCGAGGTGACCAGGTGGGCGAAGTCGGCGGGTGTGCCCAGTCGCTGCGGGAACACATGAAGCCCGGCGAGAGAGTCCCTCAACTCCTGGGGGGCATCCGCCAGGAGCGGTGTGTCCATGATCCCGGGAGCCACGGTGTTGACCCGTATGCCGACACTGCCCAGGTCGCGGGCGATCGGCAGGGTCATGCCGACCACACCACCTTTCGAGGCCGAATAGGCCGCTTGGCCCACCTGACCCTCGAAGGCGGCGATCGAGGCCACGTTGACGATGACCCCACGTTCCCCTTCCTCATTGGGATCGTTGGCCGACATGACCCGCGCGGTGTTGCGGATGACGTCGAACATCCCGATCAAGTTCACTCCCACGGTGAACCGGAACAACTCGAGGTCGAACATCGTGCCGTCCCGGTTCAAGACACGTTGCGCCGGGGCGACGCCGGCGGCGTTCACCAGGACGTGGATCCCGCCAAACGTCTCGGCCGCACCGGTCAACGAGGCCGCCACCTCGTCCGGGTCGGAGACGTCACACCTGATGAAACGGGAGCCGTCGCCCAACTCGGACTGCGCGGCCTTGCCCCGTTCCTCGTTGATGTCCATCATGACCACTCGACCACCCATGGCGACCATCCGACCAGCTGCGCCGAATCCCAACCCTGAGACACCACCGGTGACCAACGCAACCGAGTCTTCTACCTGCAACAACCACCTCCAACGAGCGTGCTGGGACGGTACACATTGATCGGCGTCTTCGACTCCGGGGTGGGAGGGCTGTCCGTCCTCGGCGAGATCCGCAAGGCAATGCCGGGCGCCGACCTCACCTATGTGGCCGACAGGGCCCGGGCCCCCTACGGGACCAGGACACTCTCGGAGGTCGAGGAGATCTCGAAGGAGGTCAGCCGGTGGCTGATCGCCCGTGGGGCGACCTGTCTGGTGGTGGCGTGCAACACGGCATCGGCCGCGGCTCTGGAGTCGTTGCGACGCGAGCATCCCGGGCTGGCGATCGTGGGGATGGAGCCCGCGGTCAAGCCGGCGGCATCGATCACGACTACGAGCAAGGTGGCCGTGTTCGCCACCGCCGCCACCTTCCAGGGTCGTCTCTTCGAGTCGGTGGTCACGCGGTTCGCCGAAGGCGTCGAGGTCATCACCCGTGCCTGCCCGGAGTGGGTCGACCTGGTGGAGCGTGGCGTTGTCAGTGGGTCTGAAGCGGAGAGCACGATTGCGGGCCCGGTCGAGGAGGTCGCCGCATCGGGCGCCGACGTGATGGTGCTCGCCTGCACCCACTTCTCTTTCTTGAAGCCGGTCATCGAGAGGCTGAGCGACTTCGAGGTGATCGATCCCGCCCCGGCCGTGGCCGCGCAGACCGCCCGGGTGGCACCCGAGGTCTCCGGTGGGGGAAGGCTGATCCTCGCCGCCTCCGGCGACACCGGGGAGTTCGAGCATCTGGCCGGCGCACTCGCCTCAATCAGCGCACCCGTCATACCCTTCCCGTCATGAATCCGATCTGGGTCGACGGTCACGGCACACTGACTGGCCAGGGCCCCCATCAGACGGTCGACCCGGGGTTGGGCCCCGACCGTTTTCGGCATGCCCTCGAAGCCCTGAGAGACTCTGGCAGAGATCTCGCGTTCGCCTCCTTCACTTTCGACGAGACCGAGGCCGGGTCGGTGATGGTCATACCCGAGACCACCATCGAGTCCCGGTTGACCGACACCAACCCGGTCCCCCGAGTGACGATCGTCGACGACGGCGAAGCCTCATGGCGTTCCGGTTTCCGCTCGGCCATGGAGGCGATCGCGACCGAGAACCTGGCCAAGGTGGTCCTGGCACGCCAGGTCGTGGTCGAGTTCGAGGACGAACCCGATCCGTCGTCGATCATCGCCCGGCTGGCCCGGGAGAACCCGGACTGCTTCTTGTTCTCCGTGGAGGGCCTGATCGGGGCCAGTCCCGAGCTACTGGTGAGCCTGAGAGCCGGACGGGTCCGCACTCTGGCCCTGGCGGGGACCGCCACCGATCCAGACGAGTTGGAGAGCGTCAAGATCTCCGAGGAGCACAGACACGTTGCCGATTCCGTCACGGCGGTTCTGTCCCAGCATCTCGCCGGAATCGAGATCACCGAGCAGGTGATAGTGAATCACGGGGCCATGTCCCATGTCGGCACCCGCATCGAGGGCCCTGCCGTGGCCGGCACCAGGGTCACCGAGATCCTCGCCGACCTACATCCGACCGCGGCCGTCGCCGGCACACCGACGAAGGCCGCCGTGGACCTGATCAGGGAGATGGAACCGAGGTCACGGGGTCGCTACGCGGGGCCGGTGGGATGGCTCGACGCCTCGGGTGACGGTGTCTTCGCCATCGCCCTCCGTTGCGGGCAACTCGATGGCTCCCGCATGACCCTGTTCGCTGGTGGAGGCCTGGTGGAAGGGTCGGAGGAAGATCCCGAGCTAGCGGAGACCGAGCTCAAGCTGGCCCCCATGCTCGCCGCGCTCGGTCATCCCTCCATCTGAGCACGCACCGCGAGATCGTGCTCACGGTCCACCGACACCCGGATCAGGTCGATGCCGGGACGATGGAGTGACTCGCCGACTGCCCGGGTGAGCCCGGCCATATCGCTGGCCTCCTCGTATCTCAGGTCGTGGAATCGGGCCAGGTCACGGAACGACCGGTTCGGCTTCGTCACGAAGAGCCGTTCGTATTCGGGTGCGTGCCGGGCCTGGGGAAGAGAGTCGAACAGACCCCCGCCCTCGTTGTCGACCACGACGATGGTGGCGTCGATGGCGAGGTCGACGATGAAACCGTTGGAATCGTGCAGTAGGGAGAGATCTCCGGCCAGGGCGAGGGTGTGCGGGACCCTCGACGCGACACCCAGGGCGGTGGACACGAACCCGTCGATCCCCGACGCCCCCCGGTTGGCGAATACCGGGCCGGGGTGGTCGAGATGGGCATCGACGTCCCTTATGGGCAGAGAGGAGGCAGCGACCAGCGCAGCCCAGTCCAGGTCGTCGACTGCGACGACCACGGCCGGCCCCGACATCGCATCGGTCCCGGACACGATCTCACGCAGTCGCGACCGGGCCCCCTGGTCGGCTTCGGTCCAGGCCAGTGCCCACGCGTTGGACACCGATGGCCGGGCCCGCTCGAGGAGCTCGCCAACGTCACCGTGGAGGACGTGGGTGGCATTTCGCTCGGGGTCGACCCTCCTTCCCCATCGGTCGATCCTCACCCGGGTCGGGGCCGTGGCGACCAGAGTCTCCAGACGAGGGCTCGGGCCTATGGCACCCACCGCCACCACGGTCTCCGGCCGGAGAGCCGCAGGGACGCCTTTCGCCAGGAGGTGGTGGTAGGTCGAGACGACGCCTCGTCCGCGCAAGCCCGACAGGGCCGTGGCCAATATCGGCCAACCCAGCTCAGCCGCACGCCCCAGCAGCCGGTCCCGGTCGTAAACCCCGTCTCCGGCGATCAGCAGACCCCGGTCGGCCTCCAGGACTGGGAGATCCGCCAGGTCCCCGCCATCGGTCTCCATGGGAACGCTCGGGACACGGGGGGTAGCGAACCCGTAGGGCTCGGCCCTCACGCGTCCGTCATCACCAACCGGGACGGTGGGCTCCCGGAAGCGCACGTTGAGGTGGACCGGGCCAGGCGACCCTCCCATGGCCGAGGCCACCAGTCGCGCCACCGTTCCTCGCCAGAGAGCGTTGCCGTCTTCGCCCGGCGTCGGGGCCTCGATCCCGGCGTAGGCCCGCGTCCTGGTCCCGAACATCTCCACCTGGTCGACGGTCTGGTTGGCACCGACACCCTGCATCTCCGCGGGACGGTCGGCGGAGATCACCACGAGGGGGACACATGACATGCCCGCTTCGACGATCGCCGGGAAGAAGTTCGCCGGTGCGGTGCCCGAAGTCGACACCACCGCCGCAGGGCCCTGCGAAGCGCGGGCCACGCCGAGGGCGTGGAAGGCTGCGGACCGCTCGTCGATGACGACCCTGGTCTCGATGTCCGGATGCTGCGCGGCAGCGATCGCCAGGGCACCGGATCGCGAACCAGGTGCGATCACCACGACTTCCACACCCTGACAGGCCAACTCGTCGACCACGACGCGGGCGAGGGCGGTGCTGGCATTTGGATGGGTCATCTCAAGCCAAGACCTCGGCCGCGGCCCTGAGCTTGCGCAGCATCTCTGCACCGCG
Organism: uncultured Acidimicrobiaceae bacterium; assembly: GCA_964653975.1. Classification (GTDB taxonomy): domain Bacteria; phylum Actinomycetota; class Acidimicrobiia; order Spongiisociales; family ZC4RG35; genus JANQRA01. The sequence continues at coordinate 15,952 of CAZZIG010000136.1, forward strand.
GTCGCGATCGGGC
>CAZZIG010000137.1:0-8868 GCA_964653975.1 uncultured Acidimicrobiaceae bacterium
TCACGGCGGCGATATCGGGAGGCTTGGGCCAGTGCACGTACTCGGCGTAGGGGAGCGTCGCCCGGGTCGCCTGGGTGTCGATGACGGCGGGGAGGATGACGTTGGCGGTGACCTTGCTGTCGTCCAGCTCGTTGGCCACGCTCTTGATCAGCGCCACCACGCCGGCTTTGGCGACGTTGAACGCCGCCTGACCGGTCGGCGTGTCGAAGGCCGCCCGACTGCCGACGGCGATGATGCGACCCCACTCCGCCTCGAGCAGGTGGGGTACCGCGGCGCGGATGGCATAGAACGCCGAGCGGAGGTTGAGGTCGAGCATCCGGTCGAAGCGGACGTCGTCGGTCTCCATGACGTCACGGCCTCCGGCCCAACCACCCACCAGGGAGGTGAGGACGTTGATGTGACCGAACGCCTCGACCGTCTCCTTCATCAGACGGTTGACGGCCTCGGGGTCGGTGCAGTCGACCCGCCTCAGTAACAAGCGGTCCTCGTCGAGGTCGAGCTCCTCCTCGAGCGCTCTCGCCTCCTCGGGCAGCAGGTAGGTGACGGCGAGCCGGAAGTCTCGTCGGACGAGGAGAGGGACCAGCGCCCTTCCCAGCGCGCCGGTACCTCCGGTGACGACGGCGACCCGATCATGCTCCATGGCGGTCAATGATAGGGATCCTCCGCCGATGGCGGTTCGGTCCGTTCGACGCCGATTCCGGGGGTCACGGGGTCAACCTCTTGAACGCCTCGGCCATCTCCATCCCGACCTCGCGTCCGATCTCTCGGGCGCGTGACCGCACCCGATCGGCGAACTGTGTGCGCCGCCGCCCGTCCTGTTCGGCGCCGCCCATGGTGGTCGTGCCCTGAGACGTATGGCACAGCAGCGCCGAGATCTTGACGTCGATGGCGCCGGCGATCGACTCGTGATGGTCGGGGGCGTCCGCCGACCACAGCAGCAACGCCCCGGGCCGGTGGGCGGGCAACCCCTGGTCGGGGAAGTACAGATGGTCCCGAGCGGCGACCACGGCATCGACCAACCCGATGCCGGCGGCGCGGTGATCGGGGTGTAGCTCGTATCGCAGCCACGGGTCGTGACCCAGCACGACATCCGGTTCGGTCCTCCTGATCCAGAGGCACAGCTCCTCGCGCAGCGCCATGGTCGCCTCCAGCTCGCCGTCGACGTGGTCGAGATGCACCACCTCGGCGCCACCCAGCGCCTCGGCGGCCGCCCGCTGCTCGCGGCGACGCATCTCGATCAGGACTGCGGGATCGAGGGCGGGGTCCCAAGTTCCCTTCGAGCCGTCGGTGACCACCAGCATGGTGACGCGGCAGCCGTCACGAAGCCACCGGGCGAGCGTGCCTCCGGCTCCGAACTCGATGTCGTCGGGATGGGCGCCCACCGCCAGCGCCCGGTGCGGGACGGCGAGTGCGGGGGGCAGGGCGTCCTGATCGGATTGGAGATCCGGATGCAGATCGGCGGGCCCGGTGCTCACACCGTCACGACACGGGAGGGATCGGTGCGGCGGAGGGTCTCGGCGATCCAGGCGCCGGACGGCAGGGTCCCAGCCACGGAGAGGTCCTTTGCGGTGTCGAGATCGAGGGCGAGACCGGGTCGCACCACGATCGTGACCGGTGAGCCGGAATGGGTGCCTCCGGCGGCGGCGACATGGCGGCGGAAGCTGCCCGGTCCGTAGGCGAACGGGAAGCGGGTGCGCCCGGCGAGGAGTGATGTGCCGCCATCGTGTGACGGGGCGAGCACCGGCCCGGCGTCGAGCGCCGCCCAGGCGGTGGCGAGGTCGTCGGCGGCGAGCAGTGGGAGGTCGGCGTGCAGGAGCGCCCAGGTGGGACCAGCCCCGGGATCGCCGGGGGCACCCGCCGGGGCCCCATCCCCAGGAACGGCATCGACCAGGACGGCATCGACCAGGGCTGCCGCCGCCCCGTCGAGCCCGCCACCGGGGCGTTCCGCCACCACCCGCCACCCGTGCCGCGCCGCCCATCGGGCGACACCGGGGTCCCCGGTGACCACGGCGGGGACGGCGCCGGTGGCGGCCACGGTGTGGATGGTCCTGGCCGCGACGGCCCGACCCAGACGGGCTCGCGCCTTCTGGTCGAGCACGGCGGAGAGCCGCGCCTTGGCGACGCCGAAGGGCTTGATCGGGACCCCGACCAGGGAGGGGATCACGGGCTCGAGCTCACGTTGTCGATCGCACGGGCCGTCGCGGTCCCACTTGCGGCCGCCGCCATCGCCTCGGCGAGGCTCAACCCCGCCGGCTCCGTCCCGTCGTCGAACTCGGCGAGTTGCACCAGCAGCCCGTGCGCCGAACGGGGGTGGAGGAACGCCTCCTGCCAGGTCGGGTCGGTGTCGTCCCGACCCACCACCTCGAACCCGCGTTCCTCGGCGGCAACGATGGCGGCGTCGAGATCGCGCACCTTCAGGGTGACGTGGTGCGGTCCCTCGCCGTGCGACTCGAGGAAACGGACGAGGAAGTTCCCACCGTCGTCGGGGTCGAGCGGGCTGATCAGCTCGAGTTTGGCGTCGCCGGGCATCGTGAACTGCAGCCAGCGGAAGCCACCACGGAGGTGGTGGGCGCCCGTGCGGTAAATGCCGCCGAGCAGATCGACGAGGGGGAGAGCCGATCGCACATCGGCCACCGCCAGGGCGAGATGGTCGAAACGTTCGACCACGTCTCCCAGGTCGGGGTGTCCGGGATCGATGTCGCCGATTCTGGGAAGGTCGTCCGCACCGGGATCGGGGAGCTGCATCAGGCGGGAGAGCCTACCGGCGGTGGGGTGCCCGGCGGCCTCGGCTCGCCCCGGTATGCTGATTCGGGTGAAGCGCAAGACAAAGATCATCGCCACGCTCGGGCCGGCCGTCGAGAGTTACGAGGCGATTCGCGATCTGATCGTCGCCGGGATGAACGTCGCCCGGCTCAACTTCTCCCACGGCGACCACACCACGCATGAGCAGTTCCTCAATTGGGTGCGGCGTGCCAGCGAAGAGACCGAGGAGCCGGTCGCCATCCTCCAGGACATCCAGGGCCCCCGCATCAGGGTCGGGACGTTCCCCGGGGGCCGGGTCCACCTCGCCGCCGGGAGCGACATCACCCTGCTCCCGGGTGAGGGCGAAGGCACCACCCACCGCGTCCACGTTGGCCATCTCGACGACGCCGAGCTCTCCGCCGGTGCCCAGATCCTGATGTCCGACGGGTTGGTGGCCCTGGAGGTGATCGGACGACACGGCTCGGACATCCGGGCGCGCGTGCTCGAGGGCGGCGACCTCGGTGATCACAAAGGAGTCGCCTTCCCCGGGACACCCATCGGCATCCCCGCCGTCACCGAGAAGGACGAGGAGGATCTGGCGTTCGGAGCCTCGATGGGCGTCGATCTCGTCGCCGCCTCGTTCGTCGCCTCCGGCGCCGACATCCGCCGTATCCGCACGCTCACGCCCGGCACCCCGGTGATCGCCAAGATCGAGAGCGCCGTCGGGTACGCCAACCTGGACGACATCCTCGTCGAGGCGCACGGTGCGATGGTGGCCCGCGGCGACCTCGGCGTCGAGCTCTCCATGGAGAGTGTCCCCCGCGCCCAGAAGGACATCCTCTCCCGCACCAACGCCAGAGCCCGGGTCTCCATCACCGCCACCGAGATGCTCGAATCGATGACACAGTCGCCCCGTCCCACCCGCGCCGAGGTCACCGACGTCTCGAGCGCCGTGCTCGACGGCACGGATGCGGTGATGCTCTCGGCGGAGACCGCCATCGGCAAGTATCCGATCCGGGCGGTGGAGATGATGGTCCGTATCTGCCGGGAGGCGGAGCAGAGCCCCGATTACGGGCGGGGACCCGAGATCCACTTCCTCGAAGACCGCGCCCGGTTCGCCTCGGCCACCGCCCAGGCGTGCGTCGACGCCGCCGCCAATCTCGGTCTGGGTGCGATCGTCGCCTTCACGGAGAGCGGCTCGACCGCGAGGCTCATCTCCAAGTACCGGCCCCGTGCCGACATCTTCGCCTACACGCCGCACGAGCGGACCTATCGGCGGATGGCGTTGTACTCAGGGGTCTCACCCCTCCCGTTCCACCCCGTGGACTCCACCGACGAGATGATCCAGTACGCCGAGCAGAACCTGCTCGCCGCCGGGATGGTCAAGCCCGGGGACGGGGTGGTGATGGCGGCGGGTATCCCGCCCAACCAGAGCGCCTCGACCAACCTGATGAAGCTGCACTCGGTGGGCTCGTCCACCGTCGGCGTCCCCGGAGGGGACTGACCGGTCACCGTAGGGATCGACCCCGCCGCACTAAGATGCCGCCGCCAGCGATACCGTCAGGGGGTTCTGCGATGGGTCAGCCGATCGAGATCGATGGGACCACACGTGTCGACGACGTGGTCATGTTCGACACCGATCGCAGCATCACCGGTCAGGACGGAAGCGGCTACGGCTCGCTCGGCGAGGCGACGGCAACCGACGACTTCCCCGCCCGGCTGGCGGCACGCTTGTTCGAGGGTGTCGACGGCGTCAATCACGTCTTCGTCGCCTCCAACGGTGTCGTCGTGCGCCGCCAAGGGGGCTGGGATGACGCCGCCACCGCAAGCGCCGGCGGGATCATCACCGACTTTTTCATCTTCTACCGGGACTGAGCGATCCGCACCGGGTCTGCCGGGCATCAGCACGGTCAGCCCGGCGGCGCCTCCGTGGTGGTGGTGGTCGTCGTGGTGTCGGGAGGCGGCTCGCTGGTGGTGGGAGGAGCCGTGTAGCGGCCGATGGTCACGGTGATGGTCGCCCCCGGGGACACATAGGTTCCCGCACTCGTCGACTGGCTCTGGACGAGCCCGTCCTGGGATTCGCTGTCGACGGAAACGCCCCCGCCGTCGCCGATGGCGAAACCGGCCTCACGGAGACGATCGGCGGCTCCCTGGTACGACAGCCCGACGACGCTGGGGACCTTGACCGGGCACGCCTCGCCCGAACCTTCCACGAGACAAGGATGGATGCTCACCACCCGCGGTTGCGGTCGATAGCGGTGGGTCCAGGTCTCGGTCGTCTCCGTGCCGTCGGCGTGGGTCATCGTCCGCGTGATGTCGACGGTCCATCCCTGGGACCCGCCGGCCGTCACCACCTCGCCGGTGGGTGGTCTGGTGGGGTCGGTCTCGTAGGTGGTCTCCGGTTCGGTGACGTCATAGCGGTCCGAGGTCGACGAGGCGCATTCCCGGCCCCCGTTGTTCCCGTAGAACGTGACGCTGACCGCCGTGTCGCTGGCGTGCGTCTTGATGATGATCAGGGCGTCGGAGTCGTTGGCGAATACGAGGTCGGGATGGGTCCACGAGATCGTCGCCTCCCGACCCTCCGGGTACCGGGGGAAGTAATAGCTGTGCGGGCTGTGCTCGACGATGTCGTAGCAGCCGAAGAAGACGGCGTTGAAGAACGTGGTGGCGAACTGGCTGACCCCGCCGCCGATGTCGTCGACGAACTCACCCTCGAAGATCATCGGTGCCGGCACGTATCCCTTCTCCTCGGTGCGCTCGCCGACGTGGTCGTTGAGCGAGAAGGTCTGTCCGGGCATCACGATGGCGCCGTCGACGTCCCTGGCCATCTGCTTGATGTTGGTGACGCGGGGCTGCCCGGCGTCGAATTCGGTCGTGTACGACGACATTCGCCGGATGGGGGCCATCGCTCGGGCCTCCTCGGTGGTGAAGGAGGGAAGCTCGCCGAGCTGGAACGGGAACAGCCCGCGGTCGGGGCCGGCGGAGATGGTGGCAAGCTCCGCGGCGACGCGCTCGAGATCGAGCCGGGTCTCGGGGCGGGAGGATCGCAATGTCACGACGTCGTTGGAGCCGATGATGAACTGGGCGTTGCGGGCGGGCTGTTCGATCGCCTCACGGTGCGGCTCCAGTGCCGGGGCGAGCGCCTCGGGATCGAAGCCGAGCGCGAGCCTGGGCTCGGATTCGGTGACCACCCGTGAGATGAACGCATCTGCCAGCGTCTGCTGTGGGATCTCCACCGAGAGCTCCGGGTCGGCGGAATTGAGGATCACCGGTCCGTCGACCATACGGGAGGCGACCAGCACGGCCTCGTCGACATCTTCACGCGTGATCACCGGGACCAGGTCGTTGGTCGGCAACGTCACCGAGGGCCGGTTGAGGACGTCGAGCGACCGTCCGACCAGGTCGATGGCGGTCTCGCGGTCGATCCCTTTGCCCGCCACCGGGTAGTCGGGTCTGGCGACACCGTCGACGATGCTCACGCCGCCTTCGTAGGCGGGTTCCCCGATGGCCGTGGTCTCCCACGACTGGAGGATTCCCTCGAGCGCCTGCTCGTTGAACCTGACGTCGGCGGGCACCTCCACCGGTCGTGAGAATGCTCCGATCCAGTCGGCGAACTGGTCGAAGAAGCTCCCTTGGCGGCGTGCCTCGAACGCGGCGGACACGGCGGACTCGACGTCGAGGTCGAGCCCGACGAGCCGGGGGTCGAGATCGAAGTCGCGGCCGTTCACGGTGAACGGTGCCGGCGTTTGCCGGAGCGCCTGCCGGTGCTCGGTCAGGGCGGCGACGGCGTCTTCCTCGCCGAGGCCACCGATGTGCACCCCTGCGGCGACGACGTTGGGTGCGATCTCGCCCTCGTTCAGCGAGCGTGCGATCGCAAAGATGGCGAGCGGAAGCACGAGACAGACGGCGATGATCGCCCCTGTGAGGGCGAGTCGAAAATTACCTCGCATGCGCACTCGAGACGGAAGAGAGAGACGGGTCGGGCCCGGGCGAATTGTAAACGCGACCGGTCTCATAGCGGTTGTTCTCTCGGGAACATGACCCCTGTTCTCTCGGACCCATCACCTCCCACACCGGTCTGGCCGTCGTCGGGCCACCACGGGGATGGGACCTACGACTCCTGACGGGCGGATCGCGATGGCATCGGGCGCCGCCGGCGATCATCGATCCCCGGTCCACCATCGCAGCACGCGGAGGGCGCGCAGCGTGGTCCAGCGGCCGGGCCCGGGAGGCTCCATCCGGAACCAGGTCTTCCCGGGATGGGCCTCGTACACCGGCCACCTGCCGTTCTTCCTCCGGGCGCGGGTGACGACCGCGACGGCGTCCTCCAGCCGGTGATCGACCGGTGCGCCCGCGGCGGCAAAGTGCTCCAGTCCGCGTAGAACGTCGAAGTGCCATTGCGGCGGGAAGGGGAATCGGGCGAAGGCGGGGTCCACGATCTCGTCGGTCCGGTGGGAGCGGTAGAGGTGGTGGTCGAGGAAGAAGCGACGACCCTCCTCCATCGCCCGGCTCACGCCGACATTGCCGCCGGTCTGCCGGTAGGCGTGCAGCGCGTCGAGTGTCGAGATCGAGGTGTGGAACGAACCGTGGGTGGATCCGGACCGAATCGTCTCGCAGTTCCATCCGCCGTCGCCGAGCTGTTGCCCGAGGAGCCACTCCACCGCCTCACCGACCCGGTCATCGTCGTACCCGAACGAGGAGGCGAGCAGAACCAGCATTGCGGTGATGCACGTCTCGGGTTGGCGGACCGTGCGAGCGAAGTTGAGGCCACCGTCGTAGAAGCGGGCGCCCTCCCACAACGTTCGACAGCCGGCGAGCGCCTGGGAATGGCCGCCGGGGAGCCCGAGCCAGTGGAGAAGCAACAGGGTGTAGGTCGTCGAGGTCCACTTCGGGCTGTACAGCGCGCCGGCCCACCGCCCGTCCGGATCCTGGTACGACAAGAGGCGCCCACCCCAGCCCTCGGTCGCCACACGCCCTCGCTCGGCTGCGACGGAATCGTCGTCGGCGCCGAGGAGGTCGCGCATGACCTGCCATCGGATCGACGGATCACCGTCGAGCAGCCAATCGAGGAGCGCTCGGTCGACGCTCCCGTTCGATCGCGGCACCGAGGAGCCCACCGGGTTCGCATCCATCAGCCCATTGTGGCAAGACGAGGACCGGGGTGATGGCATACTCCGTGGCCATGCCGACGCTGCTCGCCATTCACGCCCATCCCGACGACGAAAGCTCCAAGGGGGCCGCCACCGTCGCCCGCTACGCCGCCGATGGAGTGCACTGCGTGCTGGTGACCGCCACCGGGGGCGAGGCCGGCGACATCCTCAACCCGGCGATGGACCGGCCCGACGTCCAGGACCGCCTGGCCGAATACCGGCGCAAGGAGCTGGCCGAGGCGGCGGGGATCATCGGGTACCACGAGGTCATCGAATTGGGCTATCGCGACTCGGGGATGCCCGACACCGAGGCCAACGCCCACGTCGACGCCCTGGTGAACGCCCCTTTCGACGCCGTGCTCGCCCGGCTGGTCGAGATCGTCCGCTCGGTCCGACCCGACGTGATCCTCGGCTACGACGACCACGAGCGGTACCCGCACCCCGACCACCTCGCCGTCCACCGCTTGTCGCTCGAGGTCTTCGACACCGCCGCCGACGCCTCCGTGCACCCCGAGGGCGGGCCACCGTGGGCGGCGCAGCGGCTCTTCGCCCCGGTGTTCACCGTTCGCCGCATCCTCGCCCTTCACGCGGCGGCGCTGGGTCTCGGCATCGAATCCCCCTACCTCCGCTGGATCGACATGTTGGAGGGCGCCACCGATGAGGGGAGGGCGATCTATTCCGTGCCTGTCGCAGAGACGCTCGAGATCGGTCGGGAGGCGCTCCGGGCCCACCGCACCCAGGTCGACCCGGAAGGGTTCTGGTTCGCCATCCCAACGTCCGTGGTGGCCGACGTGTACCCGTACGAGGACTTCGAGCTCCTCCGCTGGCGGACCCCGATCGAGCCCGGCGCCGACGACCTGTTCACCGGCCTGTGACCCGCACCCGCGACCTCCGGCTTCGGCTCGGCGCTGTTGCTGTGGTGTAATCGCCGCATGCCCGACCCAGATCCTGAGATCGTGACCGGCCACGCCGCGCC
>CAZZIG010000138.1:0-7427 GCA_964653975.1 uncultured Acidimicrobiaceae bacterium
GTGGGACCCGCGAATCGGACACGCACGTCCATTACGAGCTCGACACGGCGACCTGGATCGGGCCCTACCCGCCGAGCGGCGCTGACCACGACACTGCCTTGGCCGTGGGCCGCCTGTTCGCAGATGCCGGGCTCGCGGTGGAGGTCCTCGCCGATTTGCGGCCGGCCCAGTGGTCCAAGCTCATCTTCAATGCATCTGTCAACAGCGTGGCCGCTCTGACCGACCTCCCCCACGTGGCCCTTTACGCCCGTCGCGACCGGCCCACCGACCTCGGCCATCTCATGCTTGCTCTCATCGAGGAAGGCAAGCTGGTCGCCCGGGAGGCGGGGATCGAGCTCTTCGAGGACCCCTGGGAGATGAACGTCGAGGCGGTGAGCCGGGGGTCCACCCACGACGACGCTTACGCACACGTGCCGTCGATGCTCGCCGACGTGCGCGCCGGCCAGAAGACTGAGATCGACTTCATCCTCGGGGCGGTGGTACGGGAGGCCGACCGCGTCGGCGCCGACGTGCCTCTATCCCGTGCCCTGTACCAACTCGTGAAGGGTCGCGACCGCTCCTACGACGACGAGGTGGCCCTTTGAAAGTCGGAGTCATCGGTTGTGGCGCCATCGGCAGCCTCTTCGCCGCCCACCTGGCCACCCTTGACGGCGTGGAGGTGTGGGCGTATGACGTCTCGGAGGCGCATGTCGACGCCATCAACCGCGCCGGGCTCAGGTTGACGGGGGTGGGTGAGGTGCACTCCCGGCCTCGGGCCACCGCCGACCCGGCGGAGCTGCCTCCTCTCGACTTCGGGATCGTGGCCACGAAAGGCATGTTCACCGGGTCGGCGGTCGGGGCGACCGTCACCGCCCTGGCCGACGCCGCAGTCTGCTCGGTCCAGAACGGGGTCGGCAATGAAGAGATCATCGCCGAGCACGTGGCGAAGGTGATCCGGGGAACGACTTTCCCCGCCGGGCACATGCTCGAGCCCGGGGTGGTGCAGTGGGACACCGGGGGTAAGACCTGGATCGGGCCGTTCGAGCCGAGCCCGGCGAGCATGGACGAAGTGACGTCCCTTGCCGACATCCTCACTCGCAGCGGCATGGAGACCGTTGCCCTCCCCGACGCTCGGGGTGCTCAGTGGACGAAGCTCATCTTCAACGCGGCTTCCAATGCCTTGTGCTCGTTGACACTTCTCCCGCACGGGCGCGCCTGTGTCAACGAAGATGTGCGCTGGGTCATGGATCGGGTGATCGAGGAGGGCAAGCTGGTGGCGGAGGCCCTCGGTGTCGAGATGGAGACGGATCCGGCCGACCTTCTGGAGAGCTCGATCGAAGTCGCCTTCGAGCACAAGCCGAGCATGCTCCAAGATGTGCTGGCACGGCGGGCGACGGAGATCGACATGCTCAATGGCGGCATAGTGAGGTTCGGAGAAGAGACCGGGATACCAACACCATTCAATCGGACAGCGTTGGCGTTGATTCGTGGCTTGGAGGCCTCATGGAAGCTGTAGACGTTCGAGTGGTCAGTCAGGGGGAGATCGACCGGCGCTACTCAGCCATTCGGCAGCGGCTCGCCGCCGACAGCATCGACGCCTTGGTGGTCGCAGGCTCCGAGTACACGGGGTTCGAGGGCGGCGTTCGCTGGGTGTCCGGGTTCCGGATGGTCCACCGCTACGCCCATGCCATCATCCCCCTGGAGGGCGAGCCCGTGGCCGTGTTTCCGACAGAGGCGCGCTGGGTCGGGCGTCATGACGAATGCTGGATTGCAGACCAGGTGTTCGCCGACGTCCCCGGGCAGTGGATCCGAGAGCTGGCGGAGGGCCGGGGGTGGAGGCGGGTGGCGGTGTTCGGTCTGAACTTCATCATGAACGTGCGTGACTACCGGGCGCTGTCCGCAGGCGATCTCGAGCTGGTCGACTACGACGAAGCCTTCGACCTGATCCGGGCGGTCAAGAGTGAAGAGGAGCTGGTCGGGGTCCGCCACAGCTTCGAGCTCAATGAGCGCGGATTCTGGACCGTGCTCGAAGCGTACGAGCCGGGTAAGTCCGAAGCCGAGATCCTGGCGCCGGCCGAGGAGCTGTTTGTCCGCAGCGGTACCCAGCGCACCACACAGAACATGGTGCTCTCGGGACGCGACGGGCACGCAGGGCCCGAGTTCAAGCATCCCGACCCCTACCGACCCGTAGAGCCCGCTGACCTCCTCTTCTACTCGGTCGAGATTGCCGGCCCGAGCGGGTACTGGGCCGAGTTCGCCCGACCGATCTCCCGAGGCGGCCTCAGCCCTCTCTCGACCCGGATGATGGACGCATACAAGGAGTGCTTCGAACATGCTCGTTCGAACCTGAAGAGCGGAACCACCGCTCACGAGGTGCACCACGCAGTATTCGGGTCGTTTGCCGGGCTCGACGTCAAGCCCGGCCACGTGACCGGCCACTCGATCGACATGGTGATGGTGTCAAACCCACGGATCGGCGACGGCGTGGACACGGTGCTGGAGGAGAACATGATCATCTCGATCCATCCCCACGTCATCACCACCGACGACCGCCACTGCCTGTACATGCAAGAGACCTTTCGGGTGACCGACACCGGCGGCGAACAGCTCTCCGGAGTTCCAATAGTCGCCTTCGACGGTACCGAGAGGTAGCGCATCGACTCGCACCGACCACGAGAGGAGCAGCAATGACCAGACGACTCATCAACCCCGAAGGTATCCATCCCGCTCCGGGATTCAGCCATGTCGCAATCGCCGACGGTTCGACCGTCGTCCATTTCGCCGGTCAGGTGGCACTCGACCCCGAGTTCAACGTGGTGGGTGGGGACGACCTCGAAGAACAGACGAAGGCGGCCATGCGCAACCTCGGCGTGGCCCTCGAGGCGGCCGGTGTCGGCTGGGACGACATTGTGCGAAGAACGATCTACACCCTCCATCCCACTCAGTACGAGGCCATCACACGGGGAATCGAGCAGGTAACCGGGACGACCGATCACCCAGCTCAGACGATCGTGGGGGTCACTGGCCTGGCCATCCCAGGCCTGCTCATCGAGATCGAGTGCACCGCCGTCCTCAGCCGGTGAGGATCGGGGCCGGCTTCGACTGATCGATGTTCGCCTTTGGCATCGATGTCCGCCGACGCGGGGGCCTATCCCCCTTTAGAGAGCCCTTGTGGACGACGGGTCTGTGAGACGAGAGCTTCAGCGTTCGAGGAGATCGGCGTGCCGTTCCAACCCGGCGATCACCGCTTCGACATCCTCAGCCGAGTTGTAGCAGTGCCAGGAGAGGCGGATGTTGCGGTCGCGAGGCGAGGTCAGAATCGCTTCCTCGCCGAGGGCAGCAACCATCGCCGAGGGATCAGTGGTAGCGACGGCGATCATGGGACCCCGTTTCGCCGGGTCGCGGGGGGTGGCAATCTTGGCCCCGATCTGATCGAGACCCTCGATCAACTGGTCGGTGAGACCGGCAACATGCGTCTCGGTCTCGGCGACGCCGATCTCGTCCATTAGGTCCATCCCGGCGATACCGGCGTAGATGTTCGGGATCGGTGGCGTCCCGCTCTCGAACTTGGTGGCCGTCGCCGACGGCGAGTAGTCGTAGATGTCCATCTCGAAGATGTCCTCGTCGGCGAACCACCCGGTCTGGGTCGGGGTGATCTGGGGGAGCAGGTCGGCCCGGCAGAAGAGAAACCCGAGCCCTGCCGATCCAAGTAGGTACTTGAGGGTGCCGCCGGCGACGAAGTCGACACCGAGATCGCGGACATCGATCGGGATGGCGCCGACCGCTTGGAAAGAGTCGAGGAGAACCAGAGCGCCGGCCTCATGGGCCAGATCGATGACCGCCTTGACATCGGTCTTGGAGCCGTTGCGGAAACAGACATGGGTGATAGCAACCAGCGCCGTCTCCTCGTCGATCGATTCCGCGAGCCGGTCGAGGGGGATGGTGACATCAGAAGAGGCAGGGACATGCTCCACCTTGGTGCCCAGGAGCTCCTGAGCGTGGACTATCTGGCCGATGGTGGGGAACTCGAAGTCGCTGATCACGATCTTGTTGCGACCGTCGGGATGGCGCAGCCCGCTGATCAGGGAGCTGACCCCCGCAGACACCGATGTGGTCACGGCGATCTCATCCGTGGAAGCGTTGAGCAGCCTGGCAAATCGGGATCGGGCAGCTCCAGCCAGCTCGACCCAGAGGTCCCACGGGGCGCCTTTCTCGTCCCAGTCGGTGAGATAGCGCTCGTATGCCGCGCGGACCTCGTTGGACAGAGCCCCTTGGGAGCAGCTGTTGGTGTAGACCGACCGCTCCAGCAACGGGAACCGGTCTCGAATGGAATCGGGCAGCGTCATCACGATGAGTCTCCGGCTGGGTCAGCGCCCAAGATAGGCCTTCTTCAGATCTTCATGCTCGGCGAGAGCCGCCGCGGTGTCGGCGAGGACGATTCGGCCGGTGGCGAGGACATAACCGTGGTCGGCGATCGAGAGCGCCATGTTGGCGTTCTGCTCCACGACCAGGATGGAGACACCCGACTCGTTGACCCGCTTGATGATCTCGAAGCTCTGCTCGACGAGGATGGGCGCCAGCCCCATTGATGGCTCGTCCATCAACAGGAGCTTGGGCTTCGACATCAATGCCCGGCCCATGGCAACCATCTGCTGCTCTCCGCCGGACAGGGTCCCGGCGGGCTGCTCGATGCGCTCGGCGAGGACGGGGAACAAACCGTAGATGTCCTCGAGGTCGGCCGAATAGTCGTCGGTGCGGAGATAGGCGCCCATCTCGAGGTTCTCGAGCACGGTCATTGGCGCGAAGAGCCGCCGGTTCTCGGGGACAATCGCCATTCCCTTGCCGATTCGATAGCTGGTCGACTTGTCGGTGACGTCGACACCGTCGAACTCCACGGTGCCGCTGCGCGGCTGCACGATCCCCAGGATCGTCTTGAGGGTGGTCGACTTCCCGGAGGCGTTGCCCCCGAGGAGACAGACCAGCTCACCGGGCCGTATTTCCATGGAGACGCCCTGGAGAATGTGGATCTGCCCGTAATAGGTGTTGACGTCCTTCAGGGCTAGAAGCGGCGCGGTGTCACTCATTTGGTGTCGGCGGCCCGGTATCCGAGGTATGCCTCTATGACCTTGGGATCCCCGGCCACATCATCGAAGGATCCTTCGGCGATCTTCACCCCATGGTCGAGCGCGACCACCCGGTCGGAGATTCCCTCCACGACGTGCATGTCGTGCTCGATAACCAGGATCGAGTAGCCGGCCTCGTCGCGGAGACGTCCGATCAACTCGGTGATCTCATGGGTCTCGACAGGGTTCATGCCCGCCGCCGGCTCGTCGAGCATCAGCAGCCGCGGGTTGGTGGCAGTGGCCCGGGCGATCTCCAGTCGGCGCCTATTGGCATAGGAGAGGCTGTAGGCGGGCTGGTCCCAGCGATAACCCATGAGCCGATCCCCGAAGAAGCCCAGCTTGTCCTCGGCGAGCCTCCTCACATCCTCCTCTTCCCGCCGCGCCGCCTTGGTTCGCAACACCGATTGCCAGATCCGGGTCTTGGTCGACCCGTATGTGGCGACCATGACGTTCTCCCTGACGGTCATGTTGAGGAACACACGCAGCGTCTGGAATGTGCGTGCAATCCCCAGGTTGGCGATCTTCTCCGGAGAGGAGCCGACGATGCTCGTCCCGTCGAGGAGAATCTCGCCGGCGTCGGGCCGGTAGATGCCGCTGATCATGTTGAACAGGGTGGTCTTCCCGGCGCCGTTGGGCCCGATCGCGCTGACGATCTCACCATCTTCCACGGTGAGATCGAGGTCCTGGATCACCCTGAGGCCGCCGAACGCCTTGGAGAGCCTGCGGATCTCGAGGATCGGGTTGGTCATGTGATCTCCACCCGCCGGGTTCCGAGCAGCCCCTGGGGCCGGACCGCCATCATCACCATCAGAACCCCCCCGAAGAGAAGCTGACGGGTGACGCTGGGCTGGAGCGCCAGCTTGTTCTCCCACACCAGGATGGCCAGGTAGACGGTGGGGATGAAGACCGCCATCCTCCACCAGCCCTTGGTGACGATGACCCCCATCACCCCGAAGAGGGCGAGGACGAAGGCGTAGTTGCTGACGAGGTCTTGTTGGTCTCCGAGGACCAGGAGCCAACCGTCGAGAAGCCGGCCGGTCAAGGTGTCGTTGGCCACTCCGAGAATCGACTCGTCCCAGACGCCGAGGGCGGCGAGCCGAACCAGCAGGCCGAAGAGGATCACTCCACCCGCCGCCAACGCCGCCATGGCCCGCTTTTTGAAGCTACCCACAAGCACCGCGGCCAGACCCACATAGAACAGCCACCCAGCGGTGCCCGGGTTGCGCAACAGCTCCGGGGTGAAGGCGACCGCCACCGCGCCGACGACGGCGCCGGGTATCGACCCCATGCCCCCCAGGATCAGGGCGGCGTAGATGGTGATCAGGAAGACGAGATCAAAGTTGGCGGGGAAGACCCCCACCTGGACCGCGGCGAAGATGGTCCCGGTCAGCCCGGCTATGGCCGCCCCCACCGCGAACGCGAGCATCTTGAGCCGGTTCACCGGCGTGGTCATGTGCTCAGCCGCCAGCGTGTCCTCCCGCAGCGCCCGCCAGGCGCGGCCTGTCCTCGAGTTGTCGATGTTGTGCAGCACGATGATGAGCAACACCAGCAGGCCGAGGAGCAGATAGAAGTTCTCTCTGAATGTGTTGAGCTCGAACCCGAATAGACGCCACGGCTCGACCCCGGTGATCCCGTTGGGCCCGCCGGTGAGGTCGAAGTCCGGGCTGACCCCAGGCAGACGCTGGAAGTTTCGGACGATCTCGACGAAGACCTGGGCGAAGAACAGTGTCATGATCGCCAGGTAGTCGCCGGTCAGTCGCCGCGAGGGAAGGCTCAGAAGCGCCCCGAGGAGCGCGGTAGCGATCACGATGACGGGGATGGCCACCCACGTCGGCCAGTGCGCCGACAGCTGGTCGGAGGCGACGATGGCGTAGAAGTAGGCGCCGAAACCGTAGAAGGCGACGTAGCCGAGGTCGAGCAACCCCGCCCAGCCGACCACCACGTTGAGCCCCAACGCCAGCATCGCCAACAGCAGCACCGTGATGCCGATCCTCACCCCGCCCTGGCTGACCAGGAGCGGGAAGGTTGCCGTCACCACAGCGAAGATGACCAGACCCCAACCGGAGCCGATCCGGTCGAAGAGCCTGCGGGCCGGGGCGGTCCAACCGGAGTGCTGCTCCTGTCGTCCCCCCGACTCCTCCACCCATCGGTCGACGCCTATATCTGACACGAACTAGACCTTCGCCAATTCCGGGCGCCCGAGGAGCCCGCTGGGCCGGATCAGGAGAAAGGCGATCAGCAGGCCGAAGACGATGAGATTCTGGAAAGTGGAAGAGATGTAGGCGGTGGTATACGACTCGGCGAACCCGATGAGCAGACCGCCGA
>CAZZIG010000139.1:0-41708 GCA_964653975.1 uncultured Acidimicrobiaceae bacterium
CGTCGCCGAGAACTTCGTCCATCAGACCATCAGAGGGGCGGGTCATCTCCTCACCGACACCGGGAAGAGCCCGGCGCGGCTTCGTTATGAGGTCACCTCTCCTGGAGGTACCACCGCGGCAGCGATGCACGTTCTCGAGGAGAAGGGGTTCCGGGTGGTTGTCGAGGACGCCGTCCGTGCCGCCGCGGTCCGGGCCCGGGAGCTGGGGGGCGGCGCCTGAGCCTGTTCTCCAGGTTCACCATGGCGGTCACCGGCGCCGGCCCCGTCGAGAAGCTCTTCACAGAAACCCGTCCCGGCCTTGCCCTGGCGGAGCGCTTCGTCGCCGGGGACAACCTCGACGAGGCGGTGGCCGTGGCGAGACAGCTCAACACAGAGGGATTCCTCGTGTCGCTCGACCTTCTCGGTGAAGAGGTCACCGACCGTCGATCTGCCCGGGCGGCCACCGAGGAGTACCTGGAGTGTCTCGATCGAATCGGGTCCGATGGCCTCGACGCCAACATCTCCGTCAAGCCCACCCAGCTCGGGTTGGCCATCGCCGACGATCTCGCCATGGGGGCAATCGAGCGTCTCGGTGAGAGGGCCGCTGGACACGGGACGACGGTGACCATCGACATGGAGGACTCCCGTTACACCGAGGCCACACTGCGGCTCTTCGAGAAAGGCCAGACCTCACAGGGGAACCTCGGAATCGCCATCCAATCGTGCATGCGGAGGACACCGGGCGACCTGGCCCGGATCATCCCTCTCGGTGGGCACATCCGTCTCTGCAAAGGGGCCTACGTCGAGCCCCCGGAGATCGCCTACACGTCCAAGGCCGAGGTCGACGAGGCGTTCGCCTCCCAGCTCGAGACGCTCATGGTTGCAGCCACGACCACGCCCGCGATCGCCACCCACGATGAGGAGTTGGTCGACCTGGCCCGTCGGCTCGCCGACGACCGGGACGGCCCGTTCGAGTTTCAGATGCTCTACGGGGTGCGTCCGGAACTACAGCGAGAACTGGTCGCCGCCGGTTTCCCGATGCGCATCTACCTGCCTTTCGGCTCACAGTGGTACCCCTATCTGACCCGCCGTCTCGCCGAGCGCCCGGCCAACGCCCTCTTCTTCTTGAAAGCCGTGTTCCGAAGCTGACGGTTTGACTTCGAGCACGGTTCAACTCGTACGGTGTCGCCCGATGACACTCGACTTCGACGCCCTGGCCTCGTATCAGACCATCGACATCACCACTTTCGGGCGTCGCACCGGCAAACCGCGGCGCATCGAGATCTGGTGGTTCCGCGTCGACGATCGGTTCGTGATCACGGGCACGCCAGGCAAACGCGATTGGCTGGCAAACCTGAAGGCGAACCCGCGTCTGATCGTCCATGTCGGCGGTCGGGACCTCGACGCGACGGCATCGCCGGTGGATGACGTCGTCTTCCGTCGTCGGGTGTTCACGAGACCACAGACGAGCTGGTACACGAGTGAAGCCGAGCTCGACCATCTGGTGGCGACGGCGCCGATGGTGGAGATCCATTTCGACAGAACAACGTCGGCATAGCATCGGCCCGGTGAACCAGGACCGCTCCGACTTCGAGACCCTGATCGGCCCCGACCGGCGACGCGTCAAGAGGCCCCGCGGGCTGGCAGCGTGGATCACCGCGATCGCGGTCCTGGTGGGTATCGGCCTCGTCGCCCTCTGGCCCACCGACCAGCCGGATCTCGACCTCGACCTGTTCGGCTTCGCCGAGGACGTGGTGCGGGCCGAGGTGGTGAGGACCGTGACCGGGCCCTGCCCATATGCAACCGAGCTCGACTGCCGTCTCAACCAGTTCACCTTGCTCGAGGAGCCGGTCGGGGAGACGGTGATCCTCGAGTTTCCCGACGAACAGGGTCAGCCGCAGCTAGTCGAAGGCGACAAGGTCTTCCTGACCGTGACCACCGCCGACGACGGCTCCCCGGACTATCAGTTCGCGGATCGGGATCGCCGCCTGGTCCTCCTCATGCTCGGCTTGGCGTTCGCCGCCGCCGTCATTGGCCTGGGCAGGGTGCGTGGTGTGGCCGCGTTGGCAGGGTTGGCACTGAGCATCGGCATCCTTCTCTGGTTCATACTCCCGGCCATAGTCCAGGGTGAAGACGCGGTCCTCGTGGCGCTGGTCGGGGGTGGTGCCATCGCACTCATCTCGTTGTATCTCGCCCACGGATACAACCCCTTGACCCACGTGGCCGCCTTGGGGGCGTTCTCGGCGTTGGTGTTGACCACCGCTTTGTCCTGGCTGGCGGTGGAAGTGGCGCGGTTCTCCGGGTTGGCCACCGAGGAGGCGTTCTTCCTCCTCTCCATCCCGGATCTGGATTTGAGCGGGCTGCTCCTGGCCGGAATCGTGCTGGGGGCGATCGGCGCCCTCGACGACGTGACCGTGACCCAGGCTTCGGCGGTTTGGGAGGTACATGGCGCCAACCCCTCGTTGGAGCCGTCGGATCTCTATGCGGCGGGTCTTCGGGTGGGGCGCGACCACATCGTTTCGACCGTGAACACGCTGCTGCTCGCCTATGCGGGGGCGGCCCTGCCCCTGCTCATCCTCTTCACCCTGTCGGGTCAGTCGTTGGGTCTGGTGGCGAGCTCGGAGGTGGTGGCTATCGAGATCGTTCGCACCCTGGTCGGTTCCATCGGTCTGGTGGCTGCCGTCCCGATGACCACCTGGCTCAGCTCACGAGCCGTCAAACGGGCAGGAGGGCTGACGCCGTCCCGAATCTCCCCCTAGGAGGTAGGGAGATCCGGGCACGGCGATTCCGGTGCGAGCTGGTTCGCCTCCCCTAGTTCGGAGGATTCGAGGCTCAAGCAGCCCTGTCGAGCCCTGAGGCTTCTTCGCCACCGGCGAGTCGCTCACCCAAGTGGATGAGACGCTTTCCGATGACCCGCCTCAGCTCGTTGCGGGACCGCTCCAGCGGCTCCGGGATCCTGAGATGACGACGCAGGTACTCGTCGTGGTAGTGCTTCGCTGAGATGTGTAAGGGACTATGCATGTCTCGTCTCCTCCTCGACGGGCCTCAAGTAGGCATCGAGGTATCCGCTCGCGTCGGTGAGCGATTGCTCGCGTAGCGAGAACTTCTTCTTGCTCCTCGACTCCTCCGCAGGCATGTGAACCCGGATCAAACCGGCGCCTCGGAGCAGGGTTATGTGGTGGTGGACGGTCGATTTCGACAGCCCGAGCATGTCGCTCAGATCGTCGAGCGAGGCAGGCCCTTCGCTGAGGCGTCGCAGGATGCGAAGACGTCTCTCGTCGCTGAGTGCCTTGTAGGTGCGCACCAGCCACGACGGTGGAGCCTCCGGGTCACTGTCGACGAACTCGTCGGCCATCCCGTAGTAGACGATGAGCGTCCCCCGATATCCGTCGATGAGTGAGAGCGGTCGGGTCAGCACCGAAGGCACCAGGATCACCCGGGTCACCCCGATGGGGATCTCGAAGTCGATCCCGCTGGTCACCTCTTCGACCACCTCCTTGGCGCTGCCCCTCACCGGTGCGGCCCGTCGGGCTGCCGCGGCCCGGCTGATGGCACCGGCCCACTCCTCCTCGAACTCGCTGAATACTTCTGCGCGGAACCTCTTCAGGGCCGCAGCAAAACGCTGCGGGAGCCCTTCTTCTGCGATGACCCAGCGGAGATGGGCGATGAGCTCGGGCTTCTTCGTCCCTGTTTCCTCACCCTCGAGATCGATCAGAGCTTCGGCGTCTCCGCCGGCAGCTTGCTCGATCAGCGCCTGATCGTCGTCATGGCAGTTGTAGCCGATGATCCAGCGTCGCAGCCGTTGGTCACCCACGGTCTCCAACCAGTCGAACACCCGCCCGGGGTCGTGGGGGTGGGGTGCGGAGAGCAACAGACTCGAGATGGCGAGCCAGTTGGAGCCCCAGGGCCCCCCGAGGGTCTCCAACTCGGCGCGCAACTCGTCACCGCAGGCTGCTCGGATCTGGTCGTGCCACCCCTCGCCCAACTCCGATGCCGTGTTCGATTCCTTTTGGCTCAGAGCCGACCAGATGGTCAGTGCGATCTCATAGGTCACGCTGCCCTCGATCTCGATGGGGATGCGCCGGGGCGCTTCGGTGAGATCTCGAACTCTTTCGCTTGGAATGATCAGATCAGACATTTGTCCCGTTCCGGTGAAGTATTCGAAGAATGTCGAATGCTATTGTGTGCGATCGATGCCGATCTGTCAAGTGGTATTCGATGAATCTCGAATGAGCTGGTGACTTGGCGAGAGTCATCGACCGCCGCCAACTCAGATGTACCCGACCGGTCGGTCTGGTGCGGTGTGTGCGATGAGGAGACACCTACACTCGCCGCCCATGGCCAGTGCCCCTCGTCGCCCCAATGCCTCCCAGGCCCTGGAGACCCTCGGTGTCCTCACGGCCCTGGCCACAATGACACTCGGGTTCCTGGGCACCCTGCCGGCCCACCCCCGTTTCGAAATTGGCCGCGAGGTGTTCGGCAACGTGCCCGACGCCGTCGTCTTCCTCTTCTACATTGGAGTCTCGGCCTTTCTCTGGTTGACCTTCCATCTCTTCGCCCAGCGAGCCTCCGCATGGCAGCAAGGCTCGGCGGAGCAGCGGATGGGGCAGTGGCGGAGACGGGTTCACCGTCTCTATGAGGGTCTCTCGATGAAGACCCTGATGCGAGATCCCCGCGCCGGGATCATGCACTCGGCCATCTATTTCAGCTTCATCGTGCTCTTCTTGGGGACGGTGACTCTCGAGATCGACCATCTGCTGCCGGCCAACCTCAAGTTCCTGCACGGCAGCTTCTATCTCGGATACTCTGCGGTCCTCGATCTCGCCGGTCTCGTCTTCTTGGGTGGTTTGGCGCTGGCGTTCTTGGGCCGGTACGTGGCTCCACCATGGCGAATCCGGTCCAAGACCAAACCACAGGACGCCCTCATCCTGTCGACACTCGCCCTCATCGGGCTCACCGGGTTACTGCTGGAAGGGGCTCGAATCTCGCTGGCGGGGCGGCCCGACTTCGAGATCTGGTCGTTCATCGGCTACCCGCTCTCATATCTGTTCGATCCGGTGGATGCGGGTGATTGGCATCTCTTCCTCTGGGTCACCCACGTGTTCGCCTTTGCGGCGTTCCTCGTGGTGCTTCCGCTGACCAAGCTCCGTCACATGTTCACCTCGCCCGCCAACCTCTTCCTATCGGCGCGGGAGAGGCCGAAGGGGGCGATGAGGGCGATGCCCAACCTGATGGAAGCGGAGGACATCGAGACGATCGGCGCCAGTGTCGCCAGCGACCTCACCTGGAAGCAGATATTCGACACCGACGCCTGCACCATCTGTGGCCGTTGCACCTCGGTCTGTCCCGCCAACATCACCGGGAAGCCACTGGACCCAAGGGAGATCGTCTTGAAGTCCGGCGAGGTGGCCACATCCCTGGCCGGTGTGGCGGCTCCCGTGTCGACGACCGCGGTCCTGGAAGGGGCAGGCTCTCTGTTCGATCGCATCAAGCCGGACGAGGTCTTCGCCTGCACGACCTGCAAGGCATGCGACGAGATCTGCCCGGTCGATATCGAGATACTCGACAAGATCCTCGACATGCGCCGCTATCTGACCCTGATGGAGTCGGAGTTCCCGACTGAGCTGGGCAAGGCGTTCGTGGCGATGGAGAACCAGTCGAACCCCTGGGGTCTCAGCCAGCAGGCTCGAGCCGACTGGACATCGGAGCTCGATTTCCCCATCCCGGTGTTCGGTCAGGACGGGAAGGACTCCGCCGAATACCTCTGGTTCGTCGGTTGCGCCGGTTCGTTCGACGACCGGAACACGGCCACGTCGGTGGCGCTGGCGCGTCTCCTCAACCGGGCCGGGATCGACTTCGCCATCCTCGGCCAACGTGAGTTGTGCAATGGAGACCCGGCGCGACGCTCGGGCAACGAGTTCGTCTTCCAGCAACTCGCACTGCAGAACATCGAGACCTTCGAGGAGCTGGGTGTGAAAAAGGTCATCACCCAGTGTGCGCATTGCTTCAACACCCTGGCCAACGAGTACCCGCAGTTCGGCGGCGACTACGAGGTCGTCCATCACAGCCAGTTGCTCGCCGAGCTGTTGACCCAGGGGAGAATCTCCCAACCCAAGAAGGCCAACGGCGACACCAAGAAGATCGCCTATCACGACGCCTGCTACCTGGGTCGGCACAACGACGTCTACCTGGCCCCGCGTCAGGTCGTGGGGGGGTCCGGCAACGACGTCGTCGAAATGCCCCGGCATGGGACTCGTGGCCTTTGCTGTGGTGCGGGTGGCGCCCGGTTCTGGATGGAAGAACAGACTGGTAAGAAGGTGAACAACGAACGGGCCGAGGAGGCTCTGGCCACCGACGCAGACGAGATCGCCGTGGCGTGCCCGTTCTGTTTCGTCATGCTCGACGATGGTGTCAAGGAGCTGGGTCGTGACGACGTTCCGGTCAGGGACATCGCCATGATCCTCGCCGACGGTCTCGAGTGAGGTGGCACGGGGAGGGCGTCCGTTAGCTGCGGCGGTCGGGCTGACACTGGCGCTGACAGGCTGTGTGGCCGACGCCAACGGCCCGTCGCCGACGGACCCGCACGGCTTCACCACGACCACCACTCTCGGGGTCACCACCACGACGATTGCCATCGAGGTCGGGCTGGACCGGTACCGCGACTGTATGGCCACCGAAGGCGTCGAGATCGGTGAGATCCCGCGAGACGGTCTCGGCCGGCCCCGGATCGCGTTGGCCCTCACGGGTGTCGACCTCTCCGACCGGGCCGTCGTCGACGCTCTGGAGGCATGCGGGCGTCATCTCGCCTCGGGTGCGCTCGACTCGAGCGCGGACCCGAAGTTGCGCGACCTCGTCCAGGACAGGCTGGAAGCCTTCGCCGAGTGCGTCCGACTGGAGGGCGTCGACGACTACCCCGACCCCATTCCCGGTTTCGACGGCCGGGGCTCGCCCTTCCCGGTGAACCGCGTGCCGTGGCATGACCCCCTTCTGCCTGAGGCCGTGGCGCAATGCCGCGCCGACGGGTCGGGTGGATAGGTCACCTAAGGTAGAGATTCCCGGAATGGGTGCGACCGCAACAGCATGTCAACCCGACCAAGTCCCGTCATAGTCCCCGACACGGACGACAAGCGCGACACCGACAAGCCCTGGCAGGTGGTCGTCTGGAACGATCCGGTCAACACCATGGGCTATGTCGTGTATGTGTTCCGCAAGCTCTTCGGATACGACGAGGCGAAGGCGACGGACCTGATGCTGCAAGTGCACCACGAGGGGCGGGCCATAGTCTCCGACGGTCCCCGGGAGCAGGCCGAGCTCGATTGCTTCCGTCTCCACAACCACGGTCTGTGGGCGACCGTCGAGCAGTGAGCCACTTCCGCACCACTGCCGAAGGGATCGAGGTCGAGCTGAGCCCCGAAGTGCGCCTGTTCCTCGGCGACGTCCTTCCGTTGTTGGCGGGGATCGGCGCCCCGGGGTCGGATCCCGCGGCTGACCGGTTGAAGGTGCCGGTGTATCTCGACGATCCGGAGGCCAGCGAGGAGTGGTGGCGTCTGATGGGACAGGATCTGCAGACGGCCCGACAGGCGGACCGGGCGATCTACCAGAGAGTGATCTCCCACGAAGGCACCACGACGCTGGACATCGAGGAGGCCGATGCCATGTTGCGGGTTCTCAACGAGGCCCGTTTGACGCTGGGGGCACGGCTGGGGATCGACGTCGAGTCGGATCACGACGACTTGCCGCAAGAGAGTCGCCAGGTCATCGACTATCTGGGTTGGATCCAGGAGGAGCTCACCGTCGAGTTGATGAGGTCGCTGTGACGACATCAGTCGTGATGTGTAGGTTCGGGCAGTGAGGTTGAACCGAGTCCGGCGACGGAGGATCACTTGGAAGGCGACCGCATAGCCGACCTGAGAAGCCCCAACGGCTCGCTCCTCTCCGTGTATGCAGGTCGGCCCAGCCCCGGAGGCTTCGCCGCCCTCCTTTCCGACCTGGTCAAGCCGATTCGGGAGCGGTCCGAGAGATTCGATCGAGGGGTGCAGAAGAGTGTCCGTAACGACGCCGAGAAGATCCGTGCGCTCGCCGACGAGTTGGAGCTCGACTCAGCACCCGGGTACGCGATCTTCGCCTCCGACCTCGATGAGATATTCGTGCTCGAACCCCTCGGCCACTCGGTTCCCGACGTGTCTGCGATTGGCCCGCGGCCCTACATGAGGCCACTGCGCGCCACACCTCGATCTCTGCGCAGCGGGATCATCGTGGCGGACAACACTGTTGCCCGCACTTTCACCGCTGTCGAAGGAATCGTCGACGAGATCCAGTCTCCGATGGATGCCGACGTCGGGAAGCGGAGTTGGGGAGGTTTCGCAGGCTACGAGGAGCATTCGGTCAGGGCCCGGGCCGACGAGATGACCACGAAGCTGTGGCGTGAGGCCGGCGAGCGATTGGTGGAGCGGCACCTCGACAAGCCCTTCGACTACGTGGCGATCGGGAGTCACGAGGCCACGATCGAGGAGATCGCCAAGACCCTCCACCCTTATCTAGCGCGATTGCCCCGTCAGACATTCAATTCGAACCCGCAGAGCCTCCGTCTCCCCGCCCTTCGCACCGAAGTCATGGCCATGGACGACGAGATGCGCAGAAGCCGACAGACCGCGCTCGCTGGCCGGATCTGCGATACGGCCTGGAGTGGAGGCATGGCCTTGCTCGGGCTCCACGAGGCGATAGACGCCGCCAACACCCAGGCGATCGACACACTGGTCGTGGCCGGTCCGTTCACCCGTCCCGGTGTGATCTGCGATGCGTGCGGCTTTCTGGCACGCGAAGGCGAGGTCTGCCCGGTATGCGCTTCGCACTTGTTCGAGGTCGACGATGTCGTCGGCGCTCTCATGGAGGCGGCCGTGGCCGCGAGCGGGGTGGTGACCCAGATCTCGGTGCCCTCGCCACTCGACAACCACGGCGTAGGGGCACTGATCCGCTTTCCGGTGGCGGTCGGAGGAGTCGTCGGTCGATGACTTCGGCTACGCCCGGTAGGACGCACCGCCGCTCACCAATCAAACGACTCCTCTCTAAGTAGTGTCGGAGACATGTCCACTGCCGCCGTGGTGCTGGCTGCCGGGGGTTCCAAACGCCTCGGACGCACCAAACAGCTCGAGCCTTGGGGTGACTCCAACCTCCTCGGCCACGTGGTCGCGCGAACTCTCGAGTTTCCTGTCGAGGAGGTGTGGGTCGTCATCGGCCACGAAGCCGAGCGCATCCTTACGAGGACCGATCTCGGGGAGGCGTACATCGTCGAGAACTTCGAGTGGGAGGAAGGGATCGCCTCGTCCCTACGCGTCGGCCTCGATGCCCTCACGCGGCTCTCCCGATGTGATCAGGCTCTCATAGTCATCGGTGACCAGCCCGATGTCCCCGTGGAGTTGGTGGCTGAGTTGCTCGAGTCTCATGCCCGGGCCGACAAGCCGGTCACAGTGCCGAAGTACAGGTATTCGTGGGGCAACCCCGTCGTGGTGGACAGGTCGCTGTGGGCGCGGCTGATGTCATTGGAAGGAGACGAAGGTGCCAGGCGTCTCTGGCAGGCCCATCCTGAGTGGGTCAACGAGGTCTGGGTCTCGGAGTCGGCACCCCGTGATGTGGACACCCAGGCCGACGTCGACGAATTGCGACCCCGGCATTCGGCTTGAGTGGGGAGTGCTTTCTTTGTCTATATTCGGGTTAGTCGATCAGTCTGTCGGAAATAGAAGGGCGAGATGGCGCGGATCGATCAAGTAGCCGGTATCGGTCATCGAGAAGCAACCAAACTCCGCAAGGTCGGGGTTCGCACCAGCAAATCACTCGCCGAATGTGCCTCCACCCGAAGGGGGCGCACCGAACTCGCCAGGAAGACCGGCTTGACTCCCAAGGATCTCCAGCTCTGGGTCCATCACGCCGATCTCCTGCGTGTCCGAGGCGTCGGCGCCGAATACGCCGTGTTGCTGGTCGAGGCCGGTGTCGACACCCTGCGAGATCTGCGACGCCGCAACCCGACCGCCCTGCTGGCGAAGATCATCGGGATGAACGGCTCCCAGAAGGTGGTGGAGCGTCTCCCCACGGAGGCCATGGTCGAGAGTTGGATCGCTGCTGCCGGCGACCTGGAGCCATCGATCAGTGCCTAGCCGGTAACGCCCAGAGGAGAAGCACCCGTTCGTGCTGCATGTCGTCGCGGTGAGAGTGACGGAGCACAGCGCGGTGAGGAGCCTTTGGGTTCGTCGGGCACATCGAAATGAAAAGGGGGCCCGAAGGCCCCCTTTTCGGTGTGAGGAGGAGTGAGCTCAGGAAGAGGACTTGGCCGTAGCGGCTGTCTTCTTCGCTGGGCTCTTCTTCGTAGCCGTGGACGACTTGGTCGTCCTGGCAGCCGAAGTCTTGTTAGCCGGCTTCTTGGCGGCTGAACTCTTGGCGGCCGAAGTCTTGGCGGCCGAAGTCTTGGCGGCGGGCTTCTTGGCAGCGGGCTTCTTGGCAGCGGGCTTCTCGGCGGGAGCGGCCTGCACAGCCTTCTCCTCGCTCTTCTCCGGACGGAACGACTGGCGCCACGTTTCGAGCATGTCCTCGAGCTGGTCACGCAGCTTGCTGACCTGCTCCTTGGCCTGGTCGAGATCTACCTTCTGGGAGATCTCTTCGACCACCTTGCCGTCGCGGATGCCGGCGACGACTTTCTCGCCCTCATTGGCCCAATCATCGATCGTCTTGTTGGCGGCTTCTGTGTAGTTGGAAGTCTCTTTCGAGACCCGGCCCCTGAGATCGCTCACGCGATCGGTGACCTTGCGGGCAGCCACCACGGGGGCGCCTACCGCTGCATACAGGACATTCTTCGCCTGCATTTTCTTACTCCTGTCCTTCTGACATCATTCCGTTGGACCGGACCAGAGCCCGGTACATATCGAGCAGCACCTTCTTGTGCTCGCCGGTCAGCTTGTCGTCGGCGTCGATCGCCTCGAACACCGACGCCGGCGGCATCTCCTCGTCGATCAAGCCCGCTCTGCTGTACAGAGTGTTGGACGAGATCTCGAGGGCACGGGCGAGATTCTTGAGGATCTCGGCCGAGGGCTTACGTATCCCCCTCTCGATCTGGCTGAGATAGGGATTCGATATACCCGCATTCTCGGCCAGTCTCCTGAGGGAGAGGTTCGCTCGCTCTCGCTGGGTTCGGATGAACTCCCCCAGATCGCCATGCTTGCTCTCGTTCATCTAGTGCAAGCATACAGCAAGCTGCTAACAATTGCAAGCAGTTCTATGGCCGACCGACTTCGGCAGTCTGGCTCCTGGACGGCGCGGTCTTCCCGTTTGGGGGAGACATCTCCGGGGTATGGCGTTTCCATGGGGGGTCTCCTGCCGAACAGACGCCGGTCGGTCGGCGGCTGCCGCGCCCGCCCTCGGTGTTCGCGGGAGTGAGCAGCAACGCACGTTGGCCGACCGACTTTGACAGTCTGGCTCCTTGACGGTGGGGTCTTTCCGTTTGGGGGCAGACATCTCAGGGTCTGGTTTCTATATGGGGGGGTCCCCTGTCAAACAGACGCCGGTCGGTCGGCGGCTGCCGCGCCCGCTCTCGGTGTTCGCGGGAGTGAGCAGGTTTGATGGCCGACCGACTTCGGCAGTCCGGCTCCTGGACGGCGGGGAATCCCGGTTTGGGGAGACATCTCGAGGTCTGGCGTTCGACCGGGGGGTTCTCCTGTCGAACAGACGCCGGTCGGTCGGCGGCTGCCGCGCCCTCTCAGTGTTCGCGGGAGTGAGCGGAGAGGGCCGGGTGACATGTCATGAGACGGTGGCGCCGAAGAGGTAGCCGACTCCCCAAGCGATCAGACCCCCGATTCCGGCGATGACGAGGTTCTCGAGACCCGACCTGATCCTCGAAGTCTTGGCGACATAGCCCTTCACGGCGCCGACGATATAGAGACCGGCCAACGTCAGGGTGGTCGCCACGGCCAGGGCAACGCCCATCGACTCGATGAACACGAAAGGTGCGATCGAGGGGACCGATCCGGCGAGAAACAGCAGCCCGGAGGCAGCCATTGCGAGGTACGGGGACCTTCGCTCCGAGTCGACGACGCCGAACTCGAGGGCGGCCATCGCATTCAAGATCGCATCGTCGTTGTTCTCGAAGGCAGCCATTACCCCGTCGAGGTCGTCCTCGTCGATCCCCATGTCCCGGAAGAATCCGCGCAGCTGTCGCATCTCGATCCCGCGGAACTGTTCGATGTGCGACCGTTCCAGAGTCAGTTCGGCGAGGAGCACCTCGTCCTGTGACTTGGTGGCCAGATACTCCCCGGACGCCATCGAGATTGCCCCGGCGATGGCCCCGGCTACCGCAGTGAGCAGGACGGCCGGTCTGTCGAGACCGCCACTGACGACACCGACGACGAGCAGGAAGATGGAGACGAGCCCGTCGTTGACTCCGAGGATGATGTCCCGCCAGTACTGCCGCGTCTCGCCGATGTGGGGTGTGTACCCCTTGGGGAGCTGGTCCTCGACTGCCACGGAGAGAATGGTAACGGCCCCGGCTAGCCTGGTCAGACCCCCATGATCATCGTCATGCACCCCGACGCGAGCGACATCGAAATCGCCGGCGTGGTCGAGAAGCTGCGCGCCCTCGGAGCCGAGGTGCGTGTGTCACAAGAGCTCGGTCGCACCGTCCTGGAAGGCTCCGTGGAGACGCTCCTGCAGACGGAGAGCCCGTGGGAGTCGTATCCGGGTGTCGAGCGTGTCGTGCCACAGATTCGTGGCGGTCGTCGTGTCGGGCGTGAGTTCAGGAGCGAGGACACCGTGGTGCGGGTCGGGTCGGTGGAGATCGGTGGCGAGCAGGTCGTGGTGGTGGCCGGTCCGTGCGCGGTCGAGAGCCGCGAGCAGATGTTGGCCGCGGCGCGAGCGGTGGCAGCGGCAGGCGCCCACATCATGCGCGGCGACGCCTTCAAACCCCGCACATCTCCATACACCTTCCAGGGTCTGGGAAAGGCTGGTCTGGAGATCCTCGCCGAAGCCCGCGAGGTGACCGGTCTCCCCTTCGTCGCCGAAGTCATCGACCCCCGAGATGTCGAGCTGGTCTCTTCCTACGCGGACATGGTTCGAATCGGTACCAGGAACATGGCGAACTACCCCTTGCTCCGGGAGGTCGGCCGTCAGGAGAGGCCCGTGCTGCTGAAGAGGGGGCGTGGCGCCACGGTCGACGAGTGGGTCGACGCCGCTGAGTACATCCACAGCGAAGGCAACCCCAACATCGTCCTCGTGGAGCGGGGTGTGCGCGGATTCGATAGCTCCGCCCGCAACACGCTCGACATCACGGCCGTGCCTGTGGCGCAGTCCCTCACCCATCTCCCGGTGATGGTCGACCCATCCCACGCTTCCGGTCGCAAGGATCTGGTGGCCCCTCTGGCCCGAGCCGCGGTGGCGGTCGGCGCCGACGGCGTTCTCGTCGACGTCCACCCAACCCCGGAGACTGCCCTGGTCGACGGAGCCCAGGCGTTGTTACCCGAGGAGTTCGCTGCATTGGTCGAGGAGTTGCGAGCCGTCGCGTCGGCGGTGGGCCGGAGCTGAGACCCCGCGGTTGCCCGGCGCGGGTCAACAGACTCAGGTCGCAACGAGGGAGAGAAGGGCGGCGGTCCCTGCCTGAATGCCGACGCCGATGGCATCCTCGTTTAACAGGAACGACGCTGAGTGGAGATCACCGCCTCCGGCGGCGGCACCGAGCCGGAACATCGCACCTGAGGTGACAGAGAGGTAGTTCGAGAAGTCCTCCCCACCCATCGAGGTCTCGGTAGGCACGACCGTCCCCACGCCGAGCGTCTCGTCGATTGCGCGTGATGCCACCGCGACGATGGAAGCGTCGTTTACCACGGGTGCGATGCCCTGCTGGTAGTCCAGTGTGTACCCC
Organism: uncultured Acidimicrobiaceae bacterium; assembly: GCA_964653975.1. GTDB lineage: Bacteria > Actinomycetota > Acidimicrobiia > Spongiisociales > ZC4RG35 > JANQRA01. Next base: position 13,877 of record CAZZIG010000139.1, read on the forward strand.
GCCCCGGTCACGGCGAGAATCGATTCGAGCGTCTTGTCGACGAGAGATGGCAGAACGTCCCACAAATGGGCGTCGAGGGTGCGGATGGTTCCGCGCAGGGTCACCTCGGTCGGGATCACGTTGGCGGCGTCACCGCCGTGGATCGAGCCGAACGCGGTGACGACCGGAGAGCGGACATCCACAGCGTCTCTGATCGCATGGGGCAGCTCCGACGCCAATCTGGCGGCGGCCTCGATCAGGTCCACGGTCTTGTGGGGTCGGGAGGTATGTCCGCCGGGGCCATGCACGACGATCGTCACCGCGTCGGCGCCGGCCGTGATCGGGCCCACCCGGGCCCCGACCTTTCCCACCCGCAAGCTCGGATCGACGTGGAATGCCAACAATGAGTGGAGACCGTCGACCAGACCCTCGTTCACGAGTTCGATGGCGCCACCCGGAAACGACTCTTCTGCCGGTTGGAAGAGGATCCTGACTCCGGCATCGGGTGCCACCCTGTCCAGCGTGAGTGCGATTCCGGCGGCTATCGCGGCGTGGGCGTCGTGACCGCAGGCATGCATCCACCCCTCGACGTCGGAGCAGGGAGAGTTGTCGGCAGGTTCCCTGATGGGGAGGGCGTCGATATCGGCTCGGAAACCCACTTTCGGGCGGGCTCCGATGTCCACCCATCCGCCGGTCCTGGCGCCGCGGGTGTGGAACACGAGCCCGGCGCGGGTGATGAAACGGCGGATCGATTCCGTCGTCTCGTGTTCGCGATGGGCAGGCTCGGGATGCCGGTGGAGCAGGCGACGTAGCTCGACCGCCCGATGTGTGATCTCCTCGACCGGACCCGTCAAACGTTCGGGGCCAGGCATGCCCGGACGAGACTACCCCGCCAACATCATTCGAAGAAGAGGGCCTCGAACACCCGTCTCGCTCTCCGGGTGTAGCGACGGTACTGCTCGCGAAGCTCACCGGTGCGATCGAAGCCGAGAGACGAGGCCAGCCTGGAAGTCGCCTCGGGGTCGGTGGGCAGTGAGTCGGAGGGTTGCCCGCTCTGGAGATGGAGCCGGAGCCGCGCCCTGGTGCAGAACAGGTAGGCGTCGTGGAGCGCGTTGTAGTCCCCGGCAGCGAGCAACTCGGCGTCGCGCAGGGCACGGAGGGCGGGGAAGGTCCCGGTGACTCTGAGCTCGCGAACCTCCCCACCGTGCCGGATCTGGAGGAGCTGCACCAAGAACTCGACATCGCTCAGCCCACCCGGCCCGAGTTTGAGGTGGAAATCCGGGTCCTCGTCGGGGGGTATCCGCTCCGACTCGACCCGGGCCTTGATCGCCCGGATCCCGCGGATGACGTCGGTCGGGATCTCCCGGCGCCAGACAACGGGCTCCACCATCTCGAAGTAGTCGTGGAGGAGGTCGCTGTCTCCAGCGGCGGGGCGTGCTTTGACCAGCGTGAGGAGCTCCCACGGCTCGATCCACTCTCTGTAGTAGCGGCGGTACGAGTCGATGGTGCGGGTCAGTGGCCCCTTCCTCCCCTCCGGTCGGAGTCCAGCGTCGAGCACATAGGCGTCGCCGTGGCGGTTGGGCAGCGAAAGGACCGTCTCCAGTGCCTTGGCCCGCTGTGTCCCCAACTCGGGGCTCCCGTTGCCGTGGACGTAGATCAAATCGATGTCCGAGCCATAGGATAGCTCTCGTCCACCCCACTTGCCCATCGCCACCACGGCCAGACGCACATCTGGTTCCGCCGTCACATGCAGCCCTGCCGTCACCGCGGCGTCGGCGCTGTCGGACAGCGCCTGGAGGGTGGTCTCGGGAGGTGCCCCCCCCAGGATGTCGCGGGCCGCGATTCGGAGCTTGCGCCGCCGCACGAAACGGCGGATGGTGCCCACCTTGGCCTCCGGGTCCGGCCGCGAATCGAGGATGCCGAGGAGCCGATCGGTGGCCTCCTCCGCCCCTCTGATCTCGCCGATGGCGGCGTCGTCGGCGAGACGGGGGATGAACTCGGGGATGCGGTCGAGCAGGTCGCCGACCAGCTTTCCGGTTCCGAGGAGTGTGCACAACCGCTCGCCGGCCACGGGGTTGTTCTGCAACAGGGTGATCAGTGCGGCGTGGTCCCGGGTGTTGGCCATGAGCAACCTCAGCTGGGATAGCCCGAGATCGGGGTCGGGAGATTGGGACAGCCAGTCGAGCATGAGAGGCAGCACTTGCTGCATGACCCGCGAGCGGCGGCTGAGGCCCGAGGTCAGGTCGGACACTGCCGTGGTGGCCCCCACCACGTCGCGGAACCCCAACGCCTCGAGTCGGACCGCGGCAGCCGCCGGGTCGAGACGGGCGTCTTCCAGCCCGGCGAGTGACTCGAGAATGGGTCTGAAGTAGAGACGCTCGTGGAGGTCGCGCGCCGACTCTCGCACCTGGGCGAGGCGCTCGGCCAGCTCGGTCACGGGGTCCTGGGTGAATCCGAGAGCCCGGCCCAGCCACTCCCTGCCCTCCTCCGACATGGGGAGGAGGTGGGTCTGCTTCAGCTCCTTGAGCTGAAGGCGGTGCTCCACGGCACGCAGGAAGCGGTAGGAGCCGCTGAGTCTCGCCGCTTCTTCCCCATCGACGTACCCGTGGCGGTGCAACGCCGCGATCGCACCGAGGGTGGAAGGGACCCGGAGGTCGGCGTCGAATCTTCCGTGGACCAACTGCAGCAGTTGGACCGCGAACTCGATGTCACGGATTCCCCCGCGAGACCTCTTGATGTCCTGCGGCGAAGCGCCGTCCTCGGCCTTCGCCTTCAGGGAGCGGATGCTGCGCAGGGCGTCCACGTCGAGACCCTCGTCCCAGATGATCCGATCACACATCTCCCGGAACCTGCGGCCGAGGTCCCCGTCACCGGCGGCGGGTCTCGCCTTGAGCAGGGCTTGCAACTCCCAAGCCTCGCTCCACCGCTCGTAATAGCCGGCGTAGCCGGTGAGCGAACGGGACAGTGGGCCCATGGTCCCCTCGGGTCTCAGGTCGGCGTCCACGTTCAGGGTGGGGCCGTCGAAGGTGGGTGTGGCCAATATCGAGATCAGCCTGCTGGCGATGCCCAGGGCCGCCGCCCGGGCCTCGGTCTCCGTCCCTGGCGGGGCCTCGTGAACGAACACCAGGTCGATGTCGGAGTAGTAGTTGAGCTCACGTGCGCCCCACTTGCCCATGGCAATGGCCGCAAACCCGATGTCGGGGGCGATTGGATGACGTTCGGTGACCTGGTCGACCGCAACCGCCAACTCGTGGGCCACGAGTGCGTCCATGGAGTCCGAGAGTCGGCTCGTGATGTCGACCAGGTCGGCCCCTTCCAAGTCGGCGAGGGCAGCCTCGATGAGGATGGCTTGGAGCCGATGACTGATCGAGTCGTCGTCGCGTGGGCCGTCGGCGAGGTGTGGCCGTTGCGACAAGGCGTCGGCCAGAGGAGGGCTCACCCGCCGGAGGGCGGCGACGACGTCGCTGACTTCGGTCACGGCGACAGGCTATGTCGGTCGACTGCCACTGACACCCACAGCGAGGGCGTAACGTGAAGCCATGTCCTTGAGAGTGGCAGGGGCCCAGGTCAATCTCACGGTTGGTGACATCCCCGGCAACGAGGCGAAGATCGCCGCCGCCATGGAGCGGGGCGCGGAGGCAGGAGCCGACGTACTCCTACTCCCCGAGTTGGCCATACCGGGCTACCCGCCGGAGGATCTGGTCCTGCGTCGGGACTTCGTCGAGGCGAACATCGACGCGCTGAGACGACTGGCTCGACGATCGGGGAGGATGACGACGGTGCTCGGCTTCGTCGACTTCGCCACCGGGAAGGGCCGGGGTGCCGACGACGCCGGTCAGCGTGCGGTGGCCAACGCCGCCGCGGTCATCTCCGACGGCAAGATCAGGGGGGTCTACCACAAGGTCCTCCTTCCCAACTACGGCGTCTTCGACGAGGACCGCTACTTCGTGATGGGCACCGACCCCGACCGCATCTGGGATGTCGAGGGGGTGCCCGTGGGGGTGTCGGTTTGCGAGGACATCTGGCTCCCCGACGGGCCGCCTTCCCGTCAGGCCGCGGCAGGGGCGCGGATCTTGTTGAACATCAATGCGTCACCGTTCCACCGCGGGAAGGCTGTGGAGCGGGAGGAGATGCTGGCGGCCCGGGCCCTGGCCGCCGAGGGTGCCGTCGTCTACCTCAACCTCGTAGGTGGCCAGGACGAGTTGGTCTTCGACGGCGCCTCGGTGGTCATCGGGCGCGACGGGAAGCTGCTGCATCGTTCCCCGCAGTTCGACGAGGACTTCTTCGTCGTCGATGTGCCCGTCGGGGACGAGAAGAGTTCCCAGGGGTCGGTCGCCCCGCTCCTCGAGCCGACCGAGGAGATCTATCGCGCGTTGACAACGGGTCTCGGGGACTACTGCCGGAAGAACGGGTTCGCCGAGGTGGTGATCCAGCTCTCCGGCGGGATCGACTCCGCGTTGACCGCCACGATCGCGGCCGACGCTCTCGGGCCCGAAGCGGTCTGGACGGTGGGGATGCCGACCCGGTTCTCCTCCGCGCACTCGGTCGAGGACGCCCGTGCCTTGGCCGACAATCTGGGCTTTCGCTTCGACCTCGTCCCGATCGACGGGGTGTTCTCCTCCCATCTCGATGCGCTCGGGGAGTTCTTCGGGGGGACCGAGTTCGGGGTGGCCGAGGAGAACATCCAGGCGAGGACCCGCGGAACGATCGTCATGGCACTCTCGAACAAGTTCGGGCCGATGGTCCTCGCCACCGGGAACAAGTCGGAGATGGCCGTGGGATACGCCACCCTCTACGGGGACATGGTGGGCGGGTACGCCGTGCTCAAAGACGTCTTCAAGACCGTCGTCTACGAGCTGGCCCGCTGGCGGAACAAGGGTGGGGAGGTCATACCGCAGCACACGATCGACAAGCCTCCGTCGGCCGAGTTGCGACCCGATCAGAGAGACTCCGACTCGTTGCCCCCCTACGAGTTGTTGGACGCCATTCTGCAGCGGTACATCGAGGACGACCTGGGAGTGACCGAGATCGTCGCCGAGGGATACGACCCGGAGACGGTGCTCAAGGTGGCCCGTCTCGTCGACGGCAGCGAGTACAAGAGGAGACAGTCCGCCCCGGGGGTGAAGATCACGACGAAGGCCTTTGGCAAGGACCGTCGGCTCCCCATAACAAATCACTACCGACCCGGGGCCCCTTGATCACCGAGATCCTCGTCAACGGGTCGCCATCTGACGGCCGCATCCCGGTGACGGACTCGTCCGTGTTACGTGGCGACGGGTGCTTCGAGGTCCTGAGGACCTACGGAGGAAATGTGTTCGCCCTCGACGAGCACCTGGAGCGTCTGGAGCGGAGCGCCGAAGCCCTGGCCATACCGCTTCCTTCCCGACCGGACCTCGTGGCATGGATCGCCAAGACTGCCGCCGAACTGGTCGACGGTGCGATCCGGGTCGTGGTTACACGAGGATCCAGTGTCCCCGGTCTCGACGAGCCTTCCAACGTCATCGTCTTCGGCCACGCCTGGGAGACCAATGCCGAGCCCGGGAGACTCCTCCCGGTGGTGGCGCCGTGGCACTCGGCGGGCCACGACTGGGACCTCGCGGGCGCGAAGACGATCTCCTACGCCCCGAACATGGCCGCTTCCCGCCGGGCCCGATCCGAGAGCTTCGACGACGCCCTCTTGGTCACCACGGAAGGGGTCATCCTGGAAGGACCCACCTTCTCGGTCGGCTGGGTCGTGGATGGTGTCCTGGAGACACCGACCCTCGACCTCGGGATCCTCGATTCGATCACACGCCGAATCGTCCTGGCGCTCGCCCGCGACCTCGGGGTCGAGGTCACCGAAGGAACGTGGCGTCTGGATCGGTTGGAAGTCGCCTCAGAGGTGACGGCGTGGTCCACCATCCGGGAGGTCCAATCGGTGGCTGCGGTCGGGGACCGCACCTGGGATCCCGGCCCGGTCACCGCCTCGTTGCGGAGGGCCTTCGCCGAATCGGTCGGTTAGGGAACCGACTGGCACTAGCGTTTCGTTTCGTTGTGATGAGACTCAGATGGATCGTGTTGTTCTCGCTGCTGGCACTGTTCGCAGTGGGCTGCGACGGTGACGACCCCGAACTGACCACCGATTCGACGATCATCACCGGCCCGTCGGGGACCGAGCCCGCGAGTGACGCCACGACGACCACGGCTGCCCCTGGTGGGAATGGGGATTCCGCCCCCACGACGCTGGTCGGCCAGACCGTCACCGAGTACGACGTGGTCCACGAGATCCCCAACGAGAACGGTGTCGCCCAGCACATCGTCATCCCCAACGGGGCCTACACCGACGTGGACCTGGAGAACTTCGTGATCGACCTCATCGAGGCCAACCCCGACCTCCATGGCGCCGAGATCTTCGACGATCCCGCCGCCGCCGAGGCCTTCCTCACCCCTGAGGCGGACCGAACCGAAGAAGAGACCGAGCTCTTGGAACGTCACCACTTCGTGACTCTGACCGGGCGGGCCCGCCTCGACTTCCGGGGGCCGTTCGCCGAGTTCCCCGGCGGGGCCATCGGCAGCTGAGCCACGATCGATCGAGCACTCGGGTGCTCTCCGTCGCCCCGTCCTGAGTCGCCGGCCTTCAGAGCAACCAGGCGGCGAGAAGCAGGAACCCGCCGAAGCCCACCATGTCGGTGATCAGGGTGAGGAAGATCGAGGAGGCGAGAGCCGGATCGAGACCGAACTTGCGAAGGATCACCGGGATGCCGCTGCCGGCCAGCGCCCCCACGACGAGGACCACGAAGGCCGAGATACCGACGACTGTGGCCACCTGCAACGGGTCGGAGTTCGATGAGAAGACCCCTCGGGAGATCAGGATCCAACTCACCGCAGCCGAGAGGATCCCCAGGCTGATCCCGTTGAGGACTCCCACCTCGGTCTGACGGCCCAGGATTCCCCGGACCTGAGCCGATGGCACGTCGTCGGAAGCAAGCGACCTGATCATGACGGCGAGACTCTGGTTGCCGCCGTTCCCGCCGAGGAGAGCCACGATCGGCATCAGCGCCGCCAACACCGGCTCGCTGCTGATCACACCCGTCTGGGTCTCGATGACGAAGGCCACGATCAGTGCGAGCAGCAGGTTGACCCCCAGCCAGGGGACCCGCATGCGAAACGACGCCGTCACATTGGTGTAGACGTTCTCGGCGATACCTGCGCCCATGGCGACGGCGAAGTCCTCGGTTGCCTCGTCCTGGATCGCCTCGATGACGGCGTCGGTGGTCACCATTCCGACGAGACGGCCCTCTTCGACCACCGGGATCCCGAACAGGTGATAACGCTGGGCCAGTTCGGCGACTTCTTCACGATCGGTCAGGGTGCCCACCGACACGGGCTCGGGCACCATCACTTCGGCCAGCGGCGACCCGGGGCGTTTGAAGACGAGGTCGCGAAACGAGATCACACCCTGGAGCCGTTCGTGGTCGTCGACCACGTAGACGTAGGAGAGATCTTCGTATTCGTCGTGGAGCTGTCGAATCCGCTCGATGGCCTCTCCGGTCGTCAGCCCCAGGGGGAGGGCGGCGATCTCGGTGGTCATCAAGCCACCTGCGGTATCGGGGGGGTAGGAGAGGAGATCCCGGACCTCGTCCTCGGCCTCGTCGGTCATCGCGGCGAGGACGTCCTCGGTGATCTCATCGTCCAACTCGCCGATGATGTCGGCGGCGGCCTCACCGGGCATCTGGCTCAAAGCCGCCGCCAGGTCGGCGAGTGGATAATTCTCGATCAGCTCGACCGCGAGCTCGGGTGCGATCTCCTCGAGGATCTCGGCTGCCTCTGCAGGTGGAAGCTCTGACAGGAGCTGGACTGCGTCGATCTCGTCGAGTTGCTCGATGATGTCGGCCGCATCGGACGGCGTCGCCTGAGCGAGCGCCTCCCACGCCTCCGGATTGGCGTCGAGATAGTCGGCCACCTGCTCGTGATCGCGCCGGGCCACGGCGAGCAGCTGTCTAGCGAGTTGGCGTGGGCTTCTGAGTCGCAGTTTCACCGTGACCCCCGGGTGCGATGACGGAGCGGCGTCAGGCTACAACGGCTATGGCCGCCGATCGCGCCGGTTTGGAGATGGGTGATCGATCACCGTTGTCGTGCCCGTCCAGGTCGTGACGGGGAACGTTCGAGCTCAGCCCTCGTAGGGGCGGACCGAGAGGATCCGCACGGTGAGCGTGCCTGCCGGGGCCTCGTACTCGATCTCGTCGTCGATCGAGCGGCCGAGAAGCGCCTTGCCGAGGGGGCTCTCCGGTGATGCCAGCAACATGCCGCCACCGACTTTGTTCTCCTGCGGGGCCACGAAGAACTCCAGCTCGTCACCATCGGAGTCGACCACGGCCACCACGGAGCCGACCTCGACCTTGCCGGTGTCCTCGACTTCGCGGACCTCGGCGGTGTTGATGAGATGTTCCAACTTGCGGATACGCGCCTCCATCATCCCCTGATCGTTCTTGGCGGCGTCGTAGTCGGCGTTCTCCCGCAGGTCGCCGTGCGAACGCGCCTCCGCGATGCGTTCTTCGATCTCCTGGCGACCATCCGTCTTCAGTAGCTCGAGCTCCTCTTTGAGTTTCTCGAGCGCGGCCGGGGTCAGAAACGTCGTCTGCTGATTCATCGGAACCGCAGAGGTTAGGGGCGATCCCCTGTTACACCCACCGCCGGCGAACGCCACACTCCGGCCCAAGGGGCCTTTCCGAATAGGGCCTTTGGCCCTTCGGCTGGAATCCGATGATTCGTACGTTGATGGATATGACCGCCACTACGACGCGTCGCTGGGCGACCGTCGACGGAAACGAGGCTGCGGCCAGGATCGCTCACTTCCTCAGCGAGGTGATCGCGATCTATCCGATCACGCCCGCCTCGCCGATGGGGGAACTGGCCGACGCCTGGTCACATCAGGGCAAGCCGAATCTGTGGGGAGTCGTCCCGGATGTGGTGGAGATGCAGAGCGAGGCCGGTGCCGCGGGAGCAGTGCACGGCGCCCTCACCGCCGGGGCCTTGAGCACCACTTTCACGGCATCCCAGGGGCTCCTCCTCATGCTCCCCAACATGTACAAGATCGCAGGCGAGCTGATCCCCGCCGTCATCCATGTGGCAGCCCGCACGGTTGCCACCCATGCCCTGTCCATCTTTGGCGATCACTCCGATGTGATGGGGGCCCGCCAGACCGGCTTCGCGATGTTGGCGTCGACCTCGGTCCAGGAGGCGCAGGACCTGGCACTGATATCACACCTGGCCACGCTCGAGTCGAGGATCCCCTTCCTCCACTTCTTCGACGGCTTTCGCACCTCCCATGAGGTATCCAAGGTCGAGTTGATCGACGAAGACACCATCCGTGCCCTCGTCGACGAAGATCTCATCGCAGCCCACAGACTTCGTGCCCTCAACCCCAACAACCCCGTGTTGCGGGGGACGGCCCAGAACCCCGACGTCTTCTTCCAGGCCAGGGAGGCGGCCAACCCGTACTACGACTCCGTACCCGGGATCGTCGCACACGTGATGGACCGGCTCGCCGAGCACACCGGCCGCTCTTACCACCTGTTCGACTACCACGGGGCACCGGACGCGGAGACGGTGATGGTCATCATGGGCTCGGCCGCGGGTGCAGCCAGGGAAGCCATCGACCAGCTCAATGAGCAAGGGCGAAGGGTGGGAGTGGTCACCGTCCGGCTCTATCGACCCTTCGACGTCGCCGCATTCGCCGCGACACTGCCCGAGAGCGTGGATCGGGTCGTGGTCATGGATCGGACCAAGGAGCCGGGAGCCGTCGGCGAGCCTCTCTACCAGGACGTGGTCGCCGCCCTGGCCGAGAGTGGTATCAACGCAGACGTCATCGGAGGCAGGTACGGGCTCTCCTCGAAGGAGTTCACACCGTCGATGGTCGCCGCGGTGTTCGCCGAGGCGGGTCTGGAGATCCCCCGTCGCCATTTCACGGTCGGTATCCACGACGACGTCAGCCGGCTCTCGGTCGAATTCGATCCGACATGGTGGACCGAGCCCGCCAATGTGACCACGGCCGTCTTCTACGGTCTCGGCTCGGATGGGACGGTGGGCGCCAACAAGAACTCGGTGAAGATCATCGGAGAGTCGACCGACCTCTACGCCCAGGGGTATTTCGTCTACGACTCGAAGAAATCCGGCTCACGGACGGTGTCGCATCTCAGGGTCTCGGCGGACCCGATCGAATCGTCCTACCTCGTGGGCCAGGCGGACTTCGTGGCGGTTCATCAATTCGACTTCCTCGAGAGCATCGACGCCTTGGAGGTCGCCCGAGAAGGGGGAACCGTCCTGCTCAACAGTCCCCACCCTCCCGACATGGTCTGGGACAGGCTCCCCATCGAGGCACAGCGGGCGATCGTCGACAAGGGCCTGCGTGTCTGGGCCGTGGACGCGGGCACCATCGCCGTCGAAGCGGGTTTGGGCGGGAGGATCAACACCGTCCTCCAGACCTGTTTCTTCCATCTCACCGACTTTCTCACCACCGAGGACGCCATCGTCGCCATCAAAGAGCACATCCAGAAGAGCTATGGGCCACGCGGACAAGCGGTGGTTCGGCGGAACGAAGATGCGGTCGACAAGGCACTGGAGGGTCTGTCCGTCGTGACTCCCGGTCAGCCCGACGGCGACCGACGGATCACCGACCCCGTGCCGGACGTTGCCCCCGAGTTCGTCAAGAGGGTGACGGCGATGATGATGGCGGGTAAGGGAGACCTCCTCCCGGTGTCGGCTCTCCCCGTCGACGGGACCTTCCCCGTCGGCACCGCGATGTGGGAGAAGAGATCGATAGCGGTCGAGATCCCGATCTGGGATCCCGAGATCTGCATCGACTGCGGCCGCTGTGCTCTGGTCTGCCCCCATGCCGCAATCCGGTTCAAGGCATTCCCCGCCGACACACCGGTTCCCGAAGGCCTCCTGTGGAAAGAGCCCACGGGCAAGGACTTGCAGGGGATGCGGGTCACCATTCAGGTTGCCCCCGACGACTGCACCGGCTGTGGGGTCTGTGTCGAGGTGTGCCCGGCGAAGTCCAAGGAGGTGGCACGTCACAAGGCGATCAACATGGAGCCCAAGGGGCCACACCTGGAGCGGGAACGGCGCAACTTCTCCCACTACCTCGAGATACCGGAGATGGATCGTTCCCAGGTCAACGCACAGTCGGTGAAGGGATCCCAGCTGCTCCAGCCCCTGTTCGAGTTCTCTGGAGCCTGTGCCGGCTGTGGCGAGACGCCATATCTGAAGCTGATCACCCAGATGATGGGTGACCGGATGATCGTTGCGAACGCCACGGGTTGCTCGTCGATCTACGGGGCCAACCTGCCTACCACCCCATGGACCGCCAACGAGTCGGGTCAGGGCCCGGCGTGGTCGAACAGTCTCTTCGAGGACAACGCCGAGTTCGGTCTCGGCATGCGTCTCGCCCTGGAGTCGCAACGGGATGACGCCGTTCTGCTGGTCACGGCATTGGCACCCGAGCTCGGCGAGCTGGCTGTCGAGATCATCGAGAGCATCGAGAACCCCGACTACTCCGATCTGGATGCCCTGGTCTCACGTCAGCGAGACCTGGTTTCGCAGTTGAAACAGAGGCTCGCCGGCATGGATGGCCCGTTGCCGAGACGACTGGAGGGTGTGGCCGACACACTCGTGGAGTCCAGCATCTGGATCGTGGGCGGCGACGGCTGGGCCTATGACATCGGTTTCGGGGGGCTCGACCATGTCTTTGCCTCGGGGAGGGACATCAACATCCTGGTCCTCGACACCGAGGTCTACTCGAACACCGGTGGCCAGGCGTCGAAGGCGACACCGCGCGCCGCCATCGCCAAGTTCGCCTCCGGGGGCAAGACGACAGGGAAGAAGGACCTCGGTCAGATCGCCATGTCATATGGCGACGTGTACGTCGGACAGATCGCAATGGGGGCGAATCCGACCCAGACGGTCAAGACCCTTGCCGAAGCGGAGGCTCACCGCGGAGTCTCGTTGGTGATCGCCTACAGCCCCTGTATCGCCCACGGGATAGACATGACCCACCAACTCGACCATCAGAAGGCGGCCAGCGACTCGGGGTACTGGCCCCTGTATCGCTACGACCCGGCCCGGGAGGCGGCGGGACAGCCGGGTCTGCGGCTCGACAGCAAGAAGCCAACGATCCCGTTCAAGGAGTTCGCCTCGACCGAAGCCAGGTTCGCCATGTTGGGGCGTGTCGACCCTGTCGGCGCGGAGAAGCTGATCAAACGCGCCCAGCAGGACATCGATGATCGCTGGTTCCTCTACGAGCAGATGGTGAATGTCCACCGCACAGCCGAATACGTGGAGTTGGAGGAATGAGCGTCGATCTGACCACCCGCTATCTGGGTCTGAACTTGGAGCACCCGGTCGTGCCCTCCGCCTCCCCGCTCACCGGGGACATCGACCACATCCACACCCTGGTCGAGGCGGGAGCTCCCGCTGTGGTCCTCGCCAGTCTCTTCGAGGAGCAGATCGAGCACGACGCCATGGCCGTCCATGACAGCCTGGAGATGGGGGCCGACATCTTTGGTGAGGCGGCCGAGGGGTACTTCCCCCAGCTCGACGATTACAACACCGGTCCCGAGGACTATCTCGCCCTGATCCGACGGGCCAAGGATGAGATAGCCGTGCCGGTGATCGGGAGTCTCAACGGCGTCACGACCGGCGGTTGGATCAGGTACGCGGAGATACTCGCCGACGAGGGGATCGAAGCCCTCGAGCTCAACATCTATCGACTGGCTGCCGACTTCCAGCAGACGTCCGCTGATGTGGAGCACGCCTATCTGGATCTGGTCGAGAAGATCCGGGAGTCGGTGAGCCTCCCGATCGCCGTCAAGGTGGGACCGTACTTCTCGTCCTTCCCCCAGATGGCGAGACAGCTCAGTGACGCCGGTGCCGACGCACTGGTGCTGTTCAACCGTTTCTACCAGCCTGACATCGATCTCGAGACTCTCGAGGTCATACCCAACCTCAAACTCTCCGACCCGGTCGAGCTCAGGCTCGTGGTCCGGTGGCTGGCCATCCTCTCCGACCAGGTCGAGTGTGATCTAGCGGCTACCTCCGGGGTGCATGAGCCCGAAGATGCGCTGAAGGCGCTGCTCGCGGGGGCCACGGTGACGATGATGGCCTCGGCCCTCTTGAGAAATGGGCCCTCGCGGCTGACATCGGTACGCGATGGCATCGAGCGATGGCTGGGCAGCCACGGATATGAGTCGGTGGCTCAGGCCCGGGGCAGTCTCAGTTATGCGACGGCCCCCAACCCCGAGGCCTTCGATCGAGTCGGCTACATGAAGACGCTGACGTCCTATGTGCCCACCTGGTGACGGACCAGGATCGTCGGCTCCAAAGTGTTCTCCGATTGCACGGATCGCCCGATGAGGCAGACCTTTTCGGCTTTCTCCAGGAGACGACGGGTGCGCTCGGGGGCTGAGGCCTCCGAGATCACGACTGTCGGCCTCAGGGTGATCCGGTCTATGGAGTAGAGGCCATCCTCGCCACGCTGCAGACGCCCGGTCGATTGGTCGCTGTAATCGAGGACCTCGACCCCGGAGTGGTCGGCGATGGAGCGGAATGTCGTCATGAGACAGGCGGCCACGGCGGCGACGAACAGGTGCTCCGGGCTCCACAGGTGCTCAGGGCCCCCGAACTCCGGTGGGGAGGCCACCGTCATCTCGGGAAGGCCGTCGGCGGGGGCGCGCAGTATCCCGGACTTGGCTCCGGTGCCGGTGACGGTGACGTTGTAATCGTGGGTGGTGATCAAAGATGACTCCTTTACTTCGATCATCGGTCCTGTCACCGGTCTCACCCACACTCTTTGGTCACATTCACGGAGGACCAACGTCACCATTCCCGCTCCAGGGACCACTGGCCTCCCGCCTATGGGCTTTCGCCCCTACGGAGAGTCCTCTCCCGACACATAGCGTGGTCGAATACGTTCTGAAGAAGGAAGACGCGTTGGCGGCCTATCACCTGAGCATGACGATCGAGGAGGACTTCAAGACGATCGTCACCCGGACGAGAATGGCACTGGAGACCTGTGGGTTCGGTGTCGTCGACGAGATCGACCTGGCGGAGTTGTCCAGGGCGAGGGCCATCGACCGCACACCCCATCTGATCCTGGAGGCGTCCTCACCGCTGGGCCGCGACACCGGTCTTGGGCCGACGACCCGGCATCAGCTTTCGTGCCAGGTCGTGTTGCGCAGTTGGAGCGACGAGCAAGTCCGGGTGGACTTCATGAGCCCAGGCGTGATGATCGATCTCGTCGCAGAGACCATTCACGACGTCGCCGACGACGTCCGTGCCCGCGTCGAGAAGGTGCGGGACGCGCTCGTCCCCACACCGGCCATCGCTTGGTCCGGGGCCGCGGGGCCGGCTTAACCTGGCTTCGTGAACGAGATACGTCTCACCGAGTACAGCCACGGAGCGGGCTGAGCCTGCAAGCTCGGGGTTGCTGAGCTGGCCCAGGTCCTGGGTCCCGTAAAACACCATTCCGCCGTGTCCCATCCCGACCTGCTCGTCGGGATCGGGACGGGTGACGACGCGGGCGTCTATTCGCTGGGGGACGGCCGCGTCCTGGTGCAGACCGTTGACATCTTCACCCCTGTCGTCGACTCGCCTCGTGACTGGGGCCGGATCGCCGCGGCCAACGCCCTCTCCGACATCTACGCGATGGGAGCCAAACCCTTGACCGCGCTGCAATTCCTGGCGTGGCCGAGAGACACCCTGCCCTTCAGCGCGGCGACCGAGGTCATCGAAGGGGGCATGGACGTCATGTCGGTCGCGGAGTGCACGGTGGTCGGTGGCCACACGATCGATGGGCCGGAGCCCACCTACGGCTTCGCGGTGACAGGAACAGCCGCTCTGGAGGAGGTGGTCACCAATTCCGGGGCGGGCGACGGCGACCAGCTGATCCTCACCAAGCCCCTCGGGATGGGGGTGATCACCACGGCGATCAAGCGAGGTAGGTGCCCCCCCGACCTCGCCGAGCGCGCCATCGAGATCATGGCCACTCTCAACGACGTCGCGGGGCGCGCCCTGCGAGAGCACGGAGCCACCGCCGCCACCGACGTGACCGGGTTCGGCCTCCTCGGGCATCTCCTGGAGATGTGCCGCGAGTCGGGAACGGGTGCAGTGGTCGAGCTCGATTCCGTACCCGTCCTGGAGGGGGTGGCCGAGCTCCTGGCGACCGGCATGTGGGCCGGCGGGTCCCAGCGCAACCTGGAGGCGATCCGGGACGATCTCACCACCGACCACGACATCGAAGCGGTCAAACCGCTGATCGATGCGCAGACCTCCGGCGGGCTCCTCATCGCGTTGCCGTCGATTCGGGTGCAAGAGTTCCTCGATGCGGTGCCCGGCTCGGCTCGCATCGGAGAGCTGGCTTCGGGCAAAGGCATACGGGTCGCTTAACTTGTCGGGGTGAACCCCGAAGACCGTCTCTCCCAGATCGCGGAGGCCCTCTCCATCCCGAGGGCGCGCCGACACATCTTCTTGTGCGCGGACCAGACCAACCCCAAATGCGCTCCCCGCACGGAGACCAACCTGCTGTGGACGCATCTCAAGAACAGGCTGAAGCAACTCGATGCCGCCTCGGCCCCCCCGAAGTGGCAAGGCGACATGCGGCACCAACCCGACCCGGTCGAGCCCGGCCACGGGACGGTCCTGCGCACCAAGGCCGACTGCCTCCGCATCTGTGAGCAGGGATGCATCGCCGTGGTCTATCCCGAGGGGACCTGGTACGCCGGGCTCGACATCGACAAGCTCGACCGGATCATCGACGAGCATCTCATCGGTGGGCGCCCGGTCGAGGACCTGGTGTTCGCGGTAGGTGGTCTGGGACGGTGAGAGACCGGGTCAAGTGGGCTCTCGGGGTGGCGGCCGTCTGGCGGCTGTTCGGTCCCCGGGTCCAGCCCGAGTTCAGGCCCCCTCAGGAGCACCCTCTCCGTGTCCCCGGCCGCACCGTCTTCGTGGGAGACGAGGAGCACCTCGTGCGGGAGCTGGGCCCGCCGGACGAGGTGCCCATCCTGTTGATCCACGGTCTCGCCGGGTCCTCGCTGACGGAGTGGTATCAGGTGGCGCCCAAGCTCGCTACGGATCGCCGGGTCATCATGGTGGACCACCGCGGTCACGGTCTCTCGGCGCGGGGAGACCTGCGGTTCGAGGTCGCCGACGACGCCGACGACCTCGCCGGAGTCCTCGACGCCCTGGACATCGATCAGGTCGACGTGGTCGGCTACTCGATGGGTGGAGTGATCGCCCAGGCGCTGGCCCTGCGGAGTCCGGGACGTGTCCGCAAACTGGTCCTCATCGCGACATTCGCCACCCACTCTGCGAGTTACAAGTGGCTTCGCCGTGTCGGAGCGATCCTGGCCCGGGCGTGGGAGAGAGTCAGTGGCTTCGGCACGCCTGAGGTGCGCAGCGGCTACCTCATCGCCCGGGGAGCGGTCCGGCGGGAACATGCCCGCTGGATGTGGCGGGAGACCCTGCGCCGCGACGTGGAGAGTGGCGCCCAGGCCACATTCGCCCTGCTCCGCTTTGACTCCCGGGACTGGGTCGGCAGACTCGAGGTCGAGACCATGGTGGTCATCCCCACCAGCGACTTCCTGGTCCCGACCCCCTGGCAGCGCCAACTAGCCGAGGCGATCCCTCATGCCCGGGTCGTCGAGGTCGAGGGCGCCGGCCACGAAGTGGTCTGGACCCACTCCGACCGGGTGGCGGACGAGTTGAAGGTCTTCCTTGCCGACGGCTCCTGACGGCATCCATAGATCGATCCGCATGGTCTTGGTGGTCGTGGCGGCGGCTCTCGTCGTCTCCTGCTCGCCCGAGCCCCAAGCGCGGGTCCTCTTCGTTGGCAACAGCTACAGCGCCTCCAACGACCTGGCGGGCGTGGTGCGGGACCTGGCGGCCTCGACAGGTCACCGCATCGAGACCGTCACCCGCGCCCCCGGTGGGTGGTGGCTCAGGGATCATGCCGGTTCGGCCGACACCGTCGAAACGATCGCCCAGGGAGTTTTCGACTTCGTCGTCTTCCAGGAACAGAGCATGGTGCCTGCCGACAGTCGTCTCGCCGAGAGGGAGAGCCTGCCCGCGGTGAGAGGTCTGAGCACCAGGGCCAGCCAGAGTGGTGCCCGTCCCGTGCTGTTCATGACGTGGGCCCATCGCCGCGGCTCGAGGGAGGTGGGTCATTCCTCCTACGAGACGATGCAGGTCGCCATCGCCGAGACCTACGACCGGCTGGCCACCGTTGGCATCGCCGAGGTTGCTCCGGTGGGCGCCGCTTGGTGGATGTCGCTGGAAGAGCGTCCTGACATCATCCTCTACCAACCCGACGGGAGCCACCCGGCGGTGGCAGGTAGCTATCTGGCCGGGGCGGTGATCGCCGGTGTGGTGGTCGACACCGACCCGACCGAATTCGACGCCGACCTGACACTCCCCGCCGATCAGGCGGTGGCTCTTCGCTCTTTCGCCGCCCGGGCCCTCTCGGGGGAACGGCCCTGGGACTAGTCGGAGTCAGGAGGCAGGAGTGTGAGCACGTCGGCGGACACCGATTCGACCGCCATTCGGGTGAAGGGCATCGGACCGTGGGCCCCCTCGACCCACATCTCGATCATCGAGTCGTAGTTCGGATGGAACGCATGTCCCGATTGGCCGGTGGTGTGGGCGAACGACGACGAGTCGAGGTCGGAGAGATCGACGACCATCCGCTGTGAGGGGACCCAGTCGACCACATAGGAGACACCGGTGTCCCAGCCGACCGCGTTGACGAGCGACTCGCTGCCCCCTACATCGGCCGGCGCAGTTCGATTGAACAGCCACTCGATGGGGCCGATCCCAGACTGACCCAACGTCTGATTCTCGAAGTGGGCGATGTGGATCGCCCCCCAGGCCCAGTCGTCGGTGTCGGGGCCCAACAACTCGGTCAGTTCCCGGTGCGCATCGAGCATCGAGTCGAAGAGGATCTGCTCCATCGTTTCGGTCTCCGCGGTGCCGAGGTCGTCCCAGAAGGGATCCTCGGGATTCTCGAGCAGCCCACGCATCACCTCGAACCAGCGGCTGCCGCCACCCGGCCAGTAGTCCTCGGGCAGCTCGTCGTGGAACGTGTTGGCCAGGAGGTGACGCCAGGTCGCCATGTAGACGGCTGCCCCGCTCGAGTGCCCCGATGCTTGCAGCGGGTCGTCGCCGGTCGACCAACCCTGGAGCCGTTCCTGCAGCGATTGCACCGCGGTGTTCCCAAAGGGGTCGACGGCGAGCAGACGGGGGACGACGAACTCGGCGCTGCCGTCCCGGCTGTCGATCTGCATCGTCTGCATCGATGCGACGTCATGGGGCTCACCGTCGAGGATCATCTCCGCGATCCTCCCCGCCCGGTAGCCGTGGGCACTGTCGCTGCCGATGAAGGGGGCCGCACCGGGACGCATGATCGCCTGATTCGCCGTCTGGATGAATCCCTGCGGGGGGTTGTGCATCGCCGGCATCTCCGACCGCGCGACGGACCCTGTCCAGTCGTGTTCACTGTCCCAGCCCGGGACCGGGTATCGGCCATCGCCCGAGGCCCGCACCGGGAGCTCGCCCGTGGCGTGGTAGGCGATGTTCCCCTCGACATCGGCGTAGACCAGGTTCTGGGGCGCGATGTCCCAAAGGGCGACTGCTGCAGAGAATTCTTCGTGATTGGTGGCGATATTGATGCCGACGAACGCGTCGATGATGGTCGACGGCTCCAGTGCCTTCCACGCCAATGCCACGACGTGGTCATCGGGGGTCACGACGGTGGATGACCCGGCGAGGGCCTCCTCCTCCAGGAAGGTGCCGGAGATCACCGGGCCGTGTCGCGAGACTCGGACTTCGAAGGTCACGTCCTCCCCGCCGGCCACCTCGATCGTTTCGGTGGTCGCTTCGAACTCGACCCACTCCCCATCCAACTCGTAGAGTGAGCCGTCGTCGGGATTCAGCCGCTCGATGAAGAGGTCCTGGGTGTCGGCCGCCTGGTTGGTCACACCCCAGGCCACATGCTCGTTGTGCCCGATCACGACAGCCGGGGTCCCCGGGAAGCTGAAGCCGACGACCCCGAAGGCACAACCAGGGGAGGCCTCCACACAGTGCAAACCGTTCGCATACCAGATGGAGGGCATCTGGATGCCGAGATGGGTGTCGTTGGCGAGGAGTGGCAGACCCGATTCGGTGAAGGAGCCTCCCACCACCCAATTGTTGGAGCCGATCCCCTCGAAGCCGCCGCCGGTCGTCTCCGCCAGCAGGTCCACGCCCCGCTGGGCCGAGGCGAGTGCGGGGATCGCACTGTCCGGGAGGGCGACTCGCACAGCATCGGGTGAGGCGTGCTGTCCGGACTCCACGATCACGGGCCGGTCGTCGGGCATCGGCGGGAAGAGTTGCTCGACCCGTTCCGGTGTGAGGTGCTGGCCGAGGACGGCTCTGGCGATCTCCGCCTCGAGGTTTCCGCCCAGGTCCCAAGCCATCACCTTGGGCCACATCAGCGTGTCGACCGGCCGCCACGGCGCGATCTCGTACCCGGAGTTCTGGAGCGGCAAGATGGCGTATTCGAGACTGATCTCCGCACCGCGGTGCGTGTCGAGGTAGGCGTTCACCCCGTCGCTGTATGCCTGGAGGATGTCCTGCGACGGCGAGCCCAGCGATGCCCACTCCTCCCCGGCCAACCTCTCGAAGCCGAGGGAGCGAAGGAACATGTCGGTCTCCACCTGCGACTCCCCGAACATCTCCGACAGTCGCCCCGCACCGATGTGCCGCCAGAAGTCCATCTGCCAGAAACGGTCCTGCGCGTGTGTGAACCCTTGGGCGAAGAAGAGGTCGTGGGTGTCGGTGGCGTAGATGTGGGGCACTCCCAACTCGTCACGAAGGACCTCGACACGGTCGTGGAGACCGGCGACCTCGAGCTCTCCGCTCGTCTGGGGAAACGACCGTCGAACCGTGAACACCCCGTAGACGCTGGCACCGAGGACCAGGATCAGGAGGAGGATCACGGTCCGTCTCAGCCAGCGCATCAGGGCGAGCCTAAAGGGAGATTGCCCGTTTCTGCACAGTCCCGATACCGTCCAACCGCATGCGCCGGTCGCTCGTCGTCATGGTCCTGATCGGCACGATGGCCGTGGCCTGTGACGGTGATCGGTCCGAGCCCGAGGCCACGTCCACCACCGTCGCGTCGGCGACGGCGACGAGTATCCGGGTCACCACCACCCCGCTTATGACCGACACCATGCCCCCGAATGCCACGACCGTTCCGCCGACATCGACTGCCGCGTCTTCGATCGACGTCGAGATCTCCGACGGCGTGGTGTCGGGTCCCGACGTGTTCGAGGTGGGTCTCGGGGAGACCGTGGCCATCTGGGTTCTCTCCGATGTCGACGATGAGATCCACGTTCACGGATACGACAGGTCCTTCGACCTCGATGCCGGGGTTCCCTTCCGGCTCGGCTTCGTCGCCGACATTCCCGGCATCTTCGAGGTCGAGGCCCATACCGGGCACATCCACCTCTTCGAGATTCGGGTGACCGGGTGATTCTCGCTCACGGTATCGGTGGGCGCAGCGACCTCCCCGTGCCACTTTCTGTGTTGATCACGGGCGCGGCCGCCGTCCTGGTGATCACCTTTCTCTCCCTGGGCTTTCTCTGGACCAGACCCCGTCTGCAGGACGGGCCCCGTTACGAGGGGCCCCGCATGGCGATACCCCTCCGCGGGCCGTTGGCGGTCGTGGGCCTCGTCTCCTTGCTCCTGGTCATAGGGCAGGTCGTGCCGCCGCTTCTGGGCGCAGAACGGGTCTCGACCAGACCCACGATCGCCCCGGTGATGGTCTGGGTCGTCTTCTGGCTGGTGGTGCCATTCGCTTCCGCCTTCATCGGGAACTGGTACGCCGACCTCAACCCGTGGCGGACCCTGGCGGGAGCGATCGGAGTGGGGAGGATGGAACGCATCGGGCTCCCCCCCTCAGTGGGGCTGTGGCCGGCGACGGTGGTGTTCATGGTGTTCGCCTGGTTCGAGTTGGTGAGTCGTCGACCGGGAGACCCCACCACCCTCGGCGTCGCGGCGCTCAGCTACACCGTTGTGCTCTTGGTCGCCATCGCCGCGGTGGGAAGGGAGACCGGGATCGCCATATTCGACTTCTTCACCCCGTACAACCGGCTGATCTCGTCGATCTCCCCACTGGGACGCGACGATGGGGGCGAGATCGTCTGGCGCGGCTGGCTGAGAGCACTGACCGTCCTCCCGGAGTGGCCCGGGCTCTGGGCGTTCGCGATCGTCATGATCGGCACCGTCTCCTTCGACGGCGCTCTGGGCACGGACTGGTTCGCGACGCTGACCGGCAACCTCGGCGACACGACTCTGGGTCGCACGTTCCTCCTCCTGGCCACGATCAACGTGATCGCTTTGGCGTACTACTCGGCCTGTGCCGTGGCGGCCGCACTCTCCCAAGGTCAGTGGAGCACCGGAGAGGTGGCGCAACGTTTCGCCCACACGCTCGTCCCGATCGGTCTCGCCTACGCCGCGTCCCACTACTTCACGCTGATCTTGTTCGAGGGCCAACAGCTGATCGCGGCGATCTCCGACCCATTCGGACTCGGATGGGACCTATTCGGGACTGCGGGCTATCGGGTCGAGTTCTTCATCAGATCGTCGACGCCCGTCTGGTTGGCCCAGGTGGCGTTTATCGTCGGAGGGCATCTCGTGGGAGTCGTTCTCGCCCACGACCGGTCCTTGCACGACTTTGGTCGCGACGCAATGCGCTCCCAGTACGCGATGCTTGTGCTCATGATCGCCCTGACCAGTCTGGGCCTGCTGATTCTCTCCGGATGACCGAACTGCACCACCAAGCCTCGATCGAAGTCTCACCCGGCGCTCGCTCGCGCCTGGGCTCCTACGTGGCGCTCACGAAACCGCGGATCATCGAGTTGTTGCTGATCACGACGGTGCCCGCCATGGTTTTGGCGGCCGGTGGCTGGCCCGGGACGTGGTTGGTGGTGGCCACTCTCCTCGGCGGGTCCCTCTCCGCCGGTGGCGCGAACGCCCTCAACATGTACTACGACCGGGACATCGACGAGGTGATGCGGCGCACGCGGGCCCGTCCCCTCGCCCGCCACGAGGTGCCCCCTCGAAATGTCCTCGTCTTCGGGGTCGTGCTGGGGGTCGCCGGCTTCATCTGGCTCTGGGTGCTGACCACGCTGCTGGCCGGCCTGATCTCCACCGCGGCGCTCCTCTTCTACGTCCTGGTCTACACGAGGAGACTGAAGCGCACCACAGTGCAGAACATCGTCATCGGCGGAGCAGCTGGGGCCGCTCCCACCCTGGTGGGGTGGGCAGCGGTCACCGGCACGGTCGGTGTCCCCGCCTGGGTCCTGTTCTCGATCGTCTTCTATTGGACCCCGCCTCACTTCTGGGCGCTCGCCCTCCGCTATAAAGACGACTACGCCGCCGCCGGAGTCCCCATGTTGCCGGTGGTCGCCGGGGTCGAGGCGACTACCCGCCGCATGCTCCTCTACACCGGGCTGATGGTCGGGGTCTCCCTCCTCCTGGTGCCCCTCGGCGGGATGTCGTGGATCTACCTGATCGCCGCGGTGGTGCTCGGAGCGTGGTTTCTCTGGGACACCTGGCGTGTGGTCCGACGACCGGAACAGGCGATGAGGCTGTTCACCACTTCGACTGTCTATCTATCGGCCCTGTTCGCCTCCGTCCTCCTCGACGTGCTGTTGTGAGACCGGCACTCATCGCCGTGGTCATAGGGGGGCTGCTCGCCGCATGCTCCGCAGACTCCAACTCACTGGGCCGTCTCGCATCCAGCGACCGGACGATCGGCACCGGTGAGCAGCGTCTCCTGGTCGGCGTCATCGATCTCCCGACGGGGGAGATGGTCGCCTCTCCGGATGTCACGCCCGTGGCGGTCCTGCGTGACGAGATCGGGTCCCCGCTCGGGGAGTACGAAGGAGAGTTCGTCTGGACGATCCCCGACGTGGTTGGTCTCTACGCCTTCTATGTCGAGATCCCCGGCCCGGCCACCTATCAGCTCGATGTCGACGCAGGCGAGCTCGGAGATCTCGCCCCCATCGGCTTCGTCGCCACCGATGACCCGGTGCAGGTGGCGGTTGGGGAGCTCGCGCCGCGTTCGGAGTCGCGGACCCTCGCCGACGCTCCTCTCGAGGACCTGACCTCCGATCCCACTCCGGTGGAGTCCTTTCATGAGATGACAGTGGCCCAGGCAGTCGAGTCGGGGCCATCGGTCCTGATATTCGCCACCCCGGCCTGGTGCACGTCGCAGTCGTGTGGTCCGATGCTCGATCAGGTGCAGGCCCTCGCTCCCGACTACCCCGAGCTCAACTATGTCCACGTCGAGGTATACGAGAACATCCATGTCACCGATCGGGCCGACCTCGTCGTCGTCCCCACCGTCGAGGAGTGGGGTCTGCCCACCGAGCCCTGGCTCTACGTCACCGACGAGACCGGGACCGTGACCGCGGCCTTCGAGGGCGCGGTCTCCGACGACGAGCTCCGCTCCGCCCTGGACGCCGTCACCGGTTGATTGCCTGCGACGAGGCGCGCTCGAGCACGCTCTCGCTGCGCGACCGGCACGCCGACAGCCGGCGGGTCGATGAAGTTGGTCGGTATTTCTGAATCTCCGTAAGATGCCGTCCCGATGGCCCCGATTCGACGACGTCTGAGCCGATTCGCCGCAGTAGTCGGCTCGGCATTTCTCCTCAGCGGCTGCGCCATCATCGAGGTGGAGGACAACGCACTGACCACCTTCGAGCCTGCCGGGCCCTTCGCCGAACAGATCGACGGGCTCTTCTGGATGGTCTTCTGGATCGCCACCGTGGTGTTCGTGCTGGTGGCGGGTGGTCTGATCTTCATCCTCTTCGTCTTCCGGGACCGGGGCGGAGACGACCAGAGAGAGCCGAAGCAACTGCACGGGAGCCCCAAGCTCGAGGTTCTGTGGACCGTGATCCCCGCCCTCATCCTGGCCGCGATCGCCGTGCCCACGGTGTCGTCGATATTCGAGCTGACCGAGTGCGGACCCGGCGCCATGGAGGTCGAGGTCATCGGTCACCAGTGGTGGTTCGAGTTCTACTACCCCGACGCGGACATCCGCACTGCCAATGAGATGGTGGTGCCGGCCGGTCAGGAGATCTGTGCCCAGATGACATCCGAGGATGTCGTCCACAACTTCTGGATCCCGGCGTTGAACGGCAAGCGTTACCTGGTCCCCGGACAGACCACGGAGTTGCGACTCCAGGCGGACCAACCGGGGGAGTACTGGGGCCATTGCGCCGAGTTCTGCGGGCTCTCCCACTCGCTCATGCGCACGCGGGTCCACGCGGTGAGTGACGGTGAGTTCGAGCAGTGGGTCGCGGCACAGCAGCAGCCGGCGGTCCTGCCCCAGGAAGGTGACCCGACCAGCGAAGGCTACGAGGTCTACCTCAACCGGCGTTGTGTCCAGTGCCACACCATGCGCTTCGACGACGAGCAGGCAAACAACATCATTCCCCCGGAGGCGTTCAACGGCCCGGATCTGACCCACTTCGCCTCACGTAACACCTTCGCAGGAGCGATCCTCCCCGAGGAGGGGGAGACCCGCGAGGAGGCCCTCAAGCGATGGCTGGCCAATCCACCCCACGTCAAGCCGGGGAGCTTCATGCCAGATCTCGCTTTGACTGAACAGGAGATAGACGCTCTGATCGTCTGGCTGGAGAGCAACGAATGACAGCAACCACAGAACGCCCTGCCACCACGATCTTCCGGCGACCGAAGGCCAGCACCGGTCTGTGGGGATGGATCACCACCGTCGACCACAAGAAGATCGGGATCATGTACGGCTACGCCGCCTTCTCTTTCTTCATCCTCGGCGGCATCGAGGCCCTGCTCCTGCGTATCCAACTCACCCAGGCCAACAGCGAGTTTCTGACGGCCGGTGCCTACAACGCCCTCTTCACCATGCACGGCACGACGATGATCTTCCTCTTCGTGATGCCCGTGTCGTCGGCATTCATGAACTACCTGCTGCCTCTGCTCATCGGAGCCCGAGATGTCGCCTTTCCCCGACTCAACGCCCTCTCGTGGTGGATCTTCTTCTTCGGTGGCATCTTTCTCTACAGCACCTTCATCTTCGGGACCTCGGTTCCTCCGGTTGCACCGGACGGTGTCAACTTCGGGAACCTGGCCGCGGGCGGGGGCCCCGGCTCGTTCAACTTCCTCGCCTCTTCGCCGGACGGGGGGTGGTTCGGCTATCAGCCCAATGCCGGGCCGTTGTATTCGCCGGGGACCGCCATGGACTACTGGGCTCTCGGTCTTCAGATACTCGGGCTGGCCTCCCTGGTCTCCGCGATCAACTTCATCGTCACCGTCTTCAACATGAGGGCCAAAGGCATGCGTCTGTTGCGGATGCCGGTCTTCGCCTGGATGACGACCGTGGTCGCTTTCCTGTTGTTGTTCTCCCTCCCCATCATCGCCGTCGCCCTGTTCATGGTCACCTTCGACCGGCAATTCGGGACCCTGTTCTTCGCACCCGTCGGTGGTGGCGACCCGATCCTGTGGCAACACCTGTTCTGGCTGTTCGGCCATCCCGAGGTCTACATCCTCATCCTCCCCGCAATGGGCATCGTCTCCGAGGTGTTACCGGTGTTCAGCCGCAAACCCCTGTTCGGCTACTCCGCAGTGGTGTTCGCCGGGGCTGCCATCGCCTTCCTCGGGTTCGGTGTGTGGGCCCATCACATGTTCTCCTCCGGCATCACACCCGTGGCCCAGGCCGCGTTCGGCTTGGCCACCATGACCATCGCCATCCCGACAGGCATCAAGATCTTCAACTGGATGGGGACGATGTGGGGTGGGCGGCTATGGCTGTCGACTCCGATGTTGTTCGCCATGGGCTTCGTGGCGATGTTCACCATCGGCGGTCTCTCGGGCGTGACCCACTCGGTCGTGCCCTCCGACTGGCAGCAGACCGACACCTACTACATCGTGGCCCATTTCCACTACGTGCTCTTCGGTGGAGCCGTCTTCGGGATCTTCGCCGGGCTCTACTACTGGTTCCCCAAGTTGACCGGCCGGGTGATGAACTCCCGTCTCGGCAAGACCCACTTCTGGCTTCAGTTCATCGGCTTCAACCTGACGTTCGCCCCGATGCACTGGCTCGGTCTCCAGGGAATGGTCCGCCGCACCTGGAAGTACGCGCCGGAGATGGGTCTCGAGATCTGGAACGTGGTCGTGACCATCGGTGCGTTCACCATCGCCACCTCGATCGCAGTATTCATCTACAACTGGTACCACAGCCGTCGCCACGGTGAGTTCTCAGGGCTCGACCCGTGGGATGCCCGGACCCTGGAGTGGACCATCCCCAACCCGCCACCGGAGTACAACTTCGCGGTGGCACCGGAGATCACCCGTCTCGATCAGTTCTGGCACATGAAATACGACGAGGACGATGAAGGTCGGGCGGTGCGCAAGCCCGAGGCCGACGAACTGCTGGCCAAGCTGGAGTACGAAGGGCTCAACCCGCCGAGCCCCATCCACCTGCCCGCTCCCTCCTACTTCCCGTTCGTGATGGCCATGGGGCTGCCGATCATCTTCTACGGGATCATCTACCACGAGGCGATGTGGGGCAAGGCCATGATCTTCATCGGCGTCATCGTCAGCCTCGTCGCCCTCATCGGTTGGGCCATGGAACCGCTCGAGGAGCCGACGGAGGACCACGAGGACCCTGATGACCACGAGGGGGATGAGGACACCGCGGTCGAGATCGAGACGGCCGACTTCCTGAAGGTCGAGGAGGCCGGGGTGGTGCCCGATGAGTGATCTGGCTCACGACGTTGGAGTCGACGGCCACCACGAGGAGCACGAGTCCACCGGGATCGAGAACCGAAAGCTGGGGATGTGGGTCTTCCTCAGCTCCGAGTTCCTCTTCTTCGGTGCCCTGATCACCAACTACCTGCTCTACTCGAACCGGGGAGGGTTCGAGGGGATCTATCCGGCAGAGATATACGACATACCGTTCACATCGGTGAGCTCGTTCGTGCTCCTGATGTCCTCGCTGACGATGGTCCTGGCCCACAACGCCCTATCTCGTAACGATCAGAACGGTGCCCGGACCTGGCTGTTCGCCACCGCGGCCCTCGGCTCGGTGTTCCTCGGCGGACAGGTCTTCGAGTTCTACGAGTTCATCACTGTGTACGACATGACCCTGTCCACCAACCCGGCGGCCTCCGCCTTCTACGTGCTCACCGGATTCCACGGCACACACGTCGCCATCGGAGTGATCATGTTGCTCTCGCTGTGGGGCATCTCCCGGCGTCAGGGTGGTCTCAGCGAGCGTCACGGCCTCAACCTCGAGCTCGTCGGTCTCTACTGGCACTTCGTGGACATCATCTGGATCGTCATCTTCACCGTCGTCTATCTTCTCTCCCTCCCACCCGTATGAGCTCCGAAGAGCACAGTCATCCCACACCGGGCCAGTACTGGAAGATCGCCGCCTTCCTGGCCGTGGTCACCGCTATCGAGGTGGCCATGTTCTACATCGACCGTGAGCTCGAACTCGGCTTTCTCAACGCCGCCGTCCTGCTGGGGCTCTCGGCGATCAAGTTCATCGTCGTGGTCGGCTGGTTCATGCACGTTCGCTACGAGAAACCCCTGATCAACCGGTTCTTCGCCGCGGGGTTCGTCCTGGCCTGCGCCCTCTATCTGGTGGTCCTCGCCGCCCTCGGCGTGGTCGTCATCCGCGGCGGCTGAACCAGCTTTCCTCAGGAAGTACGGCCCGGTTGTGGGTCTCTCCCCCTCGAGAACTTCTCGCGGCGGAGAGACCCACTTTTCCGGAGGCGGTGGGACCCGTATACGG
>CAZZIG010000140.1:0-5366 GCA_964653975.1 uncultured Acidimicrobiaceae bacterium
TCACATATGCGCTGCCTGCACGAAGGTGGTCGATCAGGGTCGCCAACGTCCCGTCGAAGACACCGGCCGTGGCGATCAGGTCGGCTTCAGTGATGGTCCCCTGGGCGAGAACGCCGTCGGAGGTCACGGGCGGAGCCGCGGGGCCAAACAGGAACACTGCCACCGGCCCGTTCTCATCCGCTGTGCCGATGTGGATATGGGCCTGGGTCACGTCGGTCAGGGAATGGGTGATGAGTGTGTAGTCGATGGCCGTCTGGGCAGAGTTGGCGCTGAACGCGGCGAACCCGGTGCCATCGGTCGTCACCTCGGGAACCTCGTTCGAGCCAGAGAGCCGAGCACCGAAGTTGAACGGTGCCAACGCGAGTTGCCCTCTGATCTCACCTGAGGGATTGGTGTCCGTGTGGACGTTGACGTAGGTCTCGCCGTCCTCGATGAGCTGGACGAGTTGGGCCATGGTTCCGTCGAAGACGCCGGCTGTCGCGATCAGATCGGCTTCTGTGATCGTGCCTTCGGCAATGAGGCCATCGGCGGCCACACCGGGATCCACCGGTCCGAACAGGAATGCTGCCACCGGACCGTTCTCGTCGGGTCCACCTACGTGTATGTGGGCCATTGTGACGTCGTCGAGGTCGCTCACGTAGAGACGGAAGTCGAGCTCCGTGCGGTCTTCAGACACTGTCACCGAACTGAAGCCGGACCCGGCGCTTCCGATGGCCGGTACCTCGTTGTCGCCGGACAGTGCTGCGGTGAAGACCGAGTTCGGGAAGTGGGTGTCCGCGCCCGCTGATACGGAAACCACCCCCACGAGAGTGGCCAAGGTGGCCAGGAGAGTGAGGAGTCGTCGGGTCATAGCTGCCTCCGGGGTCGCTTCGCTGGGTGTCGAAGTCACTACGGACACACCACCCGAATGGTTCGCGCCGAGAATCCGTTGGACAACGGCGTTGCCCAGCGGGCTCCTAGTTCTTCCGCGCGAGCAGACGCGCCACACCGTCGCCTTCGCCTTCGTCGAGGACATCGAGATGGCCGAAGGCGTCTCCCAACTCACCGGGCCGGGCGCGAAATCGGCCCACCTGGCCGGTCATCTCGCTGAGCACGGCCACCGCCAGCAGGCCACCCGGCTTCAGCCGTTCGACCATCGCCTCATATAAGCCAGGTTCACGAAACAGGTGACAGAAGAGGACATCGACCGGTTCGCCGGGGGGAAGCCCCTGATCCAGATCCCACACCTCGAGCCGGCACCTGTCTTCCAGGCCGTAGGCTGCCACGAGGTTTCCGGCCATTTCGATGGCAACGGGTGATATATCCACTCCCCGGTAGTCCATCCCCCGGCCGGCCAGCCAGACGGCTCCCTCACCGCGGCCGCAGGCGAGGTCCAACACCCGTCCCTCTCGCGGGAAGTGCTGCTCGACATGGGCGAACAGAGGAGGAGGGGGCGGTGGTTGGATGACCGGGGCCGGAAGGCTCCGAGCGTGTTTGCGGTCCCAGAACTCGCGGGATTCCGAGCTCACATCGGTCTCCCCGTCCTCGGGGTCTCAGCTCGACGTCGGCTCATACGTCGATCGGGTCTGCATCGATCCGCACTGTCGCTCCCCCGTCGCGCCATCGCCCCACGACTTCCCGCAACTCGAGCCGGGCCGTGCCCAGTTTGCCGGTCAGCAGCCAGCGCTTGCCCTCGGGGATGCTCATCGGGCCCATCGTCAGTGCGCCGTGCAGCGTGGCCAGATCGGACCCCGCCGACTCGGGCACCTGACCCCGGATCTCCACGGCCATCATGTCCGACGCCGGAGGAGCCCCCTCACGGGCTCTCTCCACCAGGACTCTCT
Organism: uncultured Acidimicrobiaceae bacterium; assembly: GCA_964653975.1. Lineage (GTDB taxonomy): Bacteria > Actinomycetota > Acidimicrobiia > Spongiisociales > ZC4RG35 > JANQRA01. Next base: position 1,824 of record CAZZIG010000140.1, read on the forward strand.
CCTGGTAGGGGATCGGGTCTCCTCGTCTCATCGTGGTGACCAGGAGGGAGTCGGGGCGGCTGGTCTGCAGCATCAGCCGGGCTCCCCGGCCCTCCCCCACCGCGAGAGCCAGCCTGGCCAGTTGGCGTAGAGCCTCCTCGCTGGTTCGGTACCCGCTCCCCATGAGCATGCCGTCGACATCGGCGGCCACAGCGAGGTTGACCAGCGGCAACCCGGCGAGATCGCGCTCGGTCCCCACGCTGACCAATCCGTCGGCCGGGTGGATCTGGGCTGTTCCCCGTCCCAAACGACGGTCGATCTCGGAGACGAGACGCTCGGGGATCGATCCCATCTCCTCGAACTCGGAGGCACCGCAGCTGACACAGGGGCCGATGGCGGCATCGCACCGAGGGCACTTGTCGACCCGGCCGACCCGGGAGCCGCATTTCGAACAGGTGCGCAACGTCCGGCACCGGGTACATCGCATCGAGGCATAGCCGACGCGGCGATGGGTGAACACGAACACCCGTCCCCGAGCCTTGGCCGTTGCCCCGATCGCGGCGACGGTCCGCTCGGCGAAGAATCCCGATCCGGGCTGATCCTCCGAGCGGTCGACCACCTCGACCAGAGGCCATGCCCGGTTGCCTTCGTGGAGCACCTCGGCACCCGCGGAGAGCAGTTCGACGCTGGGCGTGGGACCGTAGAAAGCGAGGTTGAAGCCTTCGAGGCGGCTCCTGGTGCGCATCACCTCACGGACGTGGACTGTCGGAGTTTGACGGTCCTTCATGGCCCGCCGCCCCTCTTCCAGCACGATGGCCAAACCAAGGTCCGCCACGCGCCAAACCGCGGTCTTCGGCGTCCCGATGACGATCCGGGGTGGGGACTGTGCTGCTTGCCAAGCAGCGGTGTCCGACTTGTCGTCCTCGCCGTCCACCGCGACGGTGACCTCACCCCACATCCCATCCGCGGCTTCGGCCAACTGTCTCACTTCGGCGGTGGAGGCGGCCACGACCAACACCGACCGACCACTGGCCAGCACCGGACCCAACTGGTCCATCCATCCCGGTTTGTGCCAGTTCCCCACGAGAGCGACCACCGGGCTGCGAGTTCCGGCCGCCGACTTGGAGACGACATCGGACAAGGGATGGCTCTCCTTGTCGAACTCCGGAACGGGCGGGGCTTCGGGGATCCGCCGGGGGAGATTCGGCGGGCTGGCTCGGCCGAGCAGGGTGGAGACTGGAGCGACGTAGTGGCGGGCGGTCCAGAGAAGGGAATTCAACAGGGCATCGTCGAAGACCGCAGCCGATCCGGAGATCCCGGCGATCTCCTTCAGCCTGCCCGCGCGCTCGAGGGCGATCTCGACGACCCAGCCACGGACGCGTCTACCCGACAGAGGCACCCGCACGATGGAGCCGAGGTGGAGGTCCGGATCGAGATGGTCGGGGATCGTGTACCAGAAACCCTGGTCGACGGCGAAAGTGGCGACGTCGGGGACGACACGCGCCGCCCGGTTCACACCCCGGCAGCGCTCGTGATGGCCGCCACCCGGTCGAGCTGCTCCCAGCTGAACTCGGGACGGCCGAAATGCCCGTACGCCGCGGTGGACGAGAAGATCGGCTGGGTGAGACCGAGTTGTTCGATGATCGCCGCCGGGCGGAAGTCGAAGACCTCTGCGACGATGTCCTCGATACGGGACGGGTCGACCTTCTCCGTGCCAAAGGTCTCGACATGGATCGAGAAGGGCTGGGGTTGCCCGATGGCGTAGGCCAACTGGATCTCGAGCCGATCGGCGACACCCGCTGCAACCAGGTTCTTGGCCGCCCACCGAGCCGCGTAGGCCGCGGAGCGATCGACCTTGGTGGAGTCCTTGCCGGAGAAGGCGCCCCCACCGTGGCGGGCGTAGCCGCCGTAGGTGTCGACGATGATCTTCCTGCCGGTGAGGCCGGTGTCGGCCACGGGGCCCCCGATCTCGAAGCGGCCGCTGGGATTGAAGATGAACTCGACATCGGACGAGAGCAGTTCTTCCGGGATGACTTCGGTGACAACCGCCTCGTAGACGTCGTCGCGCATCGCCTTCTGGTCCTGTCCCGGTGCGTGGTGGGTCGAGATGAGCACCTTCTCGACGGCGACCGGCAGGTCACCCTCGTAGCGCACCATCACCTGGGTCTTGCCGTCCGGGCGCAGATACTCGAGTTGGCGCTTCTTGCGTACCTCGCTGAGCCGTTCGGCCAGTCGGTGGGCCAATTGGATGGGCAGGGGCATCAGCTGATCGGTCTCGGTCACGGCAAAGCCGAACATGAGACCCTGATCGCCGGCCCCCAGCTCGCGATCGACACCTTGGGCGATGTCGGCGCTCTGCTCATGAACGTGGTTGGCCACCTCGACAGTCGAGGCGGCGAAGCACTCATCGAATCCGTCATAGCCGATGCGCTCGAGCGTGTCGCGAACGATGCCGTCGATGTCGAGATCCGTGCCGATTCGAACCTCGCCACCGACGACAGCGAGCCGCGTCGTGACAAAGGTCTCGCAGGCGACGCGTGCCTGTGGATTGAGCTTCAACGCGGCATCCAGCACCGAGTCGGAGACGGCGTCTGCAACCTTGTCGGGATGCCCTTCGGTGACGGATTCGGAGGTGAAGTATGAAGTTCGCATCGGAAGGGCGAGATTAACCCTCTGGATCAGCCTCGGCCACGATCCGGTCGAGGAGCCGGGAGGCAACGTCGTCCTTGCTCATCACGGGCCAGGGGTCGGTGGTGCCCACGCTGTCGATGATCACCACCTGGTTGGTGTCGGTCCCGAACCCTGACCCGGGTGCGCTCACGTCGTTGTAGACCAACAGGTCTACTCCCTTCGCCTTCGCCTTCTCCACGGCACGCTCCACGCCGCCGGTCTCGGCGGCGAAGCCCACGACGTACGGTCGGGGCTCCCTGGCGACGACCGAGGCGAGGATGTCGGGATTCGGCTCCAAGTCGATCGAGTCGAGCCCCTCAAAACGGGATATCTTTCCCTCACTCGAATTGGCGGGGCGGAAGTCGGCTACCGCGGCTGCCATCACGGCGATATCGGTTCCGACCCCGGAGACGGCTTCGAGCATCTCCTGTGCGGTCTCGACCGAGACCACCTTCACAGCCGGCAGAGTCGGCAGTTCGGAGGTGGTGACCAAGGTGACGTCGAGTCCCCTGCGGGCCGCCTCGTTGGCGATCGCGTGACCCATCTTCCCCGAGGAACGATTCCCCAGGTAACGAACCGGGTCTACCGGCTCCCGCGTGCCTCCGGCAGTGACCAGACAACGCTTCACGTCACCTGACGGGCTGAAGATGTGCTCGATGGATTCGAGGATGTCGTCGGGCTCGGCGACCCGCCCGGTGCCGATGTCGCCACCGGCGAGAGAGCCCGATTCGGGGCCGATGAGCTGATAGCCATCACTGCGAAGGGTCTCGATGTTGCGCCTGGTCGCCGGATGCTCCCACATCTCGGTGTGCATGGCCGGTGTAGGCCAGGAGCGTGGCGGATACCATCCCGGTGGACAACCCGTTGGCCAGCCGGGCGATGGTGGCCGCAGTT
>CAZZIG010000141.1:0-13216 GCA_964653975.1 uncultured Acidimicrobiaceae bacterium
ATCTATGGCGGCCAACTTCGGCCGTTTGTCTCCCGTTGGTGGCCATGTGCGATGGTGGCAGGGGATCACCATCCCCTGGTCTTGGGCGAGGTGGGTCTGGCCGGTCGAACAGACCGCCGGTCGGCCGCAGCTACCGCGCCCGCCCACGGGCGTCGGCTCATTCCCCGTCGCCATTAGGCTCGTCGGCTCATGTACCGGCGAAGCAACGAGGGGTGGGTCGAGGTCATCTGCGGCTCGATGTTCAGCGGGAAGAGCGAGGAGTTGATCCGGCGGGTCACCCGATCCAGGATCGCCCGGATTCCGGTCCAGGTCTTCAAGCCCCGACTCGACAACCGCTACGCCGAGACCGAAGTCGTCTCCCACTCGGAATTGAAGTTCGAGGCGGTACCGGTCTCCGACTCCACCGAGATGCTGCGCGCCGTGTCCGACCAGACCCGGGTGATAGGTATCGACGAAGGACAGTTCTTCGACGAGGGGTTGGTCGAAGTCGTCGACGATCTGGCGGCCACCGGGATGCAGATGGTGGTTGCCGGTCTCGACACCGACTACTTGCGACGGCCATTCGGGCCCATCCCGGCCCTCAGTGACCGGGCCGAGTACGTGACGAAGATGTTGGCCGTGTGTCATCGCTGCGGAGGTCCCGCCCTGTACACCCAGCGAATCGTCCGTTCCGACGATCTCGTCGTCCTCGGAGCCCAGGACGCATACGAGGCGCGCTGTCGCATGTGTTACGACCCGACCGAGCCGGAGCAGCCCGAACTCGGCCTGAATGATGACTAGTCCCTGACCATCTCGTTATGTCAGCAGGTTCCTGCTACCCTTTGGGATCAGTCGGGAGACGTCTCGGGCTTCTCATTCCAGGCGTCACCGCTTTCGACTTTTCCGGTCGTAGACCCCGCCAGGAAAGGCGTCTCGGCCGCACACACATTTTCAGAGGAGTGAAAACAGATGGCTCTATTCCGCAGGAAGGGCCCAGAGATCGTCCGCAAGTCGTCCGCGGGCGGCACAGTCGAGGAACGGAAGACGGTCACGGTCAAAGGCCACCGGGTTGAGGTACGGCGGGTTGAAGCACCTGCACCGAACAAGACCGACCGAGACCGCCGACAGAGGAAATCGAAGAAGCAGCAGCAGCAGCCCTCGTCGAGTTCACGTGGCAGCATCACCACTTCCAGGACCCGTTCGCGGCGTCCTGTCGACGACGAGATCATCGTCCCCACCGAGTCGGCGCGGAAACAGATGCTGGTCAGCGCCAACTCTCACCAGACTCAGATCGTCATCCTGGAGGGCCCGGTTCTCGTAGAGCACTACGTGGCCCGGGACGAGTCGAACTCGGTGGCCGGCAACATCTACCTCGCCGTCGCCCGCAACGTCCTCCCGGGGATGGAAGCCGCCTTCCTCGATTTCGGTGCCTCCAAGAACGGCGTCCTATACGCGTCCGATGTGGCCACCCCCGGCAAACGCAACGGCGGCAGGAACACCAAGCGGATCGAGGACGTCCTCAAAGAGGGGGACAAGGTCCTGGTGCAGGTGACCAAGGACGCCATGGGGGCGAAAGGGGCACGGCTCACCGGGATACCGTCGTTGCCGGGTCGCTACCTGGTGCTGGTCCCGGATTCGGACAGCATCGGCATCAGCCGCCGGCTGCCTGACGGCGACCGCAACCGTCTGCGCGACGTGATCAACAAGGTACGCCCCGACGGGTTCGGTGTGATCGTCCGCACCGCCGCGCTGCACGCCTCGGCCGAGGAACTGGCAGCCGACATCTCTCGTCTCACCAAGCAGTGGAACTCGATCAAGGAACAGGCCGGACAAGGTGACGCTCCCCGCCTCATACACGAGGAGCCGGAACTGTTGATCAAGGTGATCCGGGAGCATTTCACCGCCGACTTCCGCAAGTTGATGATCGACGACAAGTCGGCCTACGACACCGTCATCGACTATCTCCAGTCGACCGCACCGGACCTGGTCAGCAAGGTACATCTCTACGAGGACGAGATCCCGCTGTTCGACCGATACCACGTCGACGACCAACTCAAGAAGGCCTTGGACCGCAAGGTCTTCCTACCTTCCGGAGGCCACCTCGTCATCGACCGCACCGAGGCTCTCACCGTGATCGACGTCAACACCGGCAAGTTCGTCGGGTCGAGCAATCTCGAGGAGACCGTGCTCCAGAACAACCTGGAGGCGGCCGAGGAGATCGGCCGGCAGCTCCGTCTCCGCGATATCGGGGGCATCATCGTCATCGACTTCATCGACATGGAGACGACCGAGAACCAACAGAAGGTGCTGCGTCGGCTCAAGGAGACCCTGGCCAGGGACAAGACCCGGACCCAGGTCTTCGACGTGTCTCACCTGGGCCTGGTCGAGATGACCCGGAAGAACGTATCGGCGGGCCTGCTCGAGCAGTTCTCTCACAAGTGCGAGCACTGCGCAGGGCGTGGCGTAATCATCGAAGAGACGTTTCGCCCCGCCCCGACCACAGCCGAAGCCGCGGCCGCCGAGATCGAGGCCTAGACACAACATCGCACGAGGTGACAAATCGGCTTTGCCCAAAGTCGACGAGTCGGTAGCATCTAGGACAGGTTTCCCCCCTTCTCAGAGAGGTTTTCCCATGTACGCCATCATCCGCGCCGGTGGCAAGCAGGCCAAGGTCCAATCCGGCGACGTGATCGAGGTCGAGCGCATCAAAGGCGACGACGACAAGCTCACATTCGAGCCTCTGTTGATCGTTGACGACGACGGCAACGCCATCTCCGATCGTGACCAGCTCGCCAAGGCTTCGGTCACGGCCAAGGTGTTGGGGGAGTCGGCAGGTCCCAAGGTCGACATCTTCAAGTACAAGAACAAGTCCGGGTACCGGCGTCGACAGGGTCACCGTCAGAAGTACACCCAACTGGAAATCACCGGGATCAAGCTCCCGGCAGCAGCGAAGAAGAAGACTGCGGCGAAGAAGAAGGAAGAGGCCGCAGCCTCAGAAGAGGAGTAGAGATGTCCAAGACCAAAGCAGGCGGTTCCTCGAAGAACGGTCGCGACTCACGTGCCCAGCGTCTGGGCGCCAAGGTCTTCGACGGTCAGTTCGTCAACGCCGGGTCGATCATCGTCCGACAGCGTGGGACGCGGATCCATCCGGGTGACAACGTGGGCCGGGGCAGCGACGACACACTGTTCGCCACCGCCTCGGGGACCGTCAAATACGCAGTACGTAACAACCGCCGCCACGTCTCTGTCATAGACGAGTAGACGTCACCGGTCATGTTCGTTGACCGGGTCCGTGTCAACCTCCGCGCCGGCAACGGCGGTGCGGGGGTTGCTGCATTCGAGAGGGTGAAGGGACGTCCCAAGGGACGCCCCACCGGCGGTAACGGCGGCGCCGGTGGCTCGGTGATCCTCAGGGCAGACCCCTCGGTCGCGTCGTTGTTGCGCTATCAGCGCAACCCACACCACTCAGCCGGAGACGGCACCCACGGAGAGGGGGACGTACGTCACGGCCGGGGCGGCGACGATCTGGTGTTGGGTGTGCCCCTGGGAACGGTGGTGCGCGACGACGAGGGTGCCCTCATCGCCGACCTCGTCGAGGCCGGCCAGGAGGTCGTAGCGGTCCACGGTGGTCGCGGAGGTCTGGGGAACGCCGCGTTCGTCGGTCCTGCCAGTCGTGCCCCCGCCGTCGCCGAACAAGGCGAGTACGGGGAGCAAGCATGGTTCACATTGGAGTTGAAGCTCCTCGCCGACGCCGCGCTCATCGGTTTCCCCAACGCGGGAAAATCCACATTCATCACACGGGTCTCCGCCGCCAAGCCCAAGATCGCCGACTATCCCTTCACCACTCTCGAGCCGAATCTCGGCGTGGTCAGCTTCGACGGACGGGAGTTCGTCCTCGCCGACATCCCCGGTCTCATCGAAGGCGCAGCCGAAGGGAGGGGTCTCGGTCACGAGTTCCTCCGTCACACCGAACGGGCGCGGGTGCTGGTGATCCTGCTCGACCCGGCTCCGACCCAGGAGAACCCACCGGAACGCCAGCTCGAGATCTTGAGGGAGGAGATCGCGAGCTACTCGCCGGAACTGGCGGCCCGGCCCGCCATCGTGCTCATGAACAAGAGCGACCTTCCCGACGGGCGCGAAGCAGCCGAGAGGATTGGAGTCGTACCGGTCTCAGCCATGACCGGCGAAGGGATACGGGAGGCCCTCCACGCCATCGCCGACCTCGTGGACGAAGCAGAGCGTGAGGCCCCGGCTCGGAGGGGGTACATCCTCCATCGCCCACTCGGCCCCACTTTCACGATCTCCCGAGAGGACGATGCCTGGAGGGTCGAAGGGCGTTCCGCAGAGCGCGCCGTGGCCTTTGCCGATCTGACTCTGCTGGAGGCGGCCGATATGGCGGCGCGTCGTCTGGCGCGTCTCGGTGTGGACGAGGCGTTGGCTGAGGCCGGGGCCGTGGAAGGCGACGAGGTCCGCATCGGCGATCTGGCATTCGAGTTCACGCCTGATCTGTCGCAAGAAGAATGAGAAGAGGTAGAGGGTAGAGGGTAGAGGGTATGGGGTACTCGCTGCTCGATGCCCGGTACTGGCGTAGGCGGGTGCGGTAGCAGTCGGCCGACCGGCGCCTGTTTGAGTGTCTTCGGGCGGTCTGGCGATGAGGTGAGGGTATAACCCCTGCGAATCGATACCAGTAGATCCAGGAGCCAGACACTCAAAGTCGGCCGACCATCTAGCGACGCCAGAGGTCTTTGGTGAACAGGACCAGGACCGGGAAGATCTCGAGACGCCCCACGATCATGAGACTGGCCAGCAGCCATTTGGCCAGTTGGGGGAGAGCGGCGTAGTTGGCCGCCGGGCCGACCTCACCGAGACCAGGTCCGATGTTCCCGAGTGAGGCCGCCACCGCGCTGGTCGCGGTCACCAGGTCGAGACCCTCGGCCAGGTTGGCGTCGATGAACGCCAGCCCGAACGTGGCGGTCATGAACAAGAACATGTAGAACAGGAAGTAGGACTGCACCGCCTCGATCACCGGCTCGGTGACCTTCTGCTTGCCGAAGTGGGTGATGAAGACCCCGCGGGGGTGCACCAGCCGCCGGAGATCGGCGAACGCCGCCTTGGTGAGCACACCGATCCGGAAAGTCTTGATCCCTCCTGCGGTCGAGCCGGCCATGCCGCCGAGAAACATCAGCCCCACGACCATGATCAGCAAGGCCGGGCGCCACATGCCGAAGTCTGTGGAGGCGAAGCCGGTCGTGGTGACCAACGAGACAGTGTTGAAGGCGGCGTCGCGCACGGCGCGGGCCGGGGAGAGGTCGGCGAAGAGACCACCGGCGACGATGACGATCGCAGCGAGGGTGATGAACGTGTACAACTTGAACTCGGCGTTGCGGAGGTATTCGATCGGTTTGTTCCAGGCGCGGAAGTGGAGGGCGAAGGACACCCCGGCGACGAACATGAAGAACGTGATGACCCACTTCGTGTAGTCGGAGAACCCGGAGATGGAGTCGGGCTCGGTGCCAAACCCACCCGTCGACATTGTCGTGAGAGAGTGGATGACCGCCTGGAAACCGGTCATGTCCCCCAGGGCGAGCAGGGCGATCTCGATCAGAGTGATAACCGCGTAGACCAGCCAGAGTCGCTTTGCGGTCTCCTGAAACCGCGGCGTCAATCTGTCGGGAGTCGGGCCGGGTGACTCCGCTTTGGCCAGTTGCATGCCACCGGTGCCCAGCAGGGGAAGGATGGCCACGCCGAGGACGATGACCCCCATCCCTCCCAGCCATTGGGTCATCGCCCTCCAGAACGCGATCCCGTTGGGCAGGATCCTGGGATCGGGGAGGATCGACGCCCCCGTGGTGGTGAAGCCCGAGGCGGTCTCGAACACGGCGTCGGTGATGTCCGGGATCGAGCCGGTGAGGAGGTAGGGCAGGGCACCGAAGATCGAGAAGACGAACCAGGCGAGCCCGACGGTGGCGAACCCCTGCTTGACGGTGATCGTCTCCGGCCTACTCACGAGGCGCCGGGTTCCGTAGCCAACCACGGCGGTGATGCCGGCCGAGACCGCTATCCAGACCGCGGTCTCGTACTCGTCGTAGAGGGCGGAGACGACAGCCGCCGCGGTCATGGCGACGGCTACGAAGAGGAGCACCGAGCCCAAGACGAAGGCGACAGTCTTCAGCAGGCTGAGCGCGGGGCGCCCGGTGCGCTCCCGGGTGGTCATTTCGTGAACAGGTCGGACGACTCCGCGATGTCCCGGGGGAGTGCGAAGAAGATGATGTGGTCGCCAGCTCTCACCACCGTCGAACCGTCGGGCACGAACGTGGTCCCATCGCGGGAGATCCCCCCGATGATCACACCGAGGGGAAGTTGGAGATCCATCAAGGACCTGTCAACCGCCTCGGAGCTAGGGGAGACCTCGATCTCGATGGCCTCGGCGTCGGTGTCGGAGAAGGTGGCGACCTGCTCGACCTGGCCCTGGCGCACGAAGCGAAGTATCGCCGAGGCGGCCATGAGCCGGGATGAGACCGCAGCGTCGATCCCGAGCCCGGAGAGGAGACCTACATAGGAGATCCGATTGAATCGGGAAATGACCATGCCGGCCCCGGTCGCTTTCGCCACCAGACAACCCATCAGATTGACCTCGTCCCATCCGGACAGGGCGAGGACGACATCCTTCGAGCCCAGATCCAGCTCCTTGAGCACATCGGGGTCGGTGGGGTCACCATTTATCACCAGTGCGAAGGGATGCCGGCTCGCCAGATAGCGACACCTGTCCGGCTCTTCGTCGATCACGACGACTGACAGGCCCGCCTCGGCCATGACATCGGCGGTGATCTCGGCGAGACGGGTACCCCCGACGATGATCGCTCGGTCTATGTGTCGGCGTTTGACGCCGACGAGCCGTGTGGCGTCGTCGACGCGGTCCTTGGTCGTCATCAACAGAGCGTGATCGCCCGGGCGGACCACTGTGTCGCCGTGAGCGACGATGGTGCGGCCGTCGCGAACCAGTGCGGCTACCACCCAACCCCATTCGGCCTGGCGAACACGAAGGTGCCGAAGCGGCGCCGCGGTGATCGGGGCGTTGGGAGCGACCCTGGCGCCCACCATGACCAGCTTCCCATCGGCGAACTCGATGAGCTCGGATGCCCCGCCGAGACCGACGATCCCCACCAGGCCCTCGGCTGCAGTCGCCGACGGGTCGATGATCAGGTCGACTCCCAGTCGGTCTGCTCCCTCGCGCAACTCCCCATCCTCGATGCGGGCGATGGTGGTCTTGGCTCCCAGCTGGGTGCCCGTGTAGCAGGCGAGGATGTTGGCGCCGTCGGAGCTGGTGACTGCAATTAGCAAGTCGGTCTCGGCGGCGCCGGCCTCTTCCAGCATGTGCACACTGGCGCCGTTGCCGTGGAGCACGAGAGCGTCGATGGACTCCTGCAGCTCAGCCGCCCGGACCTCGTCGTCTTCGATGACCACGACGTCCTGTCCTCCGGTGGCGAGACGCTCGGCCAGATAGGACCCGACCGCTCCCGCCCCCACGATGATTATCCGCATTCAGTGCCTGTCTTCGGTACGCACAGACGATCCAGGCTAACCCTGATCAGCGTGGTCTTCACGTCGCTTCGTGATCGGTGTGGGGTCGCTCTTACAATGAAGCCGGTCACCCCTGGAGATGGATGGATTTCGACGCACCAATCCGAATCGCCGAAGCTCTGCGCTCGGCCAATTATCTCGCTGACGACCGCATCTCCCAGGTGGTGTTTCTGGCGCAACGGCTGGACAAGCCCGTTCTCGTCGAGGGGCCGGCCGGAGTCGGCAAGACAGAGCTGGCCAAGGCCGTGGCGGCGGCGACCGGGCGGGATCTCATCCGGCTCCAGTGCTACGAGGGTCTCGACGAGGCCAAGGCGCTCTACGAGTGGAACTACAAGAAGCAGCTGCTGCGCATCCAGGCCGACGTCGACCACGACTGGGATTCGATCAGCCACGACATCTTCTCAGAGGAGTTCCTCCTCACCCGTCCCCTGCTGGCGGCGATCAGGGCCACCGAGCCGGTGGTACTCCTCATCGACGAGGTCGACCGGGTGGAGGTGGAGACCGAGGCCCTGCTCTTGGAGATCCTGTCCGACTTCCAGGTGTCGATACCGGAGTTGGGCACCATGACCGCCAACACCCAGCCCCTGGTGTTCCTCACCTCGAACAACACGAGAGAGTTGAGCGAGGCGTTGAAACGCCGCTGTCTCTTCCTCCACATCGACTACCCCGACGCCGAGCGGGAACAACTCATCCTCGAGGCCCGGGTCCCCGGTCTCTCCGAGCATCTGGCCGCGCAGGTGGCGAAGGTGGCCCGTTCCATCAGGAGTCTGGACCTCAAGAAGGCCCCGTCGGTGTCGGAGACCATCGATTGGGCCCGCACCCTCATCGCCCTCTCCGTCGAGGAGGTCGACGAAGAGGTGCTGGGTGACACCCTCCACGTGCTCCTCAAGTACCAGTCGGACATCGAACGCACGGCCAAGGAGCTCATCTCGGCACCAGCGACCTGATGCTCCCCGTCATCACCGGCTTCATCGACGAGCTCCGCGCAGCCGGTGTCCCGGTGTCGATGGTCGAGGCAATCGACGCGATGAAGGCCGTCGAGGCGATCGACCTCGGCAGCCGGGTCGGTCTTCGGGAGACGCTGCGGGCCACTCTGGTGAAGAATCTGCGTCACGAGCGGGCCTTCGACACCGCCTTCGATGTGTATTTCTCCAAGGTTCCCATGCCGAAGGATCACGATGCCGAGTCGGACCCCGAGGCTGACGACGGTCCCGAGGGAAGCGGTGGAGAGGGGGCAACCGGGGGAGACGGGGACTTCGACCCCAATCAGCTGTTCAATGCCCTCCTCGAGGCCCTGGCCGGGATGGACGCGGAGTCACTGCGCCGGGGAGTGCGGGACGCAGTCGACCGTCTCGCCGGTATGGAGCCGGGTCGGCCCGTCGGCGGGACCTACTACTTGTATCGCACGCTCCGCCGTCTCGACCTGGCCCGTCTCGAGGCCGAGTTGTTGGAGTCGCTCGCCGGGGAGGAGGATCTGACCGAGCTCGAACAGAGGCTGCTTCGCGAGGAGGTCGAGTCTCTGATCGAAAGGCTGCGTGAGGAGATCCAGGAGGAGATCCGTCGCCGTCTCGTCGCCGACCGGGGAAGAGAGGCGGTGGCCAAGACACTGCGCCGGCCGCTGATCGAGGACATCGATCTGATGCACGCCACCAGCAGCGACCTGGCGGAGATGGAGGCTGCGATCGGCCCTCTGACCAGGAAGCTGGCGGCGAGGCTCGCACGCAGACGCCGAAAGCGCACCGGACGGCTCGATTTCCGACGCACTGTGCGCAAGTCGCTGGCGACCGGGGGAGTGCCCGCGGATCCCCAGTTCAGACATCCCCGCCCCCACCGGCCCGAGGTGTGGCTCCTCTGCGACATCTCCGGGTCGATGGCGACATTCTCCCGGTTCACGCTTCAGTTCACCCATGCGATGGCCAACCACTTCTCCCGGCTGCGCTCGTTCGCCTTCGTCGACACGATCGACGAAGTCACCGAGTTCTTCGGTCCGGGTACCGACTTCGGCTCGGCGGTGGCGAGGATCACCACCGAGGCAGAGGTGATCTGGCTCGACGGGCACTCCGACTACGGGAACTCGCTGGAGACTTTCCACAACCGCTACGGGTCACAGTTGACCCCTCGAACCACGGTGATCATCACCGGTGACGCCCGCAACAACTACCGCCCTGCCCGCGACGGTGTCCTCGCCGAAATAGCCAAGTCCTCCCGGGGGCTGGTCTGGCTCAACCCGGAGCCGGTTGCCTACTGGGACACGGGTGACTCGGCGATGTCCCACTACGCCCGTCACTGCACGTCGGTGCATGAGGTCCGGACGTTGAGACAACTGGAGGACTTCGTCGAGACGCTGACCTTGCCGGCGGGACGGGCCCATCAGAATGTCTAAACCCACGTCCACTACCTGCCGATACCGGTCTTGGCCTCAAAGGGGCTGAACTACGAGGTGAACAATGGGCTCACGCATACTGATTGTTGAGGACAGCGCGGTCATCAGGCGCCTGATCGAGGTCTGTCTCCGTGCCGCCGATCTCGAGATCATCACCCGGGACGACGGACGCACCGGGCTGGCCGCCGTCAGCTCCGAGTCACCCGACCTCGTGGTCCTGGACATCGGTCTTCCCGGTATGGACGGTTGGGAGGTCCTCGATCGAATCAGGAAGGACGAGACCACCAAGAACATCCCGGTGGTCGTCCTCACGGCCCACGCCGAAGAGGAGTCGAGACGACGCGCCAACGAAGGCGGAGCCGACGCGTTCGTCACCAAGCCGTTCCAACCGAACGACTTCCGCACGACGGTTCTGTCACTCCTGGAGTAGCGCGCCACTCCGCCGACGTCTCTTCGGGCAAGACCCACCCCTCTTCGACCCGTTGTGAGGGTCGTCCCCGGCGACGCAGTGCGCCCTGTCGACCGCCATTAACCTGGCTCGGGTGACTACCGAAGCCGTTATACCCTCTTTTCTCGGTGCGCCGGTGCAAAGGCGCGAAGATCCGGCCCTGGTGTCGGGCACAGGTCGGTACGTGGATGACATCGCCCCGTCCGGCACCCTCCATCTCGCCATCGTCCGTTCCCCATTCGCCCACGCCGACATAACCGGGATCGACACCTCGGCCGCCGAGAGCGCACCGGGCGTGTGGGCCGTGATCACCCCCGAAGACGTCGCCGACGTGGTCATGCCTCCCACGCCAAGGCCAGACCGCAACATCCCCCGTCGCTTCCCCCTGGTGCAGGGTCGAGCGCTCATGCCCGGGGATCCGGTCGTCGCCGTCGTCGCCGAGACGGCCGCGGCAGCCCGGGATGCCGCCGACCTGGTCTTCGTCGACTACGACCCTCTCGATGTCGTCGGCGACGTCGAAGAGGCGATCGAAGCCCCACCCATCCACCGGGATCAGGGGTCGGAGTCGAACGTGGCCTACGACCGGTCGAAGGGAGACCGTGCCGCCTTCGAGGCGCTCGACGGCGCGGTTCGGCTCAGCGGCGTGGTCGACCATCCCAGGGTGGCCCCCGCACCGATGGAGAATCGGGTGATCCTCGCCGAGTGGAAGGAGGGCGGGCTCACCGTCCATCTGTCGTCTCAGGCCCCCCAGCTCATGCAACAACAGCTCTCCACCGATCTCGGTCTACCCCAGTCGGCGGTGCGTGTCATCACCCCCTTCGTCGGAGGCGGGTTCGGCTGCAAGTTCGACCTGGCCGAGGAGGACTACCTGGCCGTCATCGCCGCCCGGAAGACGGGACGACCCGTCAAGTGGGCCGAGTCACGGCGCGAGCACCTTCTCACCATCGGCCACGGCAGGGCGCAGAGACACCGTTACGAGGTCGTGGCCGACGAAGAGGGGCGGATCGGGGGCCTTTGGTTGGACAGTCTGATCGACCTCGGTTGTCGTCATCGCTATCTGTCGTTCATGGAGTTGACCCCGCGCATGGGCACGGGGAACTACGACATCCCGGTCTACGGCTGGAGGATGCGCGGAGTGTGGACCAATCGGGCACCCCGAGGCATCTACCGGGGGGCGGGGCGACCCGAGGCCACGTTGACCATCGAGAGGGTGATCGACGCCGTGGCTTACGCCACCGGGCTGGATCCCGCCGAGTTGCGTCGCCGCAACTTCATCCAGCCAGACCAGTTCCCCTACGCCTCGTCCGGGGGCAAAGAGCTCGGTGGCTACGTCTATGACACCGGCCAATACGAAACGGCCCTCGACAAGCTGCTGGAAGTCGCCGACTACGACGGTCTTCGCCGCGAGCAGGCTGCCGCAAGGGAAGAGGGCAGGCTGATGGGGATCGGTCTCGCCTCATACGTCGAGGTATGCGGGTTCGAGAGTTGGGGCGCAGCCCGGATCCAGGTACATCCCGACGGTTCGGTCACTTGTTTCGTCGAGACCCTCGACCAGGGCCAGGGTCATCGCACCTCTTTCGCCCAACTCGTCGCCGGTGTCCTCGGGTTGGACATCTCCAGGGTGAACATCGAACAGGGGGACAGCGCCACGTCGCCCTACGGATGGGGGACGTCAGGGTCACGCTCCATCGCCCAGGGAGGATCGGCCAGCTTCGCCGCCGCCGAGAAGGTGGCCGAGAAGGCAGCGAGGATCGCCGGCCACCTCCTGGAGGCATCGCCCGAGGACATCGTGCTGTCCGACGGCAAGGCGTCCGTCGCCGGCACCGACGTCTCGGTCAGCTGGGAGGAAGTGGTCACCGCCGCGATGCGGGGGAACGTCCCCGAGGATTTGACCCCGGGTCTGGACGAGGAGATCCATCTTCGCTCTGGCGGGCTGAACTATCCCTTCGGCATGCATCTCGCTGTCGTCGAGATCGACCGGGAGTCGGGTTCACCACGTCTCGTGCGTATGTGGGCGGTCGACGACGCAGGGAACATCGTCAACCCGATGCTCGCCGAAGGGCAGCGTCACGGAGGGCTGGCGCAGGGGGTGGGACAGGCGATGTGGGAGAAGGTGATCTACGACGGGGACGGCAACCTGGTCACCAGCTCGTTCATGGACTATCTGATCCCCACCGCGACGACCCTCCCCCTGTTCGGTCTCGACAGCACCGTCACCACCACCCCCACCAACCCCCTCGGAGCGAAGGGGATCGGTGAGGCGGGGGCGATCGGGTCGACCCCGGCGGTGCTCAACGCGGTCTCCGACGCCCTGGGCGGCGCCGAGGTTCAGGTTCCGGTCAACCCCGAGCAGATCTGGCGGATTCTCAACGATGCTTGACCGTCTGATGCGGGTTGGTGGCGCGTGACGCGCCATACGCCCGCATCGGAGGCCAAGACACCGATACCGCGCGGTCGCATCGCCGTCCTCGGTCTGATCACGATCGCCGTCTACGGCTCTTGGTTCTACAGCTTCGGTGTCCTCCTCGACCCGATCATCGCCGACACCGGATGGAGTGAGACTGCCGTGGCTGCGGTCTTCAGTTCTTCGTCCATCGTCGCCGGGGTGGGGGCACTCGCGGGAGGGTGGGCGCTCGACCGCTGGGGGAGCCGGCTCGTCTTCGCCATCGCTGCGGTGATCGGCGGCGGTGCCCTGGCGTTGGCTGCCTATGCCAACACGGCGGCGGTCTTCGCCCTCGCCGGCGCCGTGGGAGGAGGCGTCCTCGCCTCCCTCGGCTTCTACCACGTCACCCAGACAGTGGCCGTGCGGGTCAGTCCCGGGTCGG
>CAZZIG010000142.1:0-7307 GCA_964653975.1 uncultured Acidimicrobiaceae bacterium
CCTTTGTCAACCGTCTGGTTGAAGAACCCTCGCGGCCAGGGCTAGAAGTCGATGCGCACCACGACCCCCCTCTTGGTGGGTCGGCTCACCTCGGTGAGACCTGCCGAGAGAAAGGTGGCTTCGGTTCCTACGTGCAACTCCTCGGGGATGACGTTCTTCGTGGTCATCGGATAGCCTTCCAGGGCTCGGGCACCGCGTAGCCGGGCGTAGTCGACCGCCGCCTGTTCCATAGCCCTCGAGATGCCGGTCTTGCGATATCCGAGGGTGAACGGGTCACCGCCCACGCTCCTCCACCGGCAAGGACCCAAAGGACTCCCGGGGCTGGAGCTTGTACCGCTGGCATTGGCAGACATGACCCGTGCCACGGGCCCCGAAGATGAGTTGCAGATCCTCACATCCGGCCTCGTTCGCTTGCACGATCGAAAGACCCGTTTCCGATTCCATCTCTGCCGATTCTCGCACCCAACCCGGACGAGAGCTGTCCTGGTTCTCCGGGAAGCCCGGAGCCGGGTCGCCACGGGGCCCCCAAATCGAACAGCGAGGCGAGCCCGAATTCTCCCCGTCGCCACGAAAGAACCCGCCATACTGGCTCGATGCACAAAACGACCGAAGAGCTCCAGGCTCTACTCAACGAGATTCTCGACACGCCCAAAGACGCCGGCCCTGTGGAGATGATCGTGCGTCGTCCCGGAGAGAACCAGCGCGAGGTGGTCCAGTCGGCAGAGTTGAGCACCGAGCAGGGTCTCATCGGTGACAACTGGATCCAGCGTGTCAGCAAAGACGGGCGACCCAACATGAAGGCACAGCTCACCTTGATGAACTCCAGGGTCACCGATGCGGTCGCCGGCACCAGGGAGCGTTGGCCTCTGGCCGGGGATCAGATCTACGTCGACATGGACATCTCGGTGGACAACCTTCCCCCGGGCTCGCGTATCGAGATCGGCGACGCGGTCGTCGAGATCTCCGACACGCCCCACACCGGATGTGCCAAGTTCGCCGGCCGCTTCGGCAAGGAGGCACTCCGTTTCGCCAATGTGGGCGTCGGGCGGGAGAACCGATTCCGCGGCGTCAACGCCTTCGTCGTCGAATCGGGCAGCTTCCAGGTCGGCGACAAGGTGAGAAAACTCTAGGCGGAGCCGCCGACCGGTTCCATCGATTGCCCGTGTCCCGGCGTCACCGCCGACGCCGGAATCAGATCGCGGCGAACCACCCCATGGCGCCCCTGTCCGCCAGCCAATGCTGGTGGGGATGGAACATGTAGCGGCCGTAGGTGGGCAGTGTGAACTCGACGATGGCCCGCTGACCCTGAGCGAGGGCGATGGTGTCATCGCGGTAGACAGGACTCTCCCCCATGCCTGCCGGGTAGACGTCGAAGGTCTCGGCGTGGAGATGGAAGGAGGCCAAGGGCTCGTATTCGAGCATGTTGACGATATAGGCCCTCACCAACTCCCCTCGCGCCACCTTGATGGGATGGTCGTGATAAAAACCGGCAACACCATTCCAGGCGACCACCCCGTTGCGGCCGATCTCATCGTTGGAGAAACCCGAGAGCAACAGGGCCACTTCCTGAGCCTCGGGGCGGCGGCGGGGTGGGTCGACGATCATCATCCCGTAGAGACCGCGGGCGATGTGCTCGGCCAGCGGTGCGGTGTGACAGTGATACGGATGGAGCCCGGCGGGGCCGGCCTCGAATTCGTAGGTGGTCTCCCCGCCCGGTGGTATCGGCTCCCAACCGTCCATTTCGGGGAGATGAGCGCCGTGGAAGTGGATCGAGTGGGCGTGACCGGTGCGATTCTCGAGATGGATCCGGAGAAGCTCGCCCTCCGTTGCCCGGATGATCGGCCCGGGGACCGTTCCGTTGTAGGTCCAGGCCTCGACGAAGACCCCATGCCCCACCTCGACCAACCGCTCCTCGACACGTATCTCCACAACGCGGGTTGCTCCCCCCTGCTGTCCCTCCCCGGGAGCCGGGAATGTGTGGACATCGAGAGCGTCGGCGCCCATGCCGCGGGGTGGACCGACGCCATGGCCGTAGATCGAGGAGAGCACGTCCTCACCCACCGCCATCTCGCCACCGTGGCCCCCGGAATAGACCTCGGATGGAGAGGCGGCGGAAGCCTCGTCGCGCACCGATGCTCCGACGAGCGACCCACCGAGGAGGGCGGCGCCGCCCAACCCGGCGCGTTTGATGAGTTCCCGGCGGGAAAGACCTCCGTCGGCGTCTCTAGGGGACATCGGCGTCTAGACGACGCCCCCGACGACCAGGCCGAGGACGAGGAACAGGAGGTAGGCACCGAGACCGCCGGCGAGGAGGACCCAGCGGTAGACGGCGGGGATCTGGCTCCTGGCGAAGATGTAGTAGAGGATCACCCCCAGGAAGGGGACGATGAGGATGGCCAGGATCCAGCCGATGCCGCCGGCGCGGCTCAGGTCGTCCCTTCTGGTCACGATCTCCCATATCGCGATGACCACCCAGGCGGCGTAGAGCACTAGTGGCAGAACGTAGGCATACAGGCCGATGAACGCCCCGTAGGCGGTGGCGAACGGCACTCCCATGATGTTGGGCCCTTTCTCTTGGGTGACTTCGACGCCTGCCGGCATGGCAGGCAAGTCGATGGAATCGAGATCCGGCTGGGCGCCGGCAAAGACGTCTACGGCCGGTGTCACCGGCGCATCAGGCCCGTCGGGCAACTGCGGCTGGTCCGGTGGGTGGGGCATGTCGCCGTAGAACACCTCGGGGTCGAGCCCGAGACCCCGTTCGATGACCCTGCCGAACTGGGCGGATAGAGCACCCATCTCCCACAGGGCGGGGAGCCGGAGCCTTTCACAGGACTGGGTGGTCTCGAGGGCGGACGGCATCGTCGAGGAGTGCTCGTTGTCGGCGAAGCAATTCCCCGACATGCTGGGGCCGGTCAGCGCCAAGTCGGCCAGACCCGAACCCGACACGGAGTTTCCCCGCACCTCGTTGCCCGACGGCATCCAGACATTGGCGTCGATGTTGGGGAACACCTGGATGCCGTTGAGGGGATGGTTGAAGATGCGGTTGCGGA
Source organism: uncultured Acidimicrobiaceae bacterium (assembly GCA_964653975.1). Lineage (GTDB taxonomy): Bacteria > Actinomycetota > Acidimicrobiia > Spongiisociales > ZC4RG35 > JANQRA01. Next base: position 3,051 of record CAZZIG010000142.1, read on the forward strand.
ACACCACGGAGTCGACGGTCCCCGCCATGGCGACACCCATCCCCTGGGTGGCCCATTGCGCCGTCTTGTGTGGGAACTCGCCATACCCGTTGTCGTGGATGAGGTTCCCGGCCACCACCACGTTCTCCGTCGGCGGCAACAACTCACCGTCGAGCGAGTTGGGAGCGGCGCCCGTGCCGTTGTGCCGGAAAACGTTGTTGACGATGTAGAGGTTGGTGGAGGCATTGGAGCCCGAGTATCCCAAACCGCTGTGCTCCCCCACCGAGTCGGTGATGACCGCGTCACAGGGGTTGCATTGGCCGATGTAATAGGAGGCGTCGGGCGACCCGGAGGCGTAGGAGTGCTCGAACAGCCCGTCGGAGGAATCGAAGGCATAGATCCCGTAATCGCCGTTGTTGACCGCCGTCACGTAGGAGGCCCGGTAACCGCGGACCCCGCTCCAGAACACTCCGTTGAGGGTGTGGTTGACAGCAGTCAGGTTCTCGACGACGACACCGTCGGTGAACAGGGCCTGGATTCCGTTGGCCCGTTCGAATTCGCCGTCGATGACCACCTCGTTGCGGTCGACTCCCCGGATGGTGAGGCCGGGTGTCCTCACGTCGACCGCCTCGCGGTACACCCCCCGATCGACCAGGATCAGGTCTCCGGGATCGGCCGCATCGACCGCAGCCTGGATGGTGGGATAGTCGGCGGGGACGGTGCGGGCGTTGCCCGACCAGTCCGAAGGGGAGTCGGTGGAGGTGTCCCCGGTGGCCGCGGGAGCCGCCTCACCCTCTGGCGGGCCGGCGCATGCAGCCAGTGCGATCGCGCCAAACACGGCGAGCGCCGCCAGACGACGATCCACCTCAGCCTTCTCCGACGGTCAACACACCGGCCATGCCCGCTCCCTCCGCATTGCCGTGGTATGTGCAGAAAAAGACGTACTCGCCGGGCTCGTCATAGGTCAGGACTGCCTCGTCACCCTCGAACTGGTCGAGGCTGCCGAAAACGGTCTCGGTCGACCATTCCTCGTTGGCGGCGACCGCATTGTGCGGGTTCTGGCCGGCTCCGACCCAGTTCACCGAGCCACCTACGGGAATCCTGATGTCGGTGTACTGGAATCGATTGTCGTACATCTCCACGGTCACATCCTGGCCTTCGATCGACTCACCCCCCTCATCGCCCGACCCGCCACACGCGACGAGAGACAGGACGCCCACCAGGGCGAGCGCGAGAAACCGGGTTCTCACTCCTGGGAACCTCCGAACAGCCCCTTTATCCAGGCCCAGAGGGAGGAGAAGAAGAGAGTGAAGGCGTTGACATCGGCCGCCTTGACCGACTCTGCCTCTTCTGGTGACCCTGCCCCGAGCTTGGCCTCGATGCAGTCGACGAAGTCCCCGATCAACCGCTTCGACATCTCGTTGATCAACCCGGTCCGCCCGAACTGGGCGGCGGGTCCGGAGAGGGTAACGTCGGCGTCGATGACGACCTTGCACCCCGAGGCGTCCTCGGTGAGGTCGTAGACCACCGATACCTGACCTCGTGAGCCGCCTCTCTTGTCGACACCCTTGCCCTCGATCTTGGCGGACATGTTCTCCTCGTCGGGTGTGATGACACACGTGCCCTCGAAGGCCGCGGTCATCGGGCCCAACTTGACCGCGAGGTTCCCGTCATAGGAACCGTCCTCGTTCACGTTCTCCAAAGCGGCGCCGGGAAGACATTGCGCCACGGCAGGGACGTCCTGGAAGAACGCCCAGACCTCTGAGGGAGGACGCTCCACCACGAACTCTTGTGAGATCTTCATCGCTCTCCTGGAAGTGTTGAGAAGGAGCGTGAACGCTAGTGGGTCGCAGAGACGTAACCCAACGCTCAGTGGTGTCTGTTGTCTCCTCCGAGAAGCTGGAGCGCGTGCGGGATCACCTCGATGATCGCCTCCAGATTCTCCACCGCCCCCTTGGGCGATCCGGGAAGGTTGACGACGAGGGAGCTACCGACCGTCCCGGCGCGAGCCCGGGTCAGCGCAGCCATCGGAGTGGCGTCGAGCCCACGAGCGAGCATGGCATGGACCAGACCCGGAGCCTCCCGCTCGAGGACCGACCCGGTGGCTTCGGGGGTCACGTCCCTCGAGCCGAAGCCGGTGCCGCCGGTGGTGAGCACCAACTCGGCGCGGGCACACGCCGCCGTGATCGCCTCGGCGATTCGATCGGACTCGTCGGGCACCAGGTCGCGCTCCACCAGGTAGCCCCGGGTGACGAGGATCTCTTCCAGTGCGTCTCCGGACCCGTCCTGGCGAACGCCCGCGGAGACCCCGTCGCTGACCGTGATCACCACCGCCCGTGGATCGGCCACTCAACCCCACAATCTCGGGTCGAGGGAGACGCCACCCTGGAGCACCGCCAGGAAGAAGATGAGAGCCACGACCATGAACACCGCCAGACCCCACGGCCAGGACATGGTGCGCTCGTCCTCCGGGCCGAGGACGGTGGTGGTCCCAGGCGCCGCGGCGAGAGTGGCCAGGAACATGACCGAGACCAGGGGCAACTCGGGAAGCACCAGACCGCGGCTGTCGGGCAGGAAGAACGCGATGGCCACGAATGCCGACGCCACCACCGGGACCACCGCGATCCACAGCACGAAGACGGAACGGCGGCGCGGGTTGGCCACCAAGTACCGGTTCGGGGTGAATGCCAGGAAGGCGGAAGCGGCGGAGAGGGCGATGAGGAGAAGACCGACTCCCCCTCCCGCTGCAACCACGACATCGAGCCCCGGCGGGACATCGAAGGTGTTGTAGGCCAACGAGAGCTGGTTGTCGTCGCTGAACGGGAGTGCGACCGCCTGGGTTAGGGCTTGACGGAGCACATGGAGCAGCATCCAGAGCAGGGCGAGACGGGGAACGCCGTACCCCCGCTGGGTCGGGTAGATGAACAGGGCGAAGAGACCGATGATGAGACAGAGGACGAACCCGCCGCCCCAGGCCAGATCGCTGGCGCCGGTGAACTCGACGCGATTGTTGTAGAGGACCGCCTCACCTCCCAGGATCATCGCCAACAGCCCGTCTCCGAGGTCGTCGAGGAATTGGGCGATGACTATGCCGAGGGTGGAGCCCAGTGCCGAAGCGACGACGAGAGGTGGCCCGATGCGCGCCAGGATGGGCGGCGTCGCGGTGGAGGCTTCAGTCGTCACGTACCGAGATGCTAAACGACTGTCTCCCGGCTTCCAGTGTCTGTCGAATGTCGCCGGGAGGCGACGTTTTCGCCCGAGTCGGTTACCTTTCGCCGCGATGAGCCAGGACTATCCCGGGGTCTACCTGCCGGGTCGGACCCCAGACACCTACGAGTCGACCCCTCTCGCCAACGCCGGCTGGTACGACGAGGGCCAGCATGGCGGTGCGATCGCGGCCCTGGTCGCCGGGCACATCGAGAAGACGGTTCCCACACTCGCCGAGATGCAGGTGAGCCGGCTGACCATCGAGATCTTCCGGGTCATCCCGCTGATCCCCCTCCGCTTGGAGACCGAGGTGATCCGGGAAGGCAAGCGGATCCAGACCGTCCGGGCCAGTGTCTTCGCCGACGACGGTCTCCTCCTCTCGGTGGCCACGCTGCAGCGGCTGCGAGTCGCCGATCTGCCCCTGCCCGATGACGCCGCCCCACCACCCCTGGGAGTCCCTCTACCGGGCGATGTCGACGGTCGGGTCGGCGATGCCTGGGGTGTCGGCGCTCGCGGGAAGATGATGTTCCACCGTCACGCCATGGAAGTGAGGGAAGTGACCGGCGGATTCGGTGAGAAGGGCCCGGGAACGGTGTGGATGCGTCTCGACAAGCCGATGGTCGCCGGCGAGGAGACGACGCCTCTGCAACGTGTGGTGGCCACCGCCGACTTCAGCAATGGTGTCTCCCGCTCGCTCGACTACAACGAATGGGTCTTCATGAACCCGGATCTGACGGTGCACGTGTCGAGATATCCCCAAGGGGAGTGGGTGGCTCTCGCCGCCGAGTCGACCTATGAGAACCTGGGCAGGGGTGTGGCCACGGGGACACTGTGGGACGCTTCGGGTTGGCTGGGCCGCTCCACGCAGAGTCTCTACCTCGATCACATGACCTGAGGTCACTCGGCGAGGATCAGGGTCCCCACCAACCAGACCACGAAGAGCCCGATGCCGACCAGGAGCATCGGGCCCGTCCGACGCCAGCTCATCGTCATCCAGATGGCGGCGGACGCCAGGACAACGCCGAGTCCGGCGGACCACCACCCGGGGACGAGGCCGGCGGTGGCGGCACC
>CAZZIG010000143.1:0-28109 GCA_964653975.1 uncultured Acidimicrobiaceae bacterium
TCTCATCTGCCGGGCCGGGGACAACCGCCGGCACACATTCGTGCACAGAGATTCAGGAGAGTGGAGACGATGGGACTCGAACCCACGACCCCCGGCTTGCAAAGCCGGTGCTCTTCCATCTGAGCTACGTCCCCGCGACCCTCCATTCTACGGGTTGGCCGTTCCAGGAAAACTCGAACGTCTCGAGAGGACGTTCGTCGTGGCTCGCAATTGGGGCACGACAGGAATCGACGACATCCATCGGCCGACTTCGCTACGAATTACGGCTATGAAGCTCCACGAGACGAGGACCGTCGACCGTCCCCTGGAGGACGTCTTTTCGTACACGGCCGACTTCTCCAATGCCGAGAGATGGGATCCCGGAGTCGAGAGCTCGAAGCAGGTGGGCGAGGGGCCGCCAACGGTCGGGACCGAGTACGAACTGATGGTGAGTTTCGGGTCGAACCGGATTCCCATGAGGTATGAGATCACTGCGCTCGATCCCGGCTCCCGGATAGTCCTCGAGGGGCACGGCGAGACGGTGACCGCAGTCGACGAGATCCTGTTCTCGGCGACGGAAACCGGCACGCTCATCGACTACACCGCCGACCTCCGATTCAAGAACTGGATCCGGTTCGTCGAGCCCGTGATGACTCCGATTCTCAAACGGGTGGTGGCCAAGAAGGCTTTGGACGGGCTGGTGGAGGCTCTGGAGCGGTGAGCCTCCTCTCCCTACCCGGGTTCACCAACATCGGGTACTGGCTCCACTCCAGATCGCACCAGCCGGTGGAAGTGGACATGACGGGTGAGACGGTGGTCATCACAGGGGGCACCGGGGGCCTGGGCAGAGCCGCTGCCGAGAGTCTCGCCGGGTTCGGGGCCAGGGTGGTCGTGGTCGGGCGGTCCAGGGAAAAGCTCGAAGCAGCCCAACGAGAGATCAATGGAGATGTGGCGGGATACGAGGCCGACCTGAGCCTCATGGCGGACATCCGTGACCTCGCGGAACGTCTGCAAAGCCAAGAATCCCGAATCGACGTCCTGATCAACAACGTCGGAGTGTTGCTACCGGAGCGCGAAGTCACCGAGGAGGGCCTGGAGAAGACCTTCGCCACCGATCTGGCAGGCCATTTCCTGCTCACGAACTCGCTCATCCCTCGTCTGGTCGAGTCGACGCCGGCGCGGATCGTCAACGTGACTTCGGGTGGGATGTACTCCGAGCGTATCCGCCCGCACGACATGCAGTTCGAGAGGCGGGAGTACAAGGGTTCGGCCGCCTACGCCCACGCCAAGAGGGGCCAGGTGATCCTCACCGAGATGTGGGCGCAGCGTCTCAGGGGGACCGGGGTCACCGCAAATGTCATGCACCCTGGTTGGGCGAAGACGGCGGGTGTGGCGCAATCCCTGCCGACGTTCAACACCATCATGAAGCCGTTCCTGCGCACGCCCGAGCAGGGTGCGGACACGATGGTCTGGCTCGCCGCATCTCGGGAAGCGGCCGAGACCTCGGGTGGGTTGTGGTTCGATCGCAGCCCCGTCGAGAAGCACTTCGTCAAGAGAACCCGGGAGACGGCCGAGGACCGGCAGGCGATGTGGGACACCCTGGTCGAGTTGACCGGGTCGGACATGCCGGACGTGAGCGCCGCGGGGCACTGATGGGCTCGGTGATAGCCGGCACCGGTATCTCCGTACCGGACAACGTCGTCACCAACCACGACCTGGCCCGAATCATGGACACCACCGACGACTGGATCACCACGAGGACGGGGGTCAAAGAACGCCGATTCGTCGACCCCGGAGTCGGGGCCTCCGACCTCGCGATCGGGGCGGTGACCGATGCACTGGCCGACGCGGGGGTGTCGTCAGGGTCGGTCGACGCGATCGTGACCGCCACCATGACTCCCGACTACCTCGCCCCGGGGATCGCGGGGCTCGTCCAGGCCGGCGCGGGTCTCGGCAGCGTCGCCGCCTACGACATCCGCCAACAATGCAGCGGGTTCCTCTACGGGATCGACCTGGCCGACGCGCTGATCGCCAGCGACCGGGCCGATACCGTGGCGGTGGTCGGAGCCGAGGTCCACGCCGGGTTCCTCCCATGGAGCGACGACACGTGGCACGTCGTTCTCGGCGGCTCCGGCTCGATCTCGGAGGAGGACTTCGAGCGGAACACGACCTATCGGGCGTGGAGCGTCCTCTTTGGCGATGGGGCCGGAGCGATGATCCTGCGGCGGGGGTCAGCACCCGAGAACGGGTTTCTGGGGTCGTCACTCCACACCGACGGAGAAGGGTTCCATCTCATCTGGGTGCCTGGCGTCGGCTTCAAATCCCGACCCTATGTCTCCACTCAGGACCTGGACGAAGACCGGCATCTTCCCCGGATGGACGGTGCTGGACTGTTCCGGAGCGCCGTCCGGTTGATGCCTGAGGCGGCCCGATCGGTCCTCGACGAGACGGGGCTCACCTTGGACGATGTCGACATCGTGGTCGCCCACCAGGCAAACGATCGGATCCTCGAGGGGGTGCGCAAGCAGTTCGGCATGGGGCCCGAGAAGATTCCCTCGAACATCGGAGCCTATGGCAACACGACCGCAGGGACTCTGCCGATCCTGTATCACGAGCTCAGACAGGCCGACCGGGTCGGGTCGGGGACAGTGGTCTGCTTCGCCGCTTTCGGGGCAGGGGCCCACTATGGCGCCGCCCTCTATCGAGAGCCCTAGACCCTCATTGTCCGCTCTCCCGTCGTGGCGTGATCGAGATCCAGATCGCGTGTCGGCGTCTTCAGGACTCTCTCGATATGACCCAGTCGTCGATCTCGCTCCACAGTCGGTAGAGCCAAGCGACACGCTCCCCTCTCTCCCGGGGGATCTCGGTGCGATTCACACGCCACATCCGCACCGAGATCAGGGAGCCGACCAGACCTCCTCCCCAGATCTCTCGCACCGTTGCTAAACCTTCGAGACCCTGGTGGGCGAGCACGACCACATCGGCGTCGGTGACTTCCAGAATGGCGAGTGTCCCGCCCGGCCTGGGTGGCAACACCCTGCGAAGACCGGCGATCAACGCGGCGGGTGCATCTTGGTCAGGACGTCGTTGCGCCCGCTTCAGCTTTGACTCGGTGAATCTGGTTCCCTCCGGATAGATGAGAACACCGTCCTCGGGACCGAGGTCTCGGGCGAGGTCGCGGATCGCTGCCCGCACCGACGAATCGCCGGAACTGCGGTCGATGAAGACGTTGGGAAGCCGGTTGCCGGCGAGATCGAGAGCAGGATCGACGAGGAGCTCGTCCTTCAGGACGTAGCGCAGCTTCAGACCCGCTCTTCTGGTGATGATGGTGGCCGGGAGGAGGGTGTCGACCATCGAGGCGTGTCTCGACAGCACCACGACCGGTCCGGGAAGCAGAGCATCCTCCCCTTCGACCGAGATCTCGAGTGCGAAAAGGGTCTGTAGAGCGCGCAGGTTCCAACTGGCCCAGCGCTCCTGGAGCCGGAAGGTGACATCGGTCCTGATGCCGCCGAAAATCGGGGCCGTGGCCAACAGCGCCACCACGGCCCAGACCTCCCCGACTAGATACACCCAGAGAAAGGCCAGGGACCGCAGCGTGACCCAAGACCTTCCTCGGGGAAGACGGATCACGTCGAGCGTCGCCCCGACCAACGCCAGCAGCGGCGAAAGAGCGGTGAGTGCGACGAGCAGTGCGAACACGGCCGGGATCGTGACGAGTCTTCGGGTTACGGGATGGGAGAGCATCGGGTTCCGTCCACAATAAGTTGGGAGCCGATGCGCCCGCTGATGGTCCCTCATACGATGACTGCTTGATCTCGGCTCTCTTCTTCATCTGGTTCGCCGTTGCCTGCATCTGGACCCTCAACGCGATGCGCCGACCCGTCCCTCCGGGCAAGCCACTCCCTCCTCTCTGGCTGCCAGCGATGTTGATCTCCGAGCTGGCACCGCTCTATCTCGTGTTGAGACTTCTCGTCGCCATGGGCTTTCTCGCCGCAGGAGGGGCGGATCTGGCCATTGGACGAGCCGCCATCTGGTTGTTCGTACTGTCCGAGCTCGGTCTGCTGTGGTTGATGATGAGGACGATCAGGGGAGCGCTGGCGACGGGGCACGCTCCCTCACTCCTCGGCCTGTTCCGGGTTTGGGACCGACTGCCCCCCGAAGTCCAGCATCTGGAGAACGTGCCCTATTGGGATTCGTTGACACTCGACGTCTACTCCCGCCCGGGGCGCAGTGACACACCTACCCTCGTGTATGTGCATCCCGGCTCCTGGATGCGGGGCCGACCAGGGCGTCAGGCCCGCGCCATGTTCCACCGTCTGGCTGTACGGGGCTGGGTCGTGCTCGACATCAGATATCCACTCTCTCCCGCTGCCACCTTCCCCGAGCATCTCATCGGGGTGAAGCGTGCCATCGCCTGGGCACGCGACGGAGGCTTCGAACTGGGGGTCGACCCCGGTCGCATCGCCATCGCGGGCGGATCTTCCGGTGCCCATCTCGCGGCGCTGGCTGCATTGACGTCGGGCAATTCCACCCTCCAGCCCGGTTTCGAGCATGCCGACACCTCGGTCATCGCCTGTCTCCCGTTCTACGGGATCTACGACCTGCTGGTGCGCAACCCGACCCGGTACGACTGGCCGTTCATCGCTCAGACGGTGATGAAGTCAGCCGCAATCGACGACCCCGACCTGTATGCATTGGGCTCACCGATCGACCAGGTCCACTCCGGAGCACCACCGTTCTTCGTCATCCACGGCGAGTTCGACTCCGTCGTGCTCCCGGCCGAGTCCGAGCACTTCGTAGCGGCACTGCGTGTTCATGGGATCCCGACGGAGTACCTCGAGGTGCCGGGCGCCCAGCACGGCTTCGATGCCGTGGCCAGTCTGCGCACCCGCGCGGTGGCCGCCATGTGTGTCGACTGGCTGGAGACGCGAGTCGGCAACTCGACCTGACGGCAGAGGCCCCCTCACCAGGTCTCGTCGTGGACCAGGTCTTCCAATGAGCGCCGGTCCGGTTTCTCGATCGGCTGGAGGGGGCGATCCGCGGGATAGCCGAGACCGATCAGCCACCACACTCGCCGATCGTCGGGGAGTTCGAGCACTTCCCTGCCGACTTCGACTTCATGTGCGGAGGAGTGGCCGGTGCCGATCCCCAGATCGGCCGCGGCGAGCATGACGCTCATCGTGACCTGGCCCATGTCGTAGGCGACCGACTCCCGGAGTCGCGGCTCGTCGGGGTCGGGCCCGACCAAGGCGATGGTGACGGCCGAACCGGGAATGTGACGGGCTCCCTGCCAGATCTTGGAGAGACGCTGCAACCGGTCCTTGTCCCGGACTACGACGAAGTCCCATCGCTGCTCGTTGCTCGAAGACGGGGTCCTCCGGGCCGCCTCGAGGATCTGGTTCAGGTCGGCCTCCTCGATGGGTCGGCCCTCGTACTGCCGAACATTGCGTCTCGATCTGATCGCATCCCAGGTTTCCATGCGCACCTTCCTTCGGGTCTCGTTAGGCAACTCTCATCGAGGGCGCGGCATTTCCGATTCAGGTCTTCGAACGAAGCCGGTCCAGCCGACGCATGGCCGGGCTGGCGGTGATGCCGTGGACCACGATGGAGATGACCACCACCAGGCTCACGATGCCCCAGAGACGCTCCGCTTGGCCGAAGTCCACCTGATTGGTCGCATAGGCGAGGTAGTAGAAGGAGCCGACACCACGGATCCCGAAGAAGGCGATCGCACCACGCTCGAAGCGAGCGGCCCCGGTCCCCAACAACCCGAGCCATCCGGCGATAGGACGGACGACCAGCACGATGACCACCGCAGTCCCGATCTCCCACCAACCCAGGTCGGCCCAGAGACCGGTGGTGATTGCACCGCCGAAGAGGATGAGGAGGACGGCGGTCACCAGTCGCTCCACCTGACCGACGAAGTCGTGGAGGGCCTCGTGGTAATCGTGTCTCCTCTCGGCGTGACGGATCATCACCGCGGCGACGAAGACGGCGAGAAAGCCGTAACCGCCCAAGAGCTCCGCAGCTGCGAAGGAGATGAACGTGGCCGCCAGTGCCACCAACCCGTCCATGGTCTTGGGCAATGGCGACCCCCGGCCGAAGATGGCGAATCCGAGAAGTCGTCCCACCGCCAACCCGGCCACGGTTCCCATCGCCACCTTGTAGAGGACTTCGACGAGGAGGAACTCGCCCAACCAGCTGCCTCCGATGGCGAGGAGGACTGCCAGATTGGTGAACGGGAAGGCAAGCCCGTCGTTGAGACCGGCTTCCGACGTGAGGGCGAAACGAACTTCATCCTCTTCTTCGGAGGGCCCTTCAACCTGGACGTCGGAGGCGAGGACGGGGTCGGTGGGTGCCAGCACGGCACCCAGTAGGACGGCGGCGGCGGGAGCGAGTCCAAGTGTTCCCCACCCCAGCAGGGCGACAGCGGCGATGGTGAGGGGCATGGTGATGCCGAGAAGCTGCCAGGTCGGCCGCCAGCTTCTCCACCCAAAGGGCCGGGACAGCCCGATGCCGGCCCCCATCAGAGCAATGATCACGCCCAGTTCGGTGAACCGCTCGGTCACCACGCGGTACTCCACGGGGTCGGGCCCGTCGAAGCCGAGCGGGAGGGAGAAGAAGATCGCCCCGGCCGCGACATAGATGATCGGGTAGGACAACGGTCTCCCGGCCAGGATCCGTGGAAAGCCAACGACGCCGAACGCCGCCAGGCCGACGACCATCAGACCGATGTCATAGAGATCAAGGAGCTCGATCACGGCGAGTCGAAGCTAGCGGGACCGGCGACACGCGGAACACCACTCAAGGTGGCCCCTTGACATGAAGTTAACTTCAACTTGTAGTTTGTGATCATGACCAACACAGATCGATTTGCCATAGTCACCGGGGCATCCCGAGGCCTCGGTCTCGCCACGACACGGGCTCTTACCCAACGCGGCTGGTCCCTGATCGTCGATGCCCGCAACGAGAGTGAGTTGATCGATGCCACTGCGAGTCTCGGTGGTGAGGTGGTTGCGATCCCGGGTGACATCACAGATCCGGGACACCGGGAAAAACTCATCCTCGCCGCCGTCGGCGCCGGCGGTCTCGATCTCCTCGTCAACAACGCCTCGATGCTGGGGCCCAGCCCGCAGCCCAATCTGGACACCTATCCCGTTGACGTCCTCCGCGAGGTGTACGAGACCAATGTCATCGCTCCCCTGTCCCTCATCCAGAGCGCCCTACCGCTCTTGAGGCATCGCCGGGGAACGGTGATCAACATCTCCTCTGATGCCGCCCACGAGGCCTATCCAGGCTGGGGGGGCTACGGGTCGTCCAAAGCGGCGCTCGACCAACTGACCAACATCCTCGGGGCCGAGGAGCCAGACCTCTCCGTCTACCGGTTCGACCCTGGCGACATGAACACGAGGATGCACCAGGAGGCCTTCCCCGGAGAGGACATCTCCGACCGTCCCCCACCCGAGGACAGCGTTCCGGCGCTGCTGGCCCTCGTGGAAGGACGTCCCGCCTCCGGCGCCTACCGGGTGGGCGACGTCCTCCTATCGGCATGACACTCCTCACCCGCCCCATCGACTTCGCCCTCCCCGAGGAGAACATCGCTGCGAGCCCCGCCGAGCGCCGCGGTCTGGCACGGGACCAGGTCCGGCTCATGGTGACCCGAAAATCCGGAATGTCCATCGAACACGACACCTTCGCTCACCTGGACCGGCATCTCTCCCCCGGCGACCTCCTGGTGGTGAACACCTCGGCCACGGTGCCCGCGGCCGTGGACGCCAGGACGGTCGAGGGAGAAAGGGTGAAGCTCCATTTCGCCTCGGAGGTCTCCGGCGGTCTCTGGATGGTCGAGGTGAGGACCCCGACGGCGGATGGCGGAACCAAACGCGGGCCGGACCTGTCACCCCAGACACTGGTCCTCCCCGGGAAGGTCCACACCCACCTGCTGGCTCCCAACCCGCGTAGCCCGAGGCTGTGGGTGGCCTCCGTCGAGCCTGCCCTCGACCTCACCGCTTACCTGCACCTCCACGGTGAGCCGATCAGGTACGTACCCGGTCCCCGCTGGCCGATCGAGGACTACCAGACCGTGTTCGCCACCGAGCCGGGATCGGCGGAGATGCCCAGCGCGGGACGGCCGTTCACCAGCGACCTGGTGACCCGTCTCGTCGCCCGGGGTGTCGCCATCGTACCCATCGTGCTCCATGCCGGTGTTTCCTCATACGAGGACCACGAGACCCCCGGCGAGGAGCGCTACTACGTGCCCCCGGCCACCGCCACCGTCCTCAACGCCCTCCGCGGCGCCGGGGGGAGAGTCGTGGCCGTAGGGACCACGGTGGTGCGCGCCCTCGAATCGGTGGTCGACGAAACCGGAGTGGTCCATCCGGGGCGGGGAATCACCGACCTCGTGGTCACCTCCGAACGTGGTGTCCGCGCCGTCGACGGCATGCTCACCGGCTGGCACGAGCCGGCGTCATCGCATCTTCGCATGCTGGAGGCCTTCATCCCCGGGGAGCACCTCGAGACCGTCTACCAGGAGGCGGTCGCATCCGGGTATCTCTGGCACGAGTTCGGCGACGAGTTGTTGATCCTGACCTGAGATCCCGGCGCTACCCGGCAGGGCCCACCGCGTAGACGTTGCCGTCACCGGAGGCGATGTAGACCGCGCCTTCGATGACCACCGGGGACGCCCTGACATAGTTGCCGGTCTGCCAGGTCCACAGCTCGTCGCCGGTGTCGGAGTCGATGGCGTAGACCTTTCCGCTCTCGGTCCCGAAGTAGACGGCGTCGCGGGTCACCACCGGCGGCGATGCGATCTTGCCGTCGGCGTTCACTTTGCCTTCGCTCCAGTGATGGGCCTCCCCGGGACTGGTCACACCTTCCTCCACGGCAACCCGGTCGACGGCGTTGAGGAAGTCGGCGTTGGGGATGTAGATCAGGTCACCCACGACGGCGGGGGCGACATCGATCACGGTCTCGCTGAGGAACTGTGCCCCTTCGGTGATCGGCACCTGGTCGGGGCAGAGACCGGCGGGGATGATCCGCAGCAGCTGGCCGTAGGAGATGTAGGCAAGTTGTTCCGCTATCACCGGATTCACGACGATGGGGGCGTCCAAAGTCGACTCGCACACCAGATTCCCGTCGACACCGATCAGATGAAGGGTCCCGTCCTCGGTGCCCACGTAGACGACCCCGTCGGCCATCGCCAGGTCGGCTGTGATTCTCCCCAGCGGCTCGGCGTCATCCGATGGATACCTCCAGATCACATTGCCGTTGGCCAGGTCGAGGGCATGCACGTACCCGTTGGTCGAGGCCACGTAGGCCACCCCACCGTCGATCACGGGTGACGACTTGATCGTCGCCCCGAGGGATTCGCTCCACGACTGTGGGGCCGTGACGATCAGCGCGTCCCTGGCCCGAACCACACCATCGTCTCCCACGATGACCACCAACCCGGAAGGGGCACCCCCACCCTCTCCCACCGCGGGTGCGCCGCCTCCGGACGAGGTGGCTGCCTCGGTGCTGAAGGCACCGGAGGCATCGATCTGATCGTCGGTGGAGAGACTCCATGCGGCCCGGCCGGTGGTGAGGTCGATCGCCTGGAACGTGCCGTCGGCGCTGCCCACCATCAGGTTGTTGCCATATGCGAGCGGTGTGGCCGAGATGGCGTCGGCGGCGGAGAAGATCCAGTAGTAGCCGTCGCGGGTGCGCGGCCCGGAAACATCGACATACCCGGACCTGCCGTTGTCCCCGCGGTCCAACGACGAGCCAAACAAGAGATCGACTGGAACGTCGATCTCGGTCTCCTCGTCGCTGAGCGGCTCAGGGATCGTGGTAGGGGTGGCCTGGACGACGGTCACCGGGGGTTGCTCCGATGCCGTCAACTGAGAGACCGCGAAAGAGGTCGCCCCCGCCAGGACCACGACACCAAGCCCCGCGGCGATGAGGGCGAGCCGGCTGCGGCGGCGCCTACGGTGAGGGACCAATCCCCGGCCCCGGCGTTGTGCCGGGCTGAGGATGGTGTCCGCCCCGGCGAGACCGGCGCGTCGCAGCGCTTCCTCGAGGATCTCCGCGTTCTCCGCTCCTGTTTCGTCGTCAGCCGGCTCCGGAGCGGTCAGTGCGGCCGCCACCGACGGGATCGACTCCCAATTCTCCACCCAACTCTGGGGAAGACGCTCTCTCGTCGCCCTGATCCCCCGAATGACGGGTGCCGCGGCCGCCTCGTTCCACAGCTTGCCCGCATGGGCGGCGCGCGCGGCCAGCATCGGGTTTCCCACCTGCACCGCGATCGCCATCGCCTCCCGAGCAGTCTCGGCATCTCTGGTCTGCTCGGCGATGGTGCACAACAGATCGGCGGCCCATCCGTAGTACTCCGACTGCACCAACATGTCCGCCAGGTCCTCCGCCTCTCTCTGGGGGAACGTCCCACCCTGCGCGGCGGTGATCTCCATCTCGATGGCACGGCACCTGGCGCGCCAGCGCCAACCGTCGGCTCCGTCGGGAGTGGCGGCAAGGGCGGCTTCGACCTCCGTTGCGGCATCGTCGGGTCGGCCCATGCGGAGAAGGGCCAGCGCCCGGTTCGATCGGGCCACGTTCTCCCAGGCGGGTAGTTGGCGCTCCACCAGATCGAGGACCCGGTCGGTCGCTTCCAACGCCTCCCCGGGTCGACCGAACAACAGATTGCCCTCGGCCAGGGCGAGGTCGGAGAGGAACAAGGGTGCCTCGACCTCCGCTTCGGTCGCGGCTTCGCGCGCGGTGTCGACCGCGTCGAGGGCCTCCTCAGGGTGACCGATGGCGAACAGGGCGCGTGCCCGCCACGCTTCCTTGTCGGAGAGACCTGCCAGATCGTGGCTCTCGGTCCGGTCGCGAAGCTGGGTGAACTCCGCTTCGGCGGCAGCGAACTGACCACGGTCGAAGAGGATCCAGGCCCGGTTGACCTCGGCGTAGAACTGTTGGATGGGTGTGGCGTGCTCGTCCAGGATCATCGTGGCCTTCGCCAGGAGAGCGTCTGATTCTGCGGCGAAACCGAGTCGGTTCAGGGCACGGGCGCGAAACGTCCCGATCGATCCCAGCTTGGCGAGCTCGCCCTGGCTGGCCGCTTCCCATTCTGCGACCGCCAGTATCCGCTCGGCTTCCTGAGGGTGCTGTCGGTCGTCGGCCACCGCCGCCGCGAATCCGAGGGCGTCGATGCGCGCCGGACCCTCGAGCAGCGCCACCGCCTCATCGAGATGGCCTGAGGCGGCCTGCGATCGACCCGCCGCCCGAAGAAAGCGGCCACAAACCAAGTGGAGCTCCCCGATCTCAGGGCCCGTGCCCACAGAGGCAGTCTCCGCTGCGGTGAGCGCCGAGACCGCGAGGTGATAGGCCTCTCCCGCGGCTCCCCTGCCTTGCGCCGTCATCGCGGCATCGCGCAGCCGTGGATACGCCGCCGCTTCGTTGCCGGCCTTGAGATAGAGATGACCGACCACCGAAGGATCACCGTCCGCCTCGTCGAAGGCTGTCGCCAGACGGCCTGCGACATGCCCCAGACGCGCCTCGCCGGCCTCGATCCCACGTGCATGCGGTGCGGCGAGGAATCCCGACCGAGCTTCGCTGAGGAGCTCGCGCCGCACCATCCCCTCGGCGGCCTCCAGAGCCTCGCCCTCGCTCGAATCGAGGAACCGCGCGATGACGGAGACGGGGATCGGGTCGGACACCATGCAGACAGCGAGGAGCAGATCACGCTCATCGGGGTCCGATGGCGGCTCGACCAGGTCGTCGCCATCCCTTTGAGCGGTGATGGAGACGAACCGGCCGCAAACCTCGCCGACTGCCGCCAGCTGATCGAGCCACCAGCTGTCCTCCGGCGCCACCGGGGTGTGCGCCACCACGACCAAGGCGCCCATGTCGTCCCGGGAGAGGAGACGCTGCACCCGCCCCATCGACGTGGCGTCGACCCACTGCGCGTTCTCGATCACGATTGCGCCCGTGGCAGGGTGCTCCAGATCGATCAGGTCCGATATGCACCCGACCTTGGCTCGGGAGGCTTCGGCGCCGACAGCACGACGAATGGGCTGGAACCTCTCGGGTATCGATTCGACGACAGATTCGGCGAAACCGTCGTGGGACTCGACGAGGATCAGAGTCGACCGCTCGTCGCTGCCCGCCACCTCCAAGACGTCAGCAAGGCCGTGGTCATCGACCAAGCCATCGCCCCCACCCGGAGTGCGCTCAGACATCGACTATCTCCAGCCTCATAGAACTTCCACCAAGGATCTCCCCCTCACGGCTGTCCGGACCCGCTCCCGGGCCCGGCTCAGCGAGCCGCAATCTAACCGTAACGAGTTGGCCATGGGTCTTGCTCGCCGATTCTCCGGACCGTGTCGTTTCGGACCCGACTCGTTCGTATAGAGGGCGTTACAGGAAAGGAGATACACATGCGACTCACAGTCACCACGTTCACCAGCCTCGATGGGGTGATGCAAGGACCCGGTGGCCGGGACGAGGACAGGAGCGATGGTTTCGGCCTCGGGGGATGGGTGGTCCCATTCTTCGACGAGGAGCTCGGGGAGATCGTCGACGACATCTTCAGCCGCTCCGGAGAGATCCTGCTCGGCCGGACCACGTACGAGACTTTCTACCCCTATTGGTCACAACTGGCCGATTCGGACGAAATCATCGCCAGTCGGCTCAACAACCTGCCCAAACACGTCGCCACCAGCTCGCGGGAGACTCTGGAGTGGAACAACGCAAGAGTGATCTCCGGAGACGTGGCGGCGGAGATCCGTCGACTCAAGGAACGACCTGGTGGGGAACTGCAAGTCCACGGCAGCCATGGGCTGATTCAGACGCTGCTCGAGGAGGGTCTGGTCGACGCCCTCAACCTCCTGATCTTCCCGGTGGTGCTGGGTGAGGGCAAGCGGCTCTTCGCCAGGGGCACGGTTCCGACATCGCTGAAGCTGGCTTCTACGCGGGTGACCGGAAGAGGAGTGATCGCAGCAACCTACGAGCCGACAGGGGTGTTCGAACAGGGTGACTTCACGGTCGCGGACAGCGAGATCGTGGTCAACTAGACGGACCAGCCCTCTCCAGACGGTGCGACAGCGCGGTGAGGTAGTCGATGAGCTCGGGCGGCTCGTGCACGGTGAAGTCGGCGCCCAACCAGATCAGCGTGAAAGTGATCCACTCCAGCGCCTCACCCTGGAGTCGGACGACACACCGGCCCTCGTCGATCGGCTCGACCTCGCCGGCGCCGTGGTGGAGCTTCGCCTCGATATCGCCGGCCGGCGATTCGACCGTGGCGACGGCGTGATAGCGGCTGGGCATGGATCGGAGGGAGCGCTCGACGAATGCGACCGCACTGCCCCCGGGGATCGGGCGCGCCGGGAAGCTCATTCGGGTCACCCACGGGGAAGCCATCCGGTCGAGCCGGAAGGTGCGCCAGTCGTCGCGGTCACGGTCGTAGGCGACCAGATACCAACGCTGGTTGAGGGAGACGAGTTGATGGGGCTCCACGTGACGCTCGGTCTCCTCCCCGTCTCTCCTCCGATACTCGAACCTGAGCCGCTCCCGATCGCGGCAGGCCTGGGCGATGGTGGTCAACAGCTCGGCGTCGACCGTCACCCAGGCACGGACCATCGGCACCACCGCGGTCTGCAACGTGTTGACCCGGCGTCTGATCCGTGGCGGGAGCACCTGCTCCAGCTTGGTGAGGGCGCGCAACGACGTCTCCTCCAAACCCTCGATGGTGCCGCCGGCGGCCGTCAGCAAACCAACAGCGATCGCCATCGCCTCGTCATCGTCGAGCAGGAGGGGCGGAATATCGGCACCCGCCCCGAGTTGGTAACCTCCAGCCGGGCCGCTGACCGAGTGCACCTCATAGCCGAGGTCTCGCAGCCGGTCGATATCACGACGCAACGTCCGCTCACTGACCCCGAGACGATCCATCAGCTCCTGGCCTGTCCAGGTCCGCCGCGACTGGAGGAGGGAGAGCAAACGAAGCGCCCTGGCTGTGGTGTCGGCCATATTTCCCCACAATCCTAGATATTCCGGCCGCTTTCTGGCATGAACTCCAGTTAACTTGGCCGGCTCGTGCGAAAAGGAGAACAGATGAACGAAGTGATACGCGCCGAAGGGCTCGTCAAGCACTACGGCGAAGTCAAGGCGTTGGACGGCCTGGACCTCACCGTGCCCGAGGGCACCGTCCTCGGGCTCCTCGGCCCCAATGGGGCAGGGAAGACCACCGCGGTGCGCATCCTCACCACGTTGCTGGAGGCCGATTCCGGCACGGCGATCGTGGCCGGGATCGACGTAGCCGAGGACCCGAACTCGGTGCGGCGACGGATCGGGCTCTCCGGCCAGTACGCCGCGGTCGACGAACACCTGACCGGGTTCGAGAACCTGTACATGTTCGGAAAGCTCTACCACCTGGGTCGGCCCAAGGCCCGGGAGAGGGCACGGGAGTTGTTGGAGCGTTTCGATCTCGTCGAGGCAGGAGACCGCCCGGTCAAGACCTACTCGGGCGGGATGAGACGTCGTCTCGACCTGGCGGGCGCCCTGGTGGCCAACCCGTCGGTCCTCTTCCTGGACGAGCCCACCACCGGTCTGGACCCGCGTAGCCGGGCCGACATGTGGGAGGTCATCCGGGAGATGGTGCGGGCAGGCACCACCCTCCTGTTGACGACTCAATACCTCGAGGAGGCCGACCGGCTCGCCAATGAGATCGTTGTCATCGACCACGGCAGAGCCATCGCCCAAGGGACGGCCGACCAACTGAAGAGCCAGATCGGTGGGGAGAGGGTCGAACTGGTCATCGCCTCCACCGACGACATCGCCAGGGCCAGGGAGACTCTGAGCTTCTTCGCCGTCGGCGAGGTGGTGGTCGAGCAGCAGACGAGGACCCTCACCGCGCCCGTGTCCGGCGGCGCCGGAGTCCTCACCGAGGTGCTGCGTGGTCTCGACGCCAACACGATCGAGGTTCTCGACGTCGGATTGCGCCGACCCACCCTCGACGACGTGTTCTTGACACTGACCGGGCACATAGCCGAGGAGACCCAGCCCGAAGCCAAGCTGAAGGAGATCGCCTGATGAACTCTCTGACATGGATAGCCGCCGACGGCCTCGCCGTGGCACAACGCAACCTCATCAAGATCAAGCGGGTACCCGAGATCCTGGTGTGGGTGCTTCTCTCCCCGATCATGTTCGTGCTGTTGTTCGCCTTCGTCTTCGGCGGGGCGATCGACGTGACAGGGCTCAACTACCGGGAGTTCCTCATCGCCGGGATCTTCGCCCAGACAGTGGTGTTCGGCGCCACCTACACGGGCGCGGGGCTGGCAGAGGACATGCAGAAGGGCATCATCGACCGGTTCAAGTCGCTGCCGATGTCGAGGTCGGCGGTCCTCATCGGCAGGACCAGCAGCGACATTGTGTACAACGTGCTCTCGATTGCGATCATGGCCGGTACCGGGTTCCTCGTCGGGTGGAGGATCCGGACCTCGTTGTGGGAGGCGTTGGCAGGGTTCGCCATCCTCCTCCTCTTCTCCTACGGGTTCTCGTGGGTGATGGCGACGGTCGGGCTATTGGTGCCCAGCGTCGACGTGCTCAACAACGCCTCGTTCATGGCGATCATGCCGCTGACCTTCATCTCCAATGCGTTCGTGCCCCTGGAGACGCTCCCCACCCCACTCCGGGTGTTCGCCGAGTGGAACCCGGTGTCGGCGGTCACCCAGGCGGCCCGGAACCTGTTCGGCAACACCAGCGCCCTGGCCCCCGTGCCTGATGCCTGGTCGATGCAGAATCCCGAGCTGTACACCCTGGTCTGGACGGTCATCCTGGTCGCCATCTTCGCCCCGCTGTCGGTGAGGCTCTACAAGCGGGCTGCCACCCGGTAGCCCCCGGGGGGGAGTCGAGGGCCCCCTCCGGCTGATTCGACGAACCCAGGGTTACAGACACCGCTCAGCGACGTCTGTAACCCTGGGTTCGCGGTATTCGAGCGATACGGTGGTGAGCGGGGCGTTCGAGGAGGCCTACGAACGGGTGACTGCGTCCGTGAGCCGTTTCACGCCATATGTGAAGGCCTCGTCGATGTCGCCTCCCAGTCGGAAGGCGCCGGCGAGCTCCATCGTCAGGAAGCCATGGGCCCAGGCGGTCATCAACCGCGCCGCCTCCAAGGCCTGGTCGGGCCCGGCCAGCGCCGCCGCCGTCTTCAGCACCGCGTCACTGGCCGATGCCAGGACCTCGGGAGCCGGTCGCCACTCGTCGGGCACCGGTGCGAAGACCAACCGGTAGGCCTCCGGCTGGCGGTGTGCGAAGTCACGGAAAGCTCGGGTCAATGCCAGCATGTCGTCCTGCGGGTCGTCGCCGGTGAAGGCCGCATCCAGTGCCCTTCCGAGATCCCGAACGACGTGCTCGATGATCAGCTTCACCAGCAGTCCCCGACTAACAACGTGCTTGTACAACGACGGGGAACGGACACCGACCGCCACCGCCACCTTCTGCATCGTGAGACCCTCGAAACCGTCAGTCTCGACGATGGCCCTCCCTGCAACCACGATCTCATCCAGTGAAGTGCGTGCTGGGGTGGGCACAGTCCCTCCTTGACTGACTAATGCTCTTAGCTATCATGGCTAATTAGCCTAGCCATCTGATCGGAGACAACTCATGCAACTGGCCCCCTCCCTGCACCGTGTCGGATCGGACATGGTCAACGTCTACCTCGTGGAGGATGAGCGTGGTGTGACCCTGATCGACGCCGGGATCCCCGGGCTCTGGGATGAGCTGATCACCGAATTGACCACGATGGGACGGTCGGTCTCCGACATCCGCGGCGTGATCCTCACCCATGGTGACACCGACCACCTCGGGTTCGCCGAACGTCTCCGGCAGGAGACCGGCACCCCGATCTACGTCCACGAGGCTGACGCCGCACAAGCGAGAGGTGAGCACGAGAAGAAGAACCCACCATGGGGCAAGTTGAAGATCGGACCGACGGTCTCGTTTCTCTGGTATGCGGGTCGGCGAGGCGGGCTGAAAGTGCATCCGATCTCCGACGTGGTCACGGTCCAGGACGGCCAGACCCTCGACCTGCCCGGTGACCCGAGGGTCATCCACACTCCGGGGCACAGCCCGGGCAGCATCGCGATTCACTCGGCTCCGGTAGACGCACTCTTCGTCGGCGATGCGATGACGACCCGGCACGTGCTCACCGGAGTGACAGGGCCACAGCCGGCACCGTTCACCCTGAGCCCCGAGGAGGCCATGGCCTCAGTGGAGAAATGGCAGGGACTCGATGCCCGATGGGTGCTGCCCGGCCATGGGCCCCCTTGGGACGGCGGAGTCGACGAGGCCGTGAACCGGATCCAGGCGGCGTTCGCCCAGGGTTAGCCGCGGCTACTTCGTCCGGGAGCCGTGGGCTCGTGCGGCTTCTTCCACCAACTCGTCCTTGCGGCGGTGCCACTCCTCGACAAGTTTGGGCATCTCCCGGGCCATGAAATCCAGGTACGCCTGGGTCTGGAGAAGACGACGTCCACCTCGGGTGTTCGGTCCGAGGAGGTCGACGCCTTCGTCCACGATCTCGAGGTACCTCTCCACGATCGGCATCCTCTGGTCGGTGATGGCCGCCCAGACGTCATCGTCGTAGACCCGGAAGTGATCGACGCGGGACCCCGGCTCCCTGCCCTTTCCGAGCAGGCCTGCCTGCACGAGTGTGCGGGTGGCGGTGGAGATGGCCGCCCGGCTCACTCCGAGGCCGTCGGCCAGTTCGGCGGCTGTGTACCGGTCGGCGTCCTCGGCGAGCACATAGGAGAACACTCTCGCCGCCATCCGGTCCATGCCGGCGTCGGTGAGGATGAGGGCGAACTGCTCGACGAACCAGAGGAGGGCGTCGTCTCCCTGGGGTCTGTCGGCTTCTGCTTCTCGGTCCGTCATCCCCGGGCACGGTACCGCTCCGCTGCGATAGCCTCAACCATCTTCACAAATGTCTGAAACGTCTGTACTGAGCTGATTTGAGTCCCGAGTGTGCGTCTCAGACCAGAGGCAGGGTCAACTCGAAGACCGTGGCACCGTCTTCGCGTCGACAGGCGAGAGTCCCACCCATCAACTCGGAGAGGTGCCTCGAGACGTAGAGCCCGAGGCCAACCGAGCCGGGTTTGACCACCTCCACACCCGACGCCCTCTCGTAGGGTTGGAAGATGCGCTCGAGGTCCTCCGGGCCGACGCCTTGGCCGTTGTCTCGAACCTGGAGCACTCCGCGATCACCCTCGCTCCGGGTCACCACGACCACCTCCTCGCCCCCGTATCTGATCGCGTTGGTGAGGAGGTTACGAGCGATCTGGCGGATACGGGCCGGGTCGGCCTCGACCTTGACCCCGCCCGCATCGTGATGCACTCCGCCGAACTCGGAAGGCCAGCCGGAGAGGGTGGCTGCGATCTCTGCATCCAGGTCGACCGGTTGCAGGTCCACGGTCACCGCGTCATTGTCCACCCGGGCGGCCACGAGGAGATCCTCGACTATGTAGGCGACCTCGCGGCTCTGCTGTGCGATGAGCTGGTGGAACTCTTTCAGGTCCTCGGCAGAGAAGGTACCCAGATCCTGGCTGGTGAGCTCCTCAGACAGACCCACCACCGCGGTGAGTGGGGTGCGCAGCTCATGGCTCACCGAGGCGACGAACTCGTCCTTGTAGCGCACCAGGCCCTCGAGTCTCTCGTGGGCCTGCTGCCGCTCCCAGAAAGTCCCGATCATCTGCGCTGCGGTGCGGAGAAGCGTGACCTCGTCCTCCCGCCACGGGCGCTCCCTCTCCATATCGGCGAAACCGACGAGACCGAGCCAATCGTTGCCTACGAAGATCGGTATGTCCAGCTCCGATTGGGTGTTCGACTTCTCATAGAGCGCTCGCTCTTCCCCACCGAGGTCGCCGATGGCAAAAGCGAAGAGCTCGTTGCGCGACAGATAGGAATGGGCGACCGGCATCTTGGACCAGGGGACCCGGCTCCAACGCTCATAGTCGGGCAACGTACGGTCGGAGTTCAGCTCGTAGATGAGGCTGGTGACCAGACCGAGCTCGGGATCGTGGTCGTTGCGCTCGACGAACACGGAGCTGACCCCGGTCGCTTCGAGCAGCGCTTCGAGTGCGTCCTCGAGGGCTCGGTCGTCGGTTCCAACCAGGAGGGCATGCGAGCAGGCGCTCAAGGCCTTCTCGAAGAGGAGGCGGTGCCGCTGCGACTCGACCATCGTCTGCAAACGCTCTTCGGCGAGGCGACGCTCGGTGACGTCCTCCAACGTCCCTTCATAGCCGATGAGTCGACCCGAGTCGTCACGTAGCTCTCTTCCGGAGTCGCGGACCCAGATCGGGGAGCCGCCGGCCGGCTGCAACTGGATCTCGTGGACTCTGTCTTCCTCGGAGACTTCGACGTTGTGCTGCCACACCTCCCGGTCGCTGGGATCGATATAGAACTCCTGTGCAGAACGCCCGATGAGGTCTTCCGCCAACTGATAGCCCAATAGCTTCACCAGCGTCGTGTTGGCGTCGAGGATCTCACCTGATATCGACGTGCGGTAGACACCCACCGGCACTCCCTCGAAGAGACCGCGATAGCGCGCCTCGGACACTTGCAAAGCCTCCCGGGCCTCGATCCGATCGGTCACGTCACGGAATGTCCCGATGAATCGGGGCCCGTCACGGCCGGTGAACTGTCCAAACGACACTTCGAGAGTCAGATCCCGGCCATCGCGATGTCTGCCGGTCATCTCTATCCCGCTCTGACCGAGAGACTGACGAATGACCTCGGTATAGCCCTGTGATCCTCTCCCGAGCGAGTCGTGGATGCGATCAGGCATCAGGATCACGATGTGCTTGCCGACCACGTTCTCGGGTCGATACCCGAATATGGGCTCGACGGCGGGGTTGGCGTACACGATGACGCCTGACTCGTCGGTCGACACGATCGCATCCGAAACCCCCTCGGCGATGTGCCGATACCGGGACTCGCGCTCTTGGAGCGTCCGTTCCAGGATCCTCCGCTCTGTCATGGCCCCGGTCGCCTCCCTGAGCAGCCACCACATCAGCGGGAGGAAGCAAATCCCGGAGATGACCACGAGTAGCACGGCTTCGCCGGCAGTCCAGGTGGTGCCGTTGGTCAGCCGTGACCAGGTGAAGGCGGCGGTGCTGCCCACGACCGCATACAACCCGAGCCAGATCGCCCTACGGTCGCCCAGGAACAGGGCAGCGGTGGTGACCATCACCACGACGGGAGCCAGCGCCACCTCGGTGGGAGGGTCGGAGACCGCCAGGGCCAGGTGCACCATGGTGATGTCGAGGGCCAAGGACGCGACCAATGACCCGGGGACGCGCCGTCGACGAATGGCGTGGACCCCCACCGCCACCGCCGCGGCGGCGACGAGGAAGCCTGTGGGCCAGGCCCACGCCAGAGCGAGACCGGCTGTCGCCGCGGCCACGAGGGCGCAGGTGACGGCGCGCATCGCGTGATACCGAGATCCAAGTCTTCCGATGTCGAGGGGGCTGGTCGCGACAGGGCGTCCCCGCGGGGAGATCATTCCTGTCTATCGGCATCCCCCAGGGCTCTGCTTGAGTGCTCACAGCGTCATGACTGCGGGACTCTCCGCGGACTGCCCAAGCCCGAGTGCGGGCGTCACACAAAGGGCAGCCGGGTGAAGGGCGCTCTCGTGTCGCCGCCGTGGCCAAGTGTCCGCGCCGCGACGCCGGTGCGGGCCGGTCTCGCTCCGATCTAAGGGCTCACCGTCAGTTGGGTCTCCAACTCGTCGAGGAACCCATCGATGCTCTCGATGTGGTGGGCGTGGGTGCCCTCGATGTCGACGACACGGGCGTTGGGGAGATGCTCTCCGAGGAGATCGACTACCCGCCGCTCCCATGTCTCGGTCCTGGTCCCTTTGGTGACGAGCACGGGGGCTGGCAGGCGAGCCAGGTCGCCGAGACTCCAGTCGGAGCCCATGAGGTCTTCGGACAGCCAGGAGAGTGCCACTCGATGCGGCAAGGCCCTCTCCCAGTAGGAATCTCGGCGGGCCGCCTCCGGGTTCTCGGCGAACCCGGCCTTGGCGAGGAACGTGGCCAGGTCGTCCTCGGTGATGGTGTGCCCGGCCAGCGAATGCAGATACTGGATGAACTTGCGCAGCTCGGGGTCGAGCTCGCCGACCTCATCGAGCACCCAATAGGCGGCGGGCTCCACCAGGGTGAGCGAGGTGATCATCTCGGGAGCTGACAGTGCGAAGTCGAGCGCCGACTTGCCCCCGGCCGACCAACCGACCAGATGGAGACTGTCGATCTCCATCTCCTCGATCGTGAGCCGCATGCACTCCCGTTCCACCTCACGGGTGTAAGTGGGGTCGCCGGGTATCCCGGCCGAGCCCATCTCGTTGTGAATCGGCTGGACACGTATCGCCCGGTATCGGCCGGCGAGCCTCTCCTGATGGGGTATCCACGAGACCCAACCGGTGAGACCACCCGGCACCAGTACGACAGGCTCACCCTCACCGGCCACATCGACCTTCAGCGCCCGAGGTCTCATCCCCGCTCCCCCGCAACGATCGACCCCGACTGCACCCGTGCGATGAATTCGCTGACAATGGCCGCATATTCGTCGGGATGGGTCCGATGCGGTATGTGGCCCACTCCCGGAATCTCTTCAAGCAACGCCGGGACTCGGCGAGCCAGCTCTCTGGCCGCTCCAGCCTCCAGCTCCGGGCTCTCGGTGCCCGTCGATATGAGGAGGGGTACCCGGGAGACGGCAAGGGCGTCGAGGTCGACTGAGCCGATGTCCCACCCGTCGCGAAGGTCGTCGGGCACCGTCGTGGCGTTGCCTTCGATTGTTTGCTTCAACTCATCAGGGAAAGAGTCCCAGGCGCCGGGGCCGACCGCGACGTTGTCGACGAAGTAGCGGGCCGCCTCGCGGTGTCTCCCTGCGCCCACCAGACGCTCCACGTGCTCGGTCATGGCCATCTCGTGCTTCATCAGCTCTCTCAGACGCCGGTCGTCGCTGTCGGAGAGGAGCCCGAAAGGCCCCGGCTCGTGGACCGCGGCGCTCTTGACCAGGTCGGGCCGCATCGTCACCAGGTTGAGCACGACGTTGCCGCCCGCAGAGTTGCCGACCGCGTGTACCGGAGTGCCGTCGAGATGCTCGATCAACGCAGCCAGATCGGCCGCGTCCTGGCGGCAGCTCCCCGGTCCATCGGTGTCTCCGCTCCTGCTGTGGCCCCGACGGTCCCAGACGACGATCTCGAACCGATCGGTGCGGTGCTCGGTCACCGCTTGCCACGCCCTCCCGTCGCTCCAGGCACCGTGGGTCATCACGACGCGATCACCGGAGCCGGATCGCTCGTAGAAGAGCTCCACCCCATCGAAGTCGACCGTTGCCATCTCGTCCTCCTTCTCGTGATAGTCCTTCAGAACGTATCCCGCTGCCATCGGGGGCCGCATCGGGCGAACACCCCATTTCTCCGGCGGACCCTCCGGGGGCCACGGTTAGGTTTGGCGTCATGCCGTCACCGGGTGAGGGTCTCCGTCTGACCGAGTTGTTGGCGTCGTTGTCCCTGGCCACAGATCTCGGAACGGGCCAGCCGATGGGTCATGGGCTGCGCACGAGTCTGATGGCGGTAGCGCTGGCCCGGACCATGGGGTTGGACGACGAGCGGGTGCGATGCGTCCAGCAGGTGGCTCTTCTCCGTTTCGTGGGCTGCACCGCCGACGCCTATATGACCGCCCGGTCGACCGGGGGCGACGAGATCTCCTTCAACGCTTCGATGGCGCCATACCTGAACGGCAGCCCGTTGGGCGTGATGACTGGAATCTTCAAGGGGGTGGCCCCGGGTGAGTCGCTTTTCAGGAAGACGACGGCGACGCTGTCCTCGATGCGCGAACCCGCTGACTCAGGCCTCGCCGCGCACTGTGAGGTAGCGGCGATGCTGGCACGACGTCTCCACTTGGGCGACCGGGTGATCACCGCCCTCGAGGCGGCCTATGAGCGATGGGACGGCAAGGGCCTGCCTTCCGGGTTGAAAGGTGAGGACGTCCCCATCGAGGTGCGCATCAACAGCGTGGCGAGGGATGTCGACGTGTTCTCGACGATGGGCGCCGACATCGACGAGATCCTCGAGAGTCGTCGCGGCAAGGGGTACGACCCAACGGTGGTGGACGCCTTCAATGAGACGACAGTGACCGTCCCGGAGGCCGACTGGGACGAGGTCCTCGCCGCGGAGCCCAGACCGTTGTCCTACCTGGACGACCTCGACACTGCCCTCTTCGTCGTCGCCGACTTCGTCGATTTGAAGTCGCCGTGGACCCGGGGGCACTCCCATCGGGTGGCAGACCTGGCCGTCGGCGCCGCCAGGGAGGCGGGGATGTCGACCGAGGATGAGGAGGTTGTGCGACGGGCCGGCCTGGTCCACGATGTCGGCAGGGTGGGAGTCGAGAACGGGATCTGGGACAAGCCGGGCCCGCTGTCCACCGACGAGTGGGAGAAGGTGCGGTTGCACCCCTACCTGACCCAGAGGATCTTGGCCCGATGCCCCCAACTGGCTTCCCTGGCGATGCTGGCCTCCAGCCATCATGAGCGTCTCGACGGCTCGGGATACCACCGTCAGTCGGTTGCCGACTCTCTCCCCGTGGAGGCGCGATTGTTGGCAGCCGCCGACGTCCTGGCCGCCCTCACTGCAGAACGGCCGCACCGGGAAGCCATGGACCTGAGCGCGGCCTCGGCACAGATCCGCGCCGAGGTCGACGCGGGCAGGCTCGACCGGCGGGCTGTCGAGTGCGTCATAGCCGCCGCCGGGGGGGAGCGCCAAGAAGCGGGATGGGCCAATCCCGACGGCCTCACCGACCGTGAGGTCGAAGTGCTCCAGGTCATGAGCAGGGGTCTCACCAACCGGGAGATGGCCGAGGAGTTGTTCATCTCACCCAAGACGGTGGGGCGCCACATCGAGAACATCTACGCCAAGATCGGTGTGTCGACCCGGGCGGGCGCCGCGGTCTACGCGATGGAGCAACGACTGCTCTGAAGCCCATACGGCTTTCGGAGGCCAGTCGGAGGTTGACGGAACTCGATCATCGGGCATCCAGAAGTAGTACGGAGCTTGCCGGGTGCGCCCCGCCACACGTTTCCTCCACGGTTTGGAGTTGATCGAGAGGGGAGCCGATGGCGAACGGCCCTCAGGTGAACAAGGGAATCGGCATGACCCTTCGAGCCAACCGGAAAACG
Organism: uncultured Acidimicrobiaceae bacterium; assembly: GCA_964653975.1. Classification (GTDB taxonomy): domain Bacteria; phylum Actinomycetota; class Acidimicrobiia; order Spongiisociales; family ZC4RG35; genus JANQRA01. The sequence goes on from CAZZIG010000143.1 coordinate 24,178, forward strand.
GTGTCGAGGACTCCGATCACCGCTCTCGAAATCTCCGAGTGCCTTGCCACTTCGGGCGATCCGGCAGTTCGCCGCACCGGCCGACCGGCCTTACGCGAGTTGAGCCGCGACCAATCCGGTTGACCTCCGACTCCCCGCGCTCCTGCCCAAGCGCAGTGCCGGGACCCAATGTGTCCAGGCTCACCCGTTCTTGCTGCAACGAGGCGAATGGTAAAATGTCTTCGATAGACACCGAAACACCATGTGCTAGCAGGAGTTTCGGAAGTCTCAGAGATGGGCCCATAGCTCAGCCCGGTTAGAGCGCATCCCTGATAAGGATGAGGTCCGTGGTTCAAGTCCACGTGGGCCCACAAGTCACTTACGTGGGGCGACTCAGAGACTGCCTTCAACCAGGCGGAATGCCTGTTAATCGTCGGTTTCTGTCGGCTTCCACACAAGATCTGCCAGGAGTCCCACTCTCGCCTGGGCGAGAGTGGGAGTTCACCGTTGGATTCCACCAGTAGGCACATTCCCTTCCGAAGGGCTGACTGTTACGCGCTTCCGCAACATCAACGTCGGTGCCGTTATGCCTGTCCTGGGGGTGTCGACGGAGACTGAGCCTGCGCTTGCTCGAGGCAGAACGATGCGCCTGGACCTACCTCGGGTGGATGGGTGAAGTGAGCTGGGCCGCCCTTGGCGCCGCCGGGTTCCCCGGGGTGGACGTAGTCGTCTTTGATGTGGTCGCCATGGTTGCCGAGTGGACCATTGCCGAGGTCTACTCCCGCACATGTAGGTTGCCCGGCGTTGGCCGGCGGTTCGGCGAGTGCGACTGATGCAGTGACCAGCACCATCGTTGCCGCCAGCATCCCCAATGTGATGATTCTCTTCATTTCCCTCTCCTGATTTCTCTGTTGATTGCGTTTCCGTCTGGTCAGTTGTGTTCACTGACCGGGTAGATCTCGTCGGCGACGAGCCCATGAGCCTCCCGGTGAACGGTGTTGGCGTCGTCCGCGCTGTCGGCCTCCACGAGACAGAAGATCTTTCCTGCCGTCTCGTCGACCCAATAGCGGAGATAGCTCACCCCGTACTTGGCGCCGGTCTGTAGGTCCTTGACATGCGCCTCCGCTACATCAGCGACGGACACCCCTCCCGCGATGGTGTGAACATCCATGTACAGCGACATACGAATCTCCTCTGTTCTAGGTCGATGTCCCTCGACCGTATCGACGACCGGCGAACGGGCCATCGGGGAGAGACCCCCACATATGGTTGAGGAGGTACGCGATTCAGGTCTCGATCAGCGCCTCGTCTCGGGCCCTGTGCACCGCCTCATCCCTGGTAGAGGAGTCGAGTTTCGCCAGAATCGCCGAGACGTGGTGCTCGATGGTCCGCGGCGAGACGAACAGGCGATCGGCGATCTCGGTGTTAGTCAAACCCTCGGCGAGAAGTTGGAGGACCTCTGCCTGGCGCCCGGTGAGACCCGCGGCGTGGCTCCTCGTCACCTTGCCTTTGCCCCGCGGAGTTGGAACACCCTCGTCTCGCAGTTCCTTTCTCACCCGGGCCGCCACGGCCGTCGCGCCGAGAGTGTTCAGCAGCTCAAGCGCCTCCAGTCGCTGTGACACGTCTCCCGATAAGAGCGCGATCGCCTTCTCATACGGGACCTGTCTCGACCCCCAAAAAGACGCCGACTGATCGACCCGGTCGGACATGAGGTCCCGGTACGGTGCGGGAAGCCCGTCCGCTGGCTCATCGAGACCACCCGACTTCCACATCCACAGCGCCAAAGATCCCGCCGGCCAGGGATATTCGAACCTGATTCCCCGGTCAACGAGGTCCCGGAACTCTTCGAACCGGGCGTTGTCAGGTGTATCAACGACCCACATCCGCTCAGTGATGGCAGCCGCAGAACGCAGTAGGTGGTCGATTTCACCACTCTCCACGGCGAGGGACCAAGCCTGGTCCAAGTATTCGACGGCGCTTCCGCGACCGGTCCGGGTTCGTATCAGACCGAGGATGGCTGCGAGACGCACATCGGCGGTGGAGCGTCGGCCGATCGTCTCCGTCGCCAGGTCTTCGGCCTCAGCCCATGCGCCCGCCCAGAGCAGGGCTTCGGCGCGCACCAGGCTCGCTTTGGTCTCCAAGATGGGCAGTTCGTAGCGGCTGGCGGTGCTCTTCGCCCGGACCGAGAAGTCGGACGCCCTGTCGATGTCCCTTATCTCCAGGGCGACCTCCGCCATCCGGAGCTGGGTCAGAACCTCCTCGTAGCGGTAGCCGCCACGACGGGCGCGCTGACGCAGTTGCTCCATGATGTCCAGCCCGCCGGACTCCCCCCGCACATACACCAGAGTTCCCTTCACGCCGAGGGCACTGATCAGGGCCAACTCGGCTCCGGTCTCCTCGGCGACTCCGATCGCCCGGTCGGCGACAGCCTCAGCTTGGTCTATCTGACCTGAGTGGATCAGCAGCCAGGAGTACGCCACCAGGGCTTGTGCCAGACGGTGACTCGGCTCCCCTGACTCCAGGAGCCGGATCGCCTCGAGGGCACACACTCTGGCAACACCGGGCCGCCCGTGGGTCCGGTTCACTTCGACACCCAAGACCAGTGCCCGGGCCAGGTCCTCGACGGATCCAGCCTCCCTATACAGCTCTATCGCCCGGTCGAGGATCTCGATCGCCTCGACCCTCTCCAGATAGTGCTCAATCAGAGCCCACCGGCTCAGGATGTCGGCGCACCTGTCCGGCTCGAGAAGGCGCAGGTGCGGCTCGAGGGCACGGAACTGGGCTGCCGCCTCACGATGGCTCCCGACCTCAGCCGCCGCCATGGCCGCCACAGGGGCGTGGACCACGAGGCGGTCGATGTCATTGGCTCCCCGGGCGTGATGCACCAGCCTGGCGGGATCGGTCTCATCGGGGAGCACGTCGAGGAGACGACGGTGGATACCCACGCTTTCAATGATCGTCAGAGACGACTCGACGGCGCGCCTGATCAACTCATGACGAAACGATACGGAATCCTCGTCCAACTCCAACAGCCCCAGCCTCTCCCCTTCGGCGAGCTCATCATGGGACCCACCAACAAGCCGAGGGAGATCCTCCCGGGAGATCCGGTCCGGAATCACCGACATGACTCTCAACATCTCCCGGGCGCTTTGGGACAGCTTCCCGACCCGGGTCACCACAGAGTCCCGCACCGAGGCGGGCACACCCTCGCCTCCAACACTGGCCAACTCCGTCGCCAGGAAGGGGTTGCCCTTGGTAGCCGAGAACACGAGGTCCGGATCGAGCCCCGAGTCGCTGACGAGCTCGGCCACCCCGGATCTCGAAAGACCCCCGAGCTCGATACGAGTTACGTTTTGGGGTGGCAGGTCGCCGATTACCGCCCGCAGCGGGTGATCACGATCGACTTCTCCGATGCGATGGGTGAGAAGAAGCAGCCCGTTGGCCCTGTCCATCCGACGGCCCAAATACTTGATGACGTCGCGGGTCGCCTCGTCGGACCACTGGGTGTCCTCGATGACTACCACGGTGGGACGCAGAGAACCTGCCATGAGGTCGAAGAAGCTCTCCAGTACCGCCTGGCGGTCACGGCTCCGAAGTGCTTTCCGAAGCGCCGGCTCGGAGCGGGAGAAGTCCCAAAGAGGGCCCAGTGGCTGGGGCGTCTCCAAGTCGTCGCAGAAACCGATGTGGGTGTGTGCGATGTCCGCAACCGAGCTCAGGAACTCCCCAACCAGGGAGCTCTTGCCGATCCCGGCCTCACCCCGGATCAGAACGACCTTGCCACCCGATGAGCCGACGTCGGCGAGAAGATCGGTGAGGAGACCGAGTTCTCCCTCTCTCTCCAGAAGCACGATCCGAGGCTACATGGCATGCGAAATTCGGAGGTTTGAAAGCCGGACGGATCAGGGCCGATCCTGCCGTTGGCCGGTGAGCTCCCGCTCCGCTCGAGTCACGTC